>CAZRTE010000028.1:6960-14200 GCA_964602945.1 uncultured Gaiellales bacterium
GCTAGCCGAGCTGGACTGTCAGGGAGCGGGATCCGGCGGGGCTGCTTCGGACTCGAGGTCGTCCTCCGCCGCCTCGGCCGCCTCCGAGGCTCCGAAGCCGGCGTCGCGCGCGTAGCCGCCGGCCGCGTAGGTGGGGCCGCCCCCGGTCTCTGCCATCCGCTCGAGGTCGGCCTCGCCCGCGTCCGGCGTGCCGTACTCCTCGTGCAGGGCGGCGGCAGCCTCGGGATCGCCTCCGTCCGCGACGCGGGGTGGCCCCGAGAGCAGGTTGCGCAGCCGGTCGAAAAGGCTCACGCGGGGAGCATACGCCATCATGGGCCGGGTGATCGTCTCGCTCCATGTGGCCACGGGCGCCGCCGCAGGTGCGCTCGCCCGCTCCCGTCCGCTCGCGCTCCTGCTCGGCCCGCCGCTCCATCTCGCCGGCGACCAGGTCCCGCACGAGGACATTCCCTCGCAGAGCTTCGAGATCGGGAGCGGGGTACTCGCGCTCGCGCTGCTCGCCGCGCGGCGCGGCCCGCTCGACCCGGCCGTGCTCGGCGGGGCGGCGGCCGCGTTCCCGGACGTCGAGCACGTCGTGCCGTGGCTTCGCTTCCGTGGGGAGAAGCTCTTTCACCGCGGCGGCGGACGGCACGGCGAGGGTCTGCCCGCCGCGCTCCAGCTCCTGCTCGCGGGCGGGACTCTCGCGCTGCTGCTCGCGAGACGGCCGCGATGAAGGTCGGGATCGTGGTTCCGTATTCGTGGTCCTTCGGCGGCGGCGTCGTCGACCACGCCGAGGCCCAGGCGCGCGCGCTCGAGGCGCGCGGGGTCGAGACGCGCCTGCTGATCGGCAACGATCCCCCCGGCTCGTTCAGCCGCGTCCTCCACCCGCGCCAGGGCCGGCACGGGGAGCCGCCGCCGG
The DNA here is from genome assembly GCA_964602945.1 of uncultured Gaiellales bacterium. Classification (GTDB taxonomy): domain Bacteria; phylum Actinomycetota; class Thermoleophilia; order Gaiellales; family Gaiellaceae; genus Palsa-739. The sequence goes on from CAZRTE010000028.1 coordinate 7,856, forward strand.
GAGTGATCCCGCTCGGCCGCTCGGTGATCGTGCCGGGAAACGGCGCCCTCTCGAACCTCGTCCTCAGCCCCGCGACGGTGCCGCGGCTGCGGCGCACGCTCGCCCGGGAGGGCTTCGACCTGCTGCACGTGCACGAGCCGCTCGCGCCGATCCTCAGCCCGGCCGCGCTCGCCCTCTGGGACGGCCCGGTCGTCGCGACGTTCCATGCCGCGGGCGACTCCGCCTGGCGCGTGTGGGCGCAGGTCCTGTTCGGCTTCCTCGCCGAGCGGATCGACCTGCGGATCGCCGTCTCGGAGCAGGCGCGCCGGACGGCGGCGGCGTACGTCGCCGGTGAGTACGAGGTGATCCCGAACGGGGTCGACCTGCCCGAGCTCGTCGATTCGGCCGGGCGAGGCGACGGGATCGTCTTCCTCGGCCGCCACGACCCGCGCAAGGGGCTCCCGGTGCTGCTGCGCGCGTGGCCGCTCCTGCGCCGCAGCGGCCTTCGCCTGCGCCTGATCGGCGCCGACCCGCTCGCCGTGCGCCTGCTGCTGACCCGCCTGCGCGTGTCGGACGACGGGATCGACGTGCTCGGCTACCTCTCCGATGCGAGACTGACGGAGGAGCTCTCGGCGGCGAAGCTGCTCGTCGCGCCCTCGCTCGGCAACGAGAGCTTCGGGATGGTCATCACCCGCGCCCTCGCGTGTGCGACACCGGTCGTCGCCTCGGACATCCCCGGCTACCGCGAGGTCGTCACGCCGGAGACGGGCGTGCTCACGCCACCGGGTGACGCGGAGGCGCTGGCGGACTCGATCGCAGGCCTCCTCGCCGACGAGCCCGTGCGGGCCGAGATGGGCCGTGCGGCGCGCGAGCTCGCAGAGAGCGCGTACGCCTGGCCGCTCCTGGCCGAGCGGCTGGTCGCCCTTTACGAGCGGGTGCTGCGCCCCCGCTCGTTGGGCTCGGGCGAAGAGCTGCGCTCTTCGCCCGAGGGATAGCGGAACTGCGCCGCCGGGAGAGCGCGGTCTCCCGGCGGCTCCGTGCTGTTTGTCTTTGGGTCTTCTGGATGGAGCCGGTGCCCGGTGTGCTCGCGCGCGGCGGAGGCCGGCGCGAGCACGGTGCGGCCTGCGGCTAAGTCGCCGCTGCGCGGCCGGCCTTAGCCTCCGGCCCCTGGCGCAGAGGGTCCGGTCAAGCGTTCGACCCCTCGTCGGCGCCACAGTGGCGGCGTAACCCCGGGTTACGACGCCGCCGAAGCCGTCGCGGGAGGGCATGCCGCCTTCAGGCGGAAAGCGCAGCTTTCGCGAGCTCTACCCGGCGAAGAGCGAAGCTCTTCGCCCGGTCTGAGCGAAGCGAAGCATGCGAGGCCCGACGAGTCGCAGCAGCCGGCCGGGCTCCTCGATGATCGGCTCGCCGTGCTCGTCGCTCAGCTCGGCGATCGCCGCGTCGACGCGGCGCTTCACGTCGAGCACCCCCTCGCGCAGGCCGAGCTCGTCGAGGCGCACCGCGAGGCGCTTCATGTTCATCACGTAGTAGTAGAGAGAGTCGACGTCCGGCCCGTACGACTCCGCGAGATGCGCGTCGATCAGGCCGTGGGAGGCCTTGGCCTGGCGCACCATCCGGTCGGCGAGGTCCATGTAGTCCCGGCAGATGCCGAGCAGCCGCTCCTCGGCGCCGGGGAAGTCGGCGAGGTAGCGGCGGGTCGCGAGGACTGCGATGCGGACGTGCCGGCCTTCGTCCCGCCTGACCTTCGTCTGCCCCACCTTCATCCCGGGGAGGTCGTACGCGTCGTAGAGGGCCCTGCCCTTGGCGCGGCGGATGACGACGTCGCCGTTGGCGACGACATCCTCGCTGAGCACGCCGTAGATGAAGATCGCCGTGTAGACGTCCTCGAGCGGTCGCCCGGGGTGCAGGAGCTGGCGCATCTCCTCCTCGAAGCGGGCGAAGAGCACCTCGGCGACGAAGTTGTCGTACTTCTTCGCGACGCGCTCGACGTCGCCGGCCGGGATCTCCAGCACCTCGGTCGCGATCCGCACCAGGCTGCCGCGGTGCATCCGCTCGTCGTGCTCCTGCGTCATCAGGGCGGCCCGCATCGAGTCGTACTCGGGCTCGCGCGGCATGGCGGCGACGATCCGGTCCATCCAGTCGTCGACGATCGACTCGGCCCGGTAGATCGTCCCGAAGACGCGCTTGATCGCCTCCTGCTGGCGGTGGTCGAGCGCGCGATAGCTCGCGGCGTCGGTGGTGAGGTCGACGCTGTACGCGTCCCAGGTGTAGACGTTGGCCGCCGCGCAGATGTCCTCGAAGGACTGCCACCCGCCGGTGATCTCGCGGTCGGCCGCCTCGTCGTCGGCGATCAGGGCGTCGATCTCCCGCAGCAGGCGGGCGATCTTGTCGCTCCGGGGCGGCGACGAGGTTCCGGCAGGGCGGTTGGTGACGTCCACGGCGGCAACTCTACGCCGGTCGGCGCGCCGCAGCAGGGGGTCCGGACGGCGGCGTCGCCGTGTCTCAGCCCCCGCGAAGGTGCCGCCGGGATAGCGCCGTCTCATCATGCTGTTCCTCCCGGGAGAGCAAGAGCCGGGCACCGTACCCGGGCCGAGTTCTCGATCCCCCGTGCGGCCGGCGTCAGCTGGGATCGAGCGGCGTGATCTCGATCTTCAGCTCGACCGGCAGGTCGAGAGAGACCGTGACGAGGCAGCTCTCCTCCGCCTGCTCGACGAGCCTGCGCGCCTCTTCTGCGTCGGCGGGATCCGTCTGGACCGCGAGCCGCAGCGTGATGCCCGTGAATCCGAAGCGGCCGTCGGGGCGCCTGGCGCAGACGCCGTCGGCGTCGACCCGCAGGCCGGCGTAGTGCAGGCCGGCGCGCTGTGCGAGCCCGGTGAAGGTGACCGCGAGGCAGGCCGCGTCGGAGGCGACGAAGAGGTCCTCAGGGCTCCAGACGGTCGGGTCGGTGCCCTTGAAGACCGGCGGCGGCGTGATCTCGACGGCCGGCTTCCCGTCGACCTGCACCGCCACCAGCCGCTCGCCCAGCCACTCGACCGAGAGCGGGAAGTGGAACTCCTTGGCCCGCACCGTGGGGGCCTTCGTGGACTCGGGGGCCTGCTGCGACACGACGGCCATGGTCGAGGGGCCGGGTCGGCACTGCATCCGGGTTGCCGCGGACGCAGCGTGTGGGAACCCCCGGAGGCGCCGGTAGTCTCCGGCACGGCGTGGCGAGGGCACCCGACCGCATCCGGGTACGGCGCGTCCCAGAACTGGGGCGCTACGACCGTCCGGCGATCGAGTCGATCCTCGACCGGGGGCTGGTGGCCCACGTCGCCTTCGTCGACCGCGGCGAGCCCGTCTGCATCCCGCTGCTCCACGCCCGGGTCGGGGAGAAGCTCTACGTCCACGGCTCGACCGCCAGCCGGGCCATGCGGACGCTCGCCGCCGGGGAGCCGGCCTGCGTGACGGTGACCCTCGTGCACGGGCTCGTCCTCGCCCGCTCGGCCTTCGAGCACAGCGCGAACTACGAGTCGGTCGTCGTGTTCGGCCGCTTCGAGCAGGTCTCCGACGAGGCGGAGCGCCTGACCGCGTTCCGCCTCTTCACGGAGAAGCTCCTGCCGGGACGCTGGGACGAGGTGCGGCCGCCGCTCGCGAAGGAGCTGAAGGCGACGACGATCCTCGCGCTGCCGATCGAGGAGGCCTCGGCCAAGATCCGCAGCGGCCCGCCCGAGGACGACGAGACCGAGGATGCGGAGCTCGAGATCTGGGCAGGAGAGCTGCCCTTCGTCACGTCCTACGGCGAGCCGGTGCCGTCGCCCGGCCTGCGTGCCGGGATCCCCGTTCCCGCCAGCGTTCGCGCCTTGCTCGAGCCGGCCGAGACCGGCAGCGCGTAGCGGGCGCGGAGGCTCGCGAGCAGGCGCTCGCCGCCGCCCGCGACGACGATCTCGTCACCGCCGAAGGTGCGGAGGGCGTCGTCGACTGCGGCGAAGGGATCGTCGTCGCCGACGACGCCGGCGGCGTCGACGCCCGAGTCACGCAGGCGGGAGACGACCTCCTCCATCCGCTCGTCCGCCCGTTCGCGGGCCCGGTCGACGTCGGAGATCCAGTGGCGAAGGGGCGACGTGCCGGCGAGTGAGACGACGAGCACGCGGTCGGCGTATCCGCGGAGGGCGGCGAGGTCGGACTCGTCCGGCTGGTCGTCCACGACGAGCAGCAGCCGGCGCTCGGACGCAGGCCCGACGTGCGGCGGCGCCGCCGGGATGCGCCTGGGCCGCCTTCGCCCGACGACGTAGACGGCGAGGACTGCTGCGGCGAATGCGGAGACGGCGGCGGCCACCGCAGTGGGCGCCCAGACGGCCGCGACGGTTCCCGCTGCGGCCGCGGCGGCCACCGCGAGCACGAAGCGGAACGCCCGCGCCTCGCTCCGGAACGGGTTACGCATCGCCGGCCCCCTTCTCGAGCGCCCTGCCGATGCGGTCGACGAGCTCCGCCGGCTCGGCGCCGGGCTCGAGGCGCTCGTCCTCGCGTACGAGCTCCGGCCAGCGCGCGCTCGCCTCGGCGTCCGCCTCGACGAGAACGGGCAGGTGCGGCAGGTGGGCGCGCAGCGCGACGAGCGGCTCGCGTCCCTCCGGCGTGTCGAGGCCGAGCCCCGAGACGACGACGTCGGCGCCGTGCGCCGCCGCGCAGCCCTCGTCGCCGGCGAGCGGGCAGTGTCCCGCCGCCGTCGGCCCCGGGCAGACGGCGATCGAGTAGCCGGCTCTGCGCAGGGCGTCGATGCGCGCCTCGCGGTCCGCGCGCTCCGGCAGCTCGAGCAGGACGCGCGGTCTCGGCCAGTCCCACGGCTGTGGCTGCAACGGGCGGCTGTCCTTCATGGAACCATCAATGCCCCGCAAGCGGGTCGAAGCATCGGTAGAAATCCGCGCTCGTCAGAGCAGCCTTCGCGGATGCTCCACGGGTGTGGGCGCTGGCAGCGTTTCGCCGTGGCGGTGATCGCGTCCACGGCCCTCGATCTGGCCCGCTGGCAGTTCGCGGTCACGACGGTCTACCACTTCCTGTTCGTGCCCGTGACGATCGGGATGGCCTGGTTCGTCGCCGGCATGCAGACGCTCTGGCACGTCTCCGGGAAGGAGCGCTACCTCCGCATGACGCGCTTCTTCGGGAAGCTCTTCCTGATCAACTTCGCGCTCGGCGTCGTCACCGGGATCGTGCAGGAGTTCCAGTTCGGCATGAACTGGTCGGCGTACTCCCGCTACGTCGGCGACGTGTTCGGCGCGCCCCTCGCGATCGAGGGCCTCGCCGCCTTCTTCCTCGAGTCGACGTTCCTCGGCCTCTGGATCTTCGGCTGGGACCGGCTGCGCCGCGGCGTGCACCTGGCCACGATCTGGCTCGTCGCGCTCGGCACGACCGCCTCGGCCTACTTCATCCTCGCCGCGAACTCCTGGATGCAGCACCCGGTCGGCTACGCGAAGGTCGGGAACCACGCCGAGATGACGTCGCTCGAGCAGGTCTTCTTCCAGTCGCTGCAGATCACGCACTTCTTCCACACGATCGCCGCCGCCCTGCTCACCGCCGGCGCCCTCGTGCTCGCCGTCTCCGCCTACTGGCTGCTCCGCGGCCGCGACGTGGAGCTGTTCCGCAGCTCCGCCCGCGGTGCGCTCATGGTCACCCTCGGCGCGTCGCTGCTCGTGATCGTCGTAGGCCACTTCCAGGGGCAGATCCTCACCCGCGAGCAGCCGATGAAGATGGCCGCTGCCGAGGCGCTCTACGAGACCTCGCAGCCGGCGCCGCTGTCGCTGTTCGCGGTCGGGCCGTGGGCGAAGCACCCGAATCGCACGAACGTCGACATCGTCCTGCCGCACGGGCTGTCGCTGCTCGCCACGAGCTCCTGGAACGGGAAGGTGGAGGGCATCGACCAGATCCAGGCGCGGTACGTGAAGGAGTACGGGCCCGGCGACTACACGCCGATCATCGGCACCGAGTACTGGACGTGGCGGATCATGATCGGGATCGGCTTCCTCGCCTTCCTGTTCAGCGGCCTCGGCCTCTGGCTCGTCCGCGGCGGGCGTGGGCTCGAACGCTCGCGCCGCTTCCTGCGCTGGACGTACGTCTTCCTCGCGCTGCCCTTCCTCGCCAACACCGCCGGCTGGCTGTTCACCGAGATGGGACGGCAGCCCTGGATCGTGCAGGGGCTCCTCCTCACCCGCAACGCGGTCACGCCGACGAACAGCGCCTTCGCCGTCGGGCTCACGCTCGGCGTGTTCGCCGCCCTCTACGGGGTGCTCGCGGGCGTCGAGGGCTGGCTGATGGTGCGCGCCGTGCAGCACGGGCCGGACGAGGAGTACGGAGTCGAGATCCCGGAGGACGCGGCGCTCCCGCCGCTGGTGTACT
>CAZRTE010000028.1:14300-20365 GCA_964602945.1 uncultured Gaiellales bacterium
GGATACCTCAACCTCGAGAGCCTCTGGTTCCTGCTCATCGCGGTGCTCTGGATGGGCTACTTCTTCCTCGAGGGCTTCGACTTCGGCGTCGGCCTCCTCTACCCGTTCCTCGGCCGGGACGACCCCGAGCGGCGGGCGCTGCTGGGGACGATCCTGCCGGTCTGGGACGGCTACGAGGTCTGGCTGCTGACCGCCGGCGGCGCCACCTTCGCCGCCTTCCCCGGCTGGTACGCGTCTCTCTTCTCCGGCTTCTACCTCGCACTGTTCCTGATCCTGATCTCGCTGATCGTGCGCGGCGTGGCGATCGAGTACCGCAACAAGCACGCCGGCGAGCGCTGGCGGCGGCGCTGGGACGTCCTGCTGCCGCTCGCGAGCGGCCTGACCGCGTTCCTCTGGGGCGTCGCCTTCGCGAACATCGTCCACGGCGTGCCCCTGAACGCGCGGGGCGACTTCACCGGCAACCTCGGCACGCTGCTCAACGGCTACGCGATCCTCGGCGGTCTCACGGTGCTCGCCGTCGTCGCGCTGCACGGCGCGCTCTTCCTCGCGCTGCGCACGCGAGGGGGCCTCGAGGAGCGGGCGCGTGCGCTCGCGCTGCGGCTGTGGCCGCCGGCTGCGGTGCTGCTGATCGCCTTCCTCGCCTGGAGCATGGTCGACGCCGCCTCGACCTCGCCGCGGCGCATCCTCGTCGTCGTGCTCGCGGGCGCGACCGTCCTCGCCGCGGCCGCGTCGCTGCCGTTCGCCTGGCGGCGGAGGATGGGCCTCGCCTTCGCCGGCACCTCGGCCGGGATCGTCCTCTTCGTCGCGACCCTCTTCCTCTGGCTCTATCCGCGCGTGCTCGTCTCCGACGTACGCGGCGTGCCGAGCCTGACGATCTTCTCGACCGCCTCCAACCACTACTCGCTCGTGGCGATGACGATCGTGGCCGTCCTGTTCGTGCCCGTCGTGCTCGCCTACCAGGCGTGGGCGTTCTGGGTCTTCCGCGCGCGGCTCGGCAAGGAGGACTACGAGCAGGCGCGGACGCCGCTCGACTACCTCGCGCGCACACCGCTCGGCCGCAAGCCCGAGACGGAAGGCTAGGTAGTGCCCGCCCCGGCGATGCATACCCGCCTCCGGCCCGCGATCACGCGGCGCGCTGCGGCGTCCTCGGTCGCCCCGATAGGTTCCGCTATCGGGGCTCCCTGCGTCCTGGCATCGCTTGGTGCTCGCGACCCGGAGACTGGGCGGCATCACCGGGCCGAGCACTAGTGCGCCCGCTCGACCCGCGCCTGCTGCGTGAGGCGCCGATCGCCCGGCGCTTCCTGTTCGGCGCCGCGCTCGCCGGGCTCCTCGACGCCGTCGCGGCCGTGGCGCAGGCGGTCGCGCTCGGCCTGCTCGTCAGCCACGTCTTCCTCGGGCACCGGTCCCTCGCGGCCGTCCGGGCCGAGCTCGCCGTCCTGCTCGCCGCCGCCGTCGTCCGCGGGCTCGTCGCCTGGGCGCTCGAGGCGGGAGGACGCCTGACGGCGCTGCGGGTCGCGGCCGAGCTGCGCGACAAGCTGCTCCGCCACCTGCTGGCGGCCCGGCCGGGCGGCATCGCCGACGAGCCCGCCGGCGAGCTCGCCGCCGCCGCCGTGACGGGGCTCGACACGCTCGACCCGTACTTCGCGCGCTTCCTGCCGCAGCTCGTGCTCTCGGCGGTCGTGCCGGCGGCGATCTTCGCCTGGGTCGTCTGGCACGACCTGACCTCGGCGATCGTGATGGCGCTGACGCTGCCGCTGATCCCGATCTTCGGCATCCTCGTCGGCAAGGCGACGGAGGCCCGGACGCTGCGGCGCTTCCGCACCCTGACCCTGCTCTCGGGCTACTTCCTCGACGTCGTGCGCGGCCTGACGACGCTGCGCGCATTCGGCCGCGGCGGCAGGCAGGCGCAGACGATCGCCGCCGTCTCGGACGCCTACCGGCGCGAGACGATGGGCACGTTGCGGATCGGCTTCCTCTCGGCGCTCGTGCTCGAGCTCGCCGCCACGCTGTCGACCGCCGTGATCGCCGTCGAGATCGGCCTGCGCCTCGACTCCGGCGGGATCGGGCTCGCCCCGGCGCTCGCGATCCTCGTCCTCGCGCCCGAGTACTACGGGCCGCTGCGCGCTGCCGCCGCGCAGTTCCACGCGAGTGCCGACGGGCTCGCCGCCGCCGGGCGCGTGTTCGCGCTGCTCGACCTCGCGCCGGACGTGCGCGTGCCCGCCGAGCCGGTCGCGGCGCCCGACCTGGCCCGCGTACCCCTCCGGCTCGAGCGGCTGGCGCTCCGCTACCCGGGGCGCGGCGAGCCTGCCCTGGACGACCTGTCGGCCGTGATCGAGCCCGGCGAGCGGGTTGCGCTCGCCGGCCCGAGCGGAGCAGGCAAGACGAGCCTGCTCGCGCTCCTCCTCCGCCTGCGCGATCCGAGCAGCGGCCGGATCCTCGCAGGCGACCTCGACGCCGCGCTGATCGACCCGGAGTCGTGGCGGGCGCAGCTCGCCTGGCTGCCGCAACGGCCCCGGCTCGCCGCGGGCCGGCTCCGTGACGCGCTCGACCCCGGGCAGGAGCTGGACGACAGGCAGCTCTGGCGCGCGCTCGAGCAGGCGTCCGCCCTGCCGATCGTCGCAGCGCTGCCGCAGGGCCTCGAGACCGGGCTCGGCGAGCAGACGCCGCTCTCCGCCGGCGAGATCCGCCGCCTCGCGCTCGCGCGCGCGCTCGCGACCGACCGGCCGCTGCTGCTCCTCGACGAGCCCACGACCCACCTCGACCACGAGAGCGCCACGGCCGTCGTGCAGTCGCTCGCCGCCCTGCCGCGCGACCGGACGGTGATCGTGGCGACCCACGACGCGCGGCTGCTCCCGCTCGCCGACCGCGTCATCGAGCTCGGCGCGGAGCTGGTCCCCGGAGCACCTAGTAACAGTTTGTTACTTGGGAAGGCGGTGGCGTGAGCGGCGGCCGGCCGCTGCTGCGCGTGCTCCGGGCGGCACGTCCGCTGCGGCGCCGGTTCGCGCTCGGCGTGGTGCTCGGGGCGCTGGCGATCGGCGCGGGCGTGGCGCTGATGGCCACCTCCGGCTACCTGATCTCGAAGGCGGCGCTCCGCCCGCCGATCCTCTCGCTCGCCGTCGCGATCGTCGCCGTCCGCTTCTTCGGCACCTCCCGCGGCGTCTTCCGCTACCTCGAGCGGCTCGCGTCCCACGACGCCGCCCTGCGCCTGCTCGCCCGTCTCCGCGTCCGCTTCTTCGAGCGCCTGGAGCCGCTCGTTCCGGACGGCCTCCCGGAGGGATCGCGCAGCGGCGATCTCCTCAGCCGCTTCGTCGCCGACGTCGACGCGCTCCAGCACCTCTACGTCCGCGCCCTGGGGCCGCCGCTCGTCGCGCTGCTCGTCGGCGCCGGTGCCGTCGCCGCGGCCGCCTTCTTCGCGCCCGTCGCCGCCGTGGCTCTCGCGGTCGCGCTCGCCGCGGGCGGCCTGCTCGTCCCGCTCCTCTCCGCGCGGATCGTGCGCGCGAGCGGCCGCCGCGAGGCGCGGGCGCGCGCCGCCCTCCTGGGAGAGGTGCTCGACCTCGCCGAGGCGGCGCCCGAGCTCGTCGTCGCCGGCCGCCAGCGGCAGGCGCTCGCCCGCGCCGCGGCGCGTGAGGAGGATCTGCACCGCGTCCGCCGCCGCTCGGCGCTCGCCGAGGCCCTCGGCGAGGGACTCGTCACCCTCCTCGCCGGGCTCACGCTCGCGGCCGTCGCGCTCCTCGCCGCTCCTGCAGTGCATGGGGGAGCCCTGGACGGCGTCCTGCTCGGCATGCTCGCCCTGCTCGCGCTGTCCTCCTTCGAGGCGATTCGCCCGCTGCCCGTCGCGGCGCAGCACCTCGGCGCAACGGAGGCGGCGGCCGAGCGCCTCTACGAGCTCGTCGACCGCGACCCGCCGGTCGCCGACCCCGCGACCCCGGCTGCGACGCCGGTGGGCCGCGAGCTGCGCCTCGACTCGGTCACCGTCCGCCGGCCGGGGCGGGCGGAGCCGGTGCTCGACCGGGTCAGCCTTGCGCTCGGCGCCGGGCGCACGGTCGCGCTCGTCGGCCCGAGCGGCGCCGGCAAGACGACGCTCGCCCACCTCGCCGTCCGCTTCCGCGACCCGGACGAGGGCCGGGTCCTGCTCGACGGGCGCGACCTGCGCGCCTACCGGCAGGAGGACGTCCGCGCCGCCGTCCTCCTCTCCGGCCAGGATGCGCACCTGTTCGCGACGAGCATCCGCGAGAACCTCCGCCTCGCCCGCCCGGACGCCGGCGAGGAGGAGCTGCGGGACGCGCTCCGCCGGGCCCGCGCCCTCGACTGGGTCGACACCCTCCCGGACGGCCTCGATACCCAGGTCGGCGAGCAGGGACTGCTCGTGTCCGGCGGCCAGCGGCAGCGGATCGCACTCGCGCGCGCCTTCCTCTCCCGGGCCGGCCTGCTCGTCTTCGACGAGCCGACCGCCCACCTCGACGCGGAGACCGCCGCGGAGATCGTCGACACGATCCTCGAGCTCGCCCGCGACGGACGGGGCGTCCTCCTCGTCAGCCACTCGCCCTACGGGCTCGACCGCGCCGACGAGATCGTCCGCCTCGAGCGGGGCAGGATGGCGGATACCGATGCGCGCTGAGTCCTCCGTCGACTTCGAGCGGCGGCCGATCCTCGTCTTCTGGGAGACGACGCGCGCGTGCCTGCTCGCCTGCCGCCACTGCCGTGCCGCTGCGATCCGGGAGCCGCTCCCCGGCGAGCTCACCACCGCGGAGGGGCTGCGCTTCATCGACTCGCTGGCGGAGTTCGGGCGGCCGTTGCCGGTGCTCGTGCTCACCGGCGGCGACGTCCTCCTGCGCCCCGACCTGCTCGAGCTCGTCACCCATGCCCGCCGGCTCGGGCTGCCCGTCGCGATCTCGCCGGCGGTGACCGACCAGCTGCAGCCGCAGCTCCTGCGCGAGCTCCGTGCCGCCGGCGTCGCCGTGGCCTCGATCTCCCTCGACGGCGCGAGCGCCGGGACGCACGACGAGCTGCGCGGCGTCGCCGGGCATCTCGAGGCGACCCTCGACGCGATCCGGCTCCTGCGGGCCGAGCGCTTCACCGTGCAGGTGAACACGGTCGTCCGGCCGGAGAACGTCGAGGAGCTGCCCGACGTCGCCGCTCTCGTCGCCGCCTCCGGCGCTCGCGTCTGGGAGGTCTTCTTCCTCGTGCGGACGGGCCGTGGCAGGGACCTGGCGGAGCTGGCGCCGGAGCAGAACGAGGACGTCTGCCACTTCCTCGTCGACGCCTCCCGCTACGGCTTCGTCGTCCGCACCGTCGAGGCGCCGTTCTTCCGCCGCGTCCTCGCCTGGCGGGCAAGCGGTCGGGACTGCGAGACCGGCCCGCTCTACGAGCGGCTCTCGGCCAGGCTCCGCGACCTGCTCGGCGAGCCGCAGGAGCGGCTGCGCGCCCAGTCGAAGGCCACCCGGGACGGCAAGGGCATCGTCTTCGTCTCGCACGACGGGGACGTCTACCCGGCCGGCTTCCTTCCCCTCGCGCTCGGCAACGTCCGCGAGCAGCGCCTGCCGGCCCTGTACCGGGAGAACCCGCTGCTGCGCCAGATCCGCGCTGCCGCCTTCCACGGCCGCTGCGGGACGTGCCCGTACGCCGACCTCTGCGGCGGCTCCCGCGCTCGTGCCTTCGCCTCGTCGGGCGACCCGCTCGGCGAGGACCCCGCCTGCGCCTACCGGTCGTCCGGCTCCATCGGAATCCAACCGGCCTGACCGACCGGAAGGCGAGTCCGGTGGCCGGAGCGGCGCCCCGACGGGCACGGGCGCGAGGCCCGTGCCCGTCCGCAGGCGATGCGTCTACGGCAGGTAGTAGTTCGGGTTCGGCATCTTGAACGTCCTGTCGGCGTAGCCGCCGAGCAGGTCGCTGTACTGGTCGCCGAAGTTGGCGACGATGTCGAAGCCCTGGGACTCGATGTAGGCGCGGGTGCCGGACTTGTACGCGACGGTTCCGCACGACACGTGGTTGGCGATCGCGTCCGCGCAGAACTCGGGCTTGTCCAGGTAGCCCGGGTACGAGCCGACCGACGGCTTCGTGAACAG
>CAZRTE010000028.1:20465-24788 GCA_964602945.1 uncultured Gaiellales bacterium
GGTAGCCGGCGTCGAGGCCGATCGAGTCGCTGTCGGTCAGGTTGCCGAGGGTCGTGTCGTACTGTGCGGTGCCCCTCCCCGTCAGGAAGAAGACCGCGTAGCCCTCGGCGGCCGCCTGGTTGACCATCTCGACCATCCCGGGGACGGGCGGGAACAACTCGGCGTTGACGAACCTCGAGTTCGTCCCGAAGTTGTAGTCCCAGTTGCTGTAGAGCTCGTAGTTCCAGGTCGAGAGCGTCGTGTCGTCGACGTCGAGCACGATCGCCTTCGTCCCCGTCGAGGGCTTGTGCGCCTGCGCGGCGAGCCAGCGCGCGCCGGCGGCCGCCACGGACTCCGCCTCGAGGGCGTAGTTGCTGTCCGGTGCGGCGTAGACGGTCACGTCCGCCGGGACTCCGGTGTGGGCGGCCGGCGTCCCGAAGTAGTTCTTGATCTGCTGGCGCAGGACGTCGATGTTCGTGATCTGGTCGGCCTTGTTCGGCGTGAAGCCGGTCGTCCCCGGCCCGTAGCCGCCTGCATAGGCGACTGCGCCGACGCCGACGGCGGCGACGACGACGAGCAGCACGAGAAGCCGCGGCACGCGCCGCAGCGTTGTGAGTACCTGCACGGTGAAACCTCCCCTTGCGGTTGTCGGAGTATCCGCAGAGCGGAGCCGCGACCTGCGGCCGCTCATGTCCTCCCCTGTTCGAACTCTGCGGTCGCTGCAGAACCTCGCACTCGAGCTTCCAGGAGGCAAGGTGAGTTTTTACGGATCGTCCCGCGGCCGTCGGAGATCCCGCGGGCGGATCCCGACCAGCCGCCGGCGGGCCGTGGGCTAGCCCGTCGTCTGGCTGGGTTCCGGCTCCACCGCCACCTCGTCCGAGATGCGCCCGTCGCGCATCGAGATGCGGCGCGGGGCGCGGGCGGCGAGCTTGGCGTCGTGTGTCGCGACCACGACCGTCGTGCCGCGGCGGGAGGCGACGGAGATGACGATCACGAGGCCGACGCCGGGAGCGAGGCCGAGGACGGTGAGGATCGTCCGCGCGCGCCGTCGTACGAGCTCGCGCCGCACGTACCGCAGGTAGAACATCGCGCCGAAGTCAATCGCACCGGCTTGAGAGACTCCTGTGAGAGTGTTGTGACCGGATCGGTAGGCCTTCGCGGCGCGATCGGGGAAGCTGCTGATGTGCCCCCGCAGCACGTCCGGGACGATTCGCTCGCATGCGGATCCTCCAGTGCGTCCCGAACTTCAGCGAAGGGCGCGACCCGCGGTTCCTCGACGAGCTCCGGGCCGTGCTCGAGCGGTATCCCGTGCGGGTTCTCGATCTGTCCCTCGATCCCGACCACAACCGGGCCGACTGCACGTTCCTCGGCGCGCCCGAGCCTGTCGAAGAGTGCGCTGCCGACCTGACCGCGCGCGCCGTCGAGCTGATCGACATGCGCCGGCACACCGGCAGCCATCCGCGGATGGGCGCCGTCGACGTCGTCCCCTTCGTCCCGATCCGCGGCCTGACGATGGACGACGCGGTCGAGATCGCACGCCGCTTCGGCCGCGGCTTCGCCGAGCGCCACGGCATCCCGGTCTTCTTCTACGAGGAGGCGTGCACGAGCGAGGGGCGTCGCAACCTCGCCGACGTGCGCCGGGGCGAGTACGAGGGCATGGCGGCGAAGCTGCACGAGCCGGAGTGGGAGGTGGACGCCGGCCCGCAGGAGCTCAACGAGCGCTCCGGCGTGACGGCGGTCGGCGCCCGCATGCCGCTCATCGCCTTCAACGTCAACCTCGCGACGGGCGATCTCGCGGTGGCGAAGGCGATCGCGACGGCCGTTCGCCACTCGAGCGGCGGCCTGCGCTACGTGAAGGCGATGGGGCTCGAGGTGGCCGAGACCGGGCTCGTCCAGGTCTCGATGAACCTCGTCGACCATCGCCGGACGCCGATCCACCGGGCCCTCGAGCTCGTCCGGTTGGAGGCGGCGCGCTACGGCGTCGCGGTCCGGGAGTGCGAGCTCGTCGGCCTGGTGCCCCTGGAGGCCCTCGGCGACGTGGCCGGCTACTACCTTCAGATTCCCGGCTTCGACGAGTCGAAGGTGATCGAGTACCACCTGCTTCCCGGGGACGGAGAGGAGGAGACATGACCGACCTGCGCGATCTCAGCCTGGCCGAGTTCAGCGAGGCGCTGGCCTCCGGCGCGCCGACGCCCGGCGGCGGGTCGGCGTCCGCGCTCGCGGGCTCGCTCGCCGCGGGCCTCGTCGCGATGGTGGCGCGCAACACGGCTGCGAACCCGAGCTTCGCCGACCGCGCCGAGGCGTTGCGGGAGATCGAGACGGAGGCCGAGCGGCACCGCCTCGAGCTCGTCGGGCTCGTGGACGAGGATGCCGCGGCCTTCGACCGGGTGCTGGCGGCGTTCCGCCTGCCGAAGGAGACGGACGAGCTCAAGGCGGCGCGCAGCCGCGCGATCCAGGCCGGGTACCGGGGAGCGGTCGAGCCGCCCCTGCAGGTCTGCCGGCACGCGCTCGCCGTCCTCGCGCTCGCCGCTCGCGTCGCCGAGCTCGGCAACCCGAATGCGGTCTCCGACGCAGGGGTGGGGGCGCTCCTCGCCGGGAGCGCGCTCGAGGGCGCCGCCCTGAACGTCGAGATCAACCTCGGCTCGATCAAGGACGAGGACTACCGCGCGGCGAGCGGCGAGACGGTGCAAAGGGCGCGTGTCGAGGCCGAGGCGCTGCGCGAGCAGGCGCTGGCCCGGGTGCGCGAGGCGCTCGGATGACCGGGCGGCTCGCCGAGAGCGGTCTCGGGGCGACCTCGCTGACCGCCTTCGCCGCGGCGCTGGCCTCGACGACGCCCACGCCCGGCGGCAGCTGTGCGGCGGCGCTTCCGGCCGGACTGGCCGCCGGCCTCGTGGCCATGGTCGCCCGGCTGAGCGCGGAGAGCGATCCCTTCAGCGACCTCTCCTTCGAGCTCGAAGCGGTCGCGAGCGAGGCCGACCGGCTGCGGGAAGAGGTGCTCGCCCTCCTCGAGGAGGACGCGACCGCCTTCGACCGGGTCATGGCCGCGCGGCGGCTCCCGGACGAGCAGGCCGTCCAGGACGCCTACCGGGCGGCTGTGCAGCCGCCGCTGGAGGTGTGCCGGCGCTCCCTGCGCGTTCTCGAGCTCGCGGTGGCGATGGCGGATAAGGGCAATCCGCACGCTGCGGTCGACGCCGGGGTGGCCGTCCTGCTCGCAGCGGCGTCCGTCGAAGCCGGGGCCCTGAACGCCCAGGTCGACCTGGCCGCGCTCGAGGACGAGGCCTTCCGCTCCGCCTGCGCAGACGAGTTGCGGACCATCCGCGGGCGGGCGGAGCAGCTGCGCGGGTCCGCCCCCGCGGCAGTGCTCCCCGCCTGAGCCGGGCGGCGGCGTCGTGCGCCCTTCAGGGCGCCGGGCGACCCGTGCCCGAGAGGGCGAACAGCTCCCATGCGCCGGGCACGCCCTTGAGCTCGTGGGCGCCGCGAGGCTCGAACTCGAAGTCGGAACCGGCGACGAGGTCGTGCAGCGTCCGGGAGACGAGGATCTCCCCCGGGCCGGCCTGAGCGGCGACGCGGGAGCCGATATGGACGGCGATGCCGGCGATCTTGCCGTCGACGACCTCGCACTCGCCGGTGTGCAGACCTGCCCGCACCTCGAGTCCGAGCGACTCGACGGCGCCGATGATCGACTCGGCGCAGCGGATCGCCCGGCCGGGGCCGTCGAAGCTGGCGAACACGCCGTCGCCGGCTGCGTCCTGCTCGGTTCCGCGAAAGCGCGCGAGCTGCCGCCGGACGGCGACGTTGTGCTCCTCCAGCAACCGGCGCCACTCGCGGTCGCCCAACCGCACTGCCTGCGCGGTCGAATCGACGATGTCGGTGAAGAGCACCGTCGCGAGCATGCGGTCCGGCTCGAGCCCCTGCCAGGCATCCGAGCGCCAGAGATCCGTGAGGAAGTCCCGGATCGCGTCGACGATCGCCTGCGAGTCGCCGACCCAGGGCAGGTGATCGTCCCCGGGGAGCAGGATGGAGCGCGCGCCGGGAATCTCCTCGGCTGCGTAGTGCGCGTTCCGAACCATGACGTTGCGGTCGCCGACCCGGTGCAGCACGAGGGTCGGCACCCGGATCGTCGGCAGGACTGCCCGCGTGTCGGTCGCCATGTTCATGCGCGTGAGCGCGACGGCGGCTGCCGGGCTGGCGCCGAGGCGCAGGCGGGTCGCGTACCAGCGCCGAAACGGCTCGTTGTCGAGCATGCTCGGGGCATCGTCGGCGAGCAGCTCGTCGCAGTAGCCGGGAGTCCCCCAGCGCTGCTCGACCTCCGTCAGCACGGCCTGCGCCGACTCCTGCCGCGGC
>CAZRTE010000028.1:24888-27626 GCA_964602945.1 uncultured Gaiellales bacterium
CCTCTGCGGCGGGGCGAGCCGGCCGAGATGGATCGGCGTGCGAACCGGCCTAGACTTCGGACTCGTGGGGTTCTTCGCCGGCCGTCACGAGACGCTGAACGAGCGGCTCGCCCGTGAGGCGGGGCTGGAGCTCCAACGTGAGACTCGGCGATCCGTGCGCGGGGTGCTCCCGTACTTCGGCCTGTTCGTTCTCCTGTTCCGCCCCATCCGGGCGCGGTGGGCAAGGCGCGAGCAGCGAAAGCTCGCGAAGTACGCCGCGGAGCGCGGGTATCTCAGCGAGCAGGAGGCGGCACGGGGCCAGGAGGACTTCGGGCTCAGGGCGCCGCGGCTCTCCGACGACCGGACGCCCAACCCCTGGGGGTGAGCCCTCGCGACGTGCTGCTGCCCGCCGGGGCCGAGCGCGATCCCGTCTAGCGCCGGGCGAGCCAGATGCCACTGCCGGCTGCGCCGACCGCGGCGACGGCGCCGGCCAGCGTCCAGGCGAGGCCACGGCCCGGTGGGGCGGCCGCGAGGGCGATCACGAGCGCGGCGGCGGTGAGGCCGGCGAGCGCGAGCGCGCCGACCGCCGCTCCGCGGTGCCAGGCGAGGCTCTCGTCCGAGCGGATCGGCAGCCGCTCGTCGAGCGACCAGGCCGCGAGCTCGCCGCAGAGCAGGAGCAGGACGCCCACGAGCGGCGCGGTCGCGTCCACGTTGCCGCCGGCGGCCACGGTCGCGCCGACGTAGGTCGCGCCGGCGACCCCGAGTGCCGCGCCGAGGATCACGCCGCCGCGGGCCAGCGCGACCACGAGCAGGAGCGCGCCGAGGCCGGCGCCGGCGGCGAGCTCCGGCCTGACGGAGCTGCCCCGGACGAACGCGTCCGCGACGACGCCGCCGTAGGCCGCAGCGGCCCCCGCAGCGGGAACCAGGACACGCGTCCGCAACCGTGGAGAAGCGTGGGCTACGCGGGCCGGGCGAGATGCCTGAACGAGTTCACCTCCTCGAGCGGGGCGGCGAGAGGGACGTCCTCGCGCCAGGTGACGACCGGGACTCCCAGCTGCTCGTAGCGCCAGCGCAGCGCCTCCCGCGACAGCTGCCAGAGGCGGTGGGCGAGCTCGAGCGACGACCCCGGCTCGGGTGCGAGCAGCTCGAGCGTGGAGACCTCGACCACGATCAGGTCGTAGCCGCGGGCGCGCAGGTCGAGCAGCACGGCGGCGGTGCGGTCGTCGAGCAGCGGCGTGAGCGCGAGCACGAGCGCCTTCGGCGGAAGCGTCCGCGGCGGCAGCACGTCGACGTCCCGCAGGGCGAAGCTGCGGACGATGCCGCTCGTGAGCAGCGTGTCGACGATGGCGTACAGCTGCCGCTGGCCCGTCTGGGGCAGCAGCCACGAGAGGCTGCCTCCGAAGCCGACGAGACCGACCTTGTCCTTCCGCTGCAGGTACCCGTGCGCGAGCGTCGCGGCGGCGCGCACGGCCCGGTCGAGCGTGCCGCGGCCCTGGGCGCGCACCTCGGCGAACGTGTCGAGGAAGAGGACGACGTCGGTGTTTCGCTCCGGGTGCTGCTCGTTGACCCAGATCTCGCCGCGGAGCGCGCTCGCCCGCCAGTTGACGCGCCGCACGCGGTCGCCGGGCTGCCAGGGGCGGAGATCGGCGAACTCGATGCCCTCGCCTCTCGCGCGCGAGACCTGATTGCCGGCGAACACCTGCGTCTCGAGCGGCGGCACGAGCGAGAGGAGCGTCTCCTCGCTCGGGTAGACGCGCAGCAGCCGAGGCTCGCCCAGCTCGCCCTCCCACGACCGGAAGCCGAGGACGTCGCGGCCGCGGACGAGCAGCGGCCCGAGCGAGAGCGCCCCCCAGCGCCTGCACTGGAGCCGGAGCTCGATCGTCCGCTCCTCGCCGGGGCGGAGGCGGACCGCGTGCGCCAGGTCGCCGACGGCGCGCAGCTCTCCGGGCAGCGGCACGACGAGCTCGAGGCGGGCGGCGCCGTCGGCCGAGCTCAGGTCGATCGAGGCGGTGAGCTCGTCCCCTTCGAGCGCACGCTCGCGGTCGAGCGAGAGCCGGGCCGAGACCCGGGGCTCGCGACCGAGGGCCGCCCCGGCGAGCACGGCGAGCACGAACGGAGCGGCGAGCGCCACCGGCTCGACCCGCCCGAGCGCGAGCCCCGCGACGAGCCCCCCCGCGGCGAGCGCCGCGTAGGCGGGCAGGCGCGAGGAGGTGAAGCGGGTCACGCCTCCGGGGCGTGCACGGTGTCTTCCGCGGGCGGCGTCGGCACCGTCTCGAGCGCCTCGGCTACGACGTCCTCGCCGCGCAGCCGCTGCACCCAGAGCTCCGGCTTGACCGTGAGCCGGTGCGCGAGGGCCGGAACCGCGACCGCCTTCACGTCCTCGGGCGTGACGAAGTCGCGCCCGGCGAGCGCGGCCTTCGCGCGCGAGAGCTTGAGCAGCGCGATGCTGCCGCGCGGGCTGGCGCCGACCGCGAGCCGTCTCGACTCGCGGGTCGCGGTCACGAGGTCGACGATGTAGCCCTCGATCGCCTCCGAGACGTGCACCTGCTCGAGCGCCTGCTGCATGCCGACGAGCGTGGGCGCGTCGACCACGGGCTGCAGCTCGACCTCGTCCCGGCCGCGCTCGAGGCGCCGCTCGAGCATCTCGATCTCGTCCCGGCGGGCGGGGTAGCCGATCGAGATCCGCACGAGGAACCGGTCGAGCTGCGCCTCGGGCAGGGGGTAGGTCCCCTCGTACTCGATCGGGTTCTGCGTCGCGA
>CAZRTE010000029.1:0-26616 GCA_964602945.1 uncultured Gaiellales bacterium
CAGGTCCGTTCACCCTGGGCGAAGAGCGAAGCTCTTCGCCCAGATTCTCGAGCTACTCGAGTAGCGAGAGCAGCTCGGCCTCGCTGAGCTGCGGCACGCCGGCCTGCTCCGCCTTCGCCAGCTTGGACGCACCGGGCTCCTCGCCGACGACGAGGCCGGTCGTCTTCGCCGACACGGAGTCGGTCACCTTCGCGCCGAGGGCCTCGAGCCTCGCCTTCGCCTCGTCGCGTGAGAAGCGCTCGAGCGTCCCGGTCACGACGTACGTCCGGCCGGTCAGCGGCCCTTCGGCCGGCTGCTCCTCCTCGCCCGACTCGAAGCGCAGGCCGAGCGACCGCAGCTCCTCGACGAGCCCGCGGTTCTCCTCGTCGGCGAACCACTCCGCGACCGTCTCCGCGCGGTCGCTGCCGAAGCCCTCGACCTGGGCGATCTCCTCCGGCGTCGCGGCCATGAGCGCGTCGACGCTGCCGAAGTGGCGCGCGAGGCTCTGCGCGAGCACCCAGCCGATGCCGGAGATGTTGAGCCCCAGCAGGACGCGGGAGAAGGGCACGGCCGTCCGCGACGCCTCGATCTGCTCGATCGCCTGCGTGGCCGAGATCTCGGCGAAGCCGTCGAGCTCGAGCAGCTGCTCCTTCGTCAGCCGGTAGAGATCCGGGAGCGAGCGGACGAGCTCCTTGTCCCAGAGCATCCGGATCGTCTGCTCGCCGACTCCGTCGATGTCGGCCGGCCCCTCGACCCAGGTGATGAGCGTCTCGAGGCCGCGCGAGGGGCAGGCGCGGTTCGGGCAGCGGTGCATCACCTCGCCCTCGGGCTTCACGATCCCGGTGCCGCAGAGCGGGCAGTGGGACGGCATCCGGAACTCCTTCGTGCCGCGCCGGTGCCCGCCGGCCGGCCCGACGACCTGCGGGATCACGTCGCCGGCGCGCTGGACGATCACGTCGTCGCCCTCGCGAATGCCCTTGCGGTTGATGTCCTCCTCGTTGTGGAGCGTCGCGCGCGAGATCGTGACGCCGCCGACCTCGACCGGCTCGAGCACCGCCCACGGGTTCAGTGCTCCCGTGCGGCCGACGCGAATCGCGATCTGGTGCAGCCGCGTCACGGCCGTCATGGGCGCCCATTTGAAGGCACGCGCCCAGCGGGGCCGGCCGTGCAGCGCCCCGAGCCGCTCCTGCTGCGCGTAGGAGTCGACCTTGATCACGATCCCGTCGATCTCGTAGTCGAGCTCCACCCGCCGCGTCTCCCAGGCCACCGCCCGCTCGACGATCTCCTCCACCGTCTCGACCCGCTCGGCGAACGGATTGACGGGGAAGCCGTGCGCCTTCAGCCACTGGAGCGTCTCCCAGTGGCCCGCGAGCTCGACCGCGTCGTGGACGCCGACGCCGTAGGCCCAGAACGAGAGGGGCCGCTGTGCCGTGATGGACGAGTCCTTCTGGCGGAGGGAGCCGGCCGCGGCGTTGCGGGGATTCGGGGTCGGCTTCTTCCCCTCGGCGACCAGCCGCTCGTTGAGGGCGGCGAAGCCGGAGAGCGGCATGTACACCTCGCCTCGCACCTCCACCGTCCCGGGCACCTCTCCTCCGATCGTGGCGAGCGGGATGGCGTGGATCGTGCGGAGGTTGACGGTGACGTCCTCGCCCTCGAGCCCGTCTCCCCGGGTCGCCCCGCGCTCGAGGAGGCCGTTCGCGTAGGTGAGGTTGATCGCGAGCCCGTCGATCTTCGGCTCGAGGACGTAGGCGACGGGCTCGTCGCTGCCGAGCCGCTTGCGCACGTCGTCCGCCCACTTCCGTACCGCCTCGTCGGTGGTCACCTTGTCGAGCGAGCCGAGCGGCAGCAGGTGCCGCACCTTCTGGAAGCGCTCGGAGGGCGGCGCACCGACACGGCGCGTGGGCGAGTCCGGCGTCACGAGCTCGGGATGCTCCGCCTCGAGCGCGACCAGCTCGTCGAAGAGCGCGTCGTAGGCCGCGTCCTCCATGATCGGCGCGTCGTCGACGTGGTACGCGACGAGGGCGCGGGTGAGGACGTCACGCAGCTCGGCAGCGCGAGCCGCGGGATCAGAGGACGGCAAGCAGCTCCTCCGCGCGGTCGACGATCGCATCCGGCTCCTCCGCCTCGAGCCGCGCGCGGTCGTGGATCCGGCCCCAGGTGACCGCGACCGCGTGCATTCCCGCGGCCTTCGCGGCCCGGACGTCGAACGGGGAGTCCCCGACGTAGGCGATCTCGGCCGGATCCGCCCCGAGCCGCTCGGCGGCCAGGAGGAGCGGTTCCGGATCCGGCTTGTGCCCCACGGTCTCGTCGCCGCCGACGACCGTCTCGAACAGGTGCCCGAGCGGCACGCGCGCGAAGGCGAGGCCGACGGTCGAGCGGGCCTTGGCGGTGACGATGCCGAGCCGCCGTCCCTCTTCCCTCAGCCGGACGAGCACGTCCTCCATCCCGGCGCAGGCCTCGAGCTCGTCGTGCAGCGGGTGGTTGTGGGCGCGATAGACGTCCACGAGCCGCTCGGCGTGCTCCGGCGCGAGCGCGCGCATCTGCGCCTCGAGCCCGGGCCCGCCGACCGTCTGCAGCAGCTCCTCGTCGGAGTAGTCGCGGCCGAGCACCTCGCGCGTCGCATGCCGCATCGAGGCGAGGATGATCGCGCCGGAGTCGACCACCGTGCCGTCGAGGTCGAAGAGGACGGTAGGGAAGCGCACACCTCGATCGTATCCGTGGGGTAAATAGGTTCCCATCGATGGCGACCCCGTCCGACTTCCGCTTTCTCGTCGTCCCGCACACGCACTGGGACCGCGAGTGGTACCTGCCGTTCGAGCTCTTCCGGCTGCGGCTCGGAGCCACGGTCGACGGAGTGCTCGACACGCTCGAGCGCGACCCGTCGTTCGCGTCGTTCACGCTCGACGGGCAGGCGATCGTGCTCGAGGACTACGTCGACGTGCGGCCCGAGCACGAGGGACGGCTGCGCGCGCTGCTCGCCGCGGGCAGGCTCGAGGCCGGCCCGTCGTACGTGCTCCCGGACGAGATCCTCGTCGGCGGCGAGTCGCTCGTCCGCAACCTCCTGCTCGGACGGAGCGTCTGCCGCCGCTTCGGCATCGAGCCGAGCGGCGCCGGCTACGTCCCCGACAGCTTCGGCCACCCGGCGCAGCTGCCGCAGATCCTCGCCGGCTTCGGGCTCCGCACGCTGCTCTTCTCGCGTGGGCTCGGCGACGAGCTCGACGAGGTCGGCGTCGTCTTCCGCTGGCGCGCAGGCCCGGCCGAGGTCGTCGCCTGCCAGATGCTGCCGCACTACGACAACTTCGCGCGCCTGACCTGGTACGACGACGCCGAGGAGCGGGTGCGCGCGATCGTCGAGCGGTTCGGCGAGCCCGTGCGGGACGCCGGACAGGACACGATCCTGCTCGCGAACGGCTCCGACCACCTGCCGATCGAGCCGGAGCTGCCCGAGATCCTCGGCGGGCTCGCCGAGACGCTCGGCGCGGAGTTCCGCATCGGACGCTACGACGAGTACGTTCCGGCCGCGGACGGCCTGCCGGCGTACGAGGGCGAGCTCGTCGGCAGCCGGCTGCAGAACGTCCTGCGTGGCGTCAACTCCGCGCGGATCTACCTCAAGCAGGCGAACGAGCGCGCCGAGCGGCGGCTGCTGTCGATCGAGACCGCCGCCGCGCTGCGGACCCTGCGCGACGACGAGCCGTACCCGGCCGCCGACCTGCGGCTCGCGTGGCGCGACCTGCTCCGGAACCATCCGCACGACTCGATCTGCGGCTGCTCCTGCGACGAGGTGCATCGCGACATGGTCGTCCGCTACGAGCAGCTCGACCGGACGCTCGACCAGGTCGAGCGCCAGGCGCTCGGTGTCGGCAGCGCGCTCGTGAACACGCTCCCGTACCGGCGCCGTCGCGTCGTCGACGGGCAGCTGTTCGAGCTCGACGGCTTCAGCGGCGGCCGGCCGGAGCCGCTCGTGGCCGGCGAGACGCCGTTCGACCTGGAGGAGATCGCCGGCAGACTGGCCTTCGAGGACGAGCCGGACGTCGGCGACCTCTACACGTTCTGTCCGGGCGGCGAGGTCTCGACCGCGGAGCTGGTGGGCTCGCGGCGGGTGGACGGCGGACTCGTGCTCGAGCACGAGCTACCGGGTCTCCGGCTCGAGACGACCCTGCGCACGACCCCCGGCCTCGACCGGGTCGAGCTGACGACGGTCGTCGAGAACGAGGCGGAGGATCACCGGCTGCGCGTGCTCGTCCGAGCCGACGGAGACGCCGAGGAGGTGCGCGCCGAGAGCCAGTTCGCCGTCCTCCGCCGTCCGCTCGTACCGCCGCCGGCGCGTGCCGAGTGGGTGGAGCCGCCGGTGCCGACCGCGCACACCCTCGGCGCCGTCGCGCTCGGCTCGCTCGTCCTGCTGACGAAGGGGCTCCCCGAGTACGAAGCCTCGCGCGAGGGGCTCCGGTTGACGCTGCTCCGCTGCGTCGGCCTGATCTCGCAACCCTCGGGTCTGCCGACGAGGCCGTTGTCGGCGGGTCCGGACATCCGGACGCCCGACGGCCAGTGCCGCGGCCGGCACGTCCTCGAGTACGCGCTCCGCCTCGACGGCGGGGAGCTCTCGAACGCGGCGCTCGTCCGCGCCGGCCAGGACTACCGCACCGACTTCCTCCGCGGCGACCCGTTCGAGCCCCCTCTCGTGCTCGGCGGCGACGTCGTCTTCTCCTGCCTCAAGGAAGCCGAGGACGGCGACGGCCTCGTGCTCCGCGCCTGCAACCCGAGCGACCGGCCCGAGACCCTGACGCTGAGCGTCCCCGCCCGCCGCATCCGGCTGGACGAGGAGGAGGACGCCGACGGCGGGCTCGAGCTCGCGCCGGGCGAGATCGCAACCTTCCGCCTGCGCTTGTAACAGTCTGTTACTTGTTGCCGGTCGGCCCGTTCCCGTGACCCGGTAATGGAGCGAAGCCGGTTTCCGGGACAGTTCGTAACAGTCTGTTACTCAGTAGGACACGGCCACGAGGTACAGGCCCCAGGGCGGCGCGGTCGCGCCGGCCTCCGAGCGGGGGCTCCCGTCGAGCAGAGCGGGGACGGACGCGGGCGCCTCGACCATCGTGCCGACGAGGCTGCGCACCATGTGCCGGAGGAAGCTGTCCGCGCTGATCTCGAAGTCGAGGTGATCGCCGCGGCGGATCCACTCCGCCCACTCGACCACGCGGACGAAGACCTCGTGCTGGGTCTGCGTCGGCGTGAAGGCACGGAAGTCGTGCTCGCCGGGAAGCGCCGCCGCAGCCACGGCAAGGGCGTCCTCGTCGAGCGGGCGCGGCAGCCACCAGCTGCGGCGCCTCTCGAAGGGAGACGGCGTCGCGCGTGTGAAGAGCCGGTAGCGGTAGGTACGCGACCCGGCCGAATGGCGGGCATGGAAGCCGGGCGGCGCCTCGCGGGAGGTGACGACGCTGATCTCGTCCGGAAGACGCGGGTTGAGCGCCGCGGCGGCTCGCTCGGGCGGGGGGCCGCCCTGGACGTCGACGGAGACGACCTGGCCGAGCGCGTGCACGCCGGTGTCGGTGCGGCCGGCCACCGCGAGGTTCTCGACCGAGGAGAACGTCTCGCCGAGCGCGGCCCGCAAAGCGGCCTCGACCGTCGGCAGTCCCGGCTGTGCCGCCCAGCCGTGGAACGGCGTCCCGTCGTACTCGAGCGTCAGCATGAGATGCACGTCAGGCTTCCCTTACCGCTGTTGTTAGAACTGCCTTATGCTCTAGTAGCTTGCAGTTTCTCTGATATACTCTACACCGATGTCGCACGAGCATGCCTTCCTCCTCCAGCGCGTCCAGCCGGCGATGGTCGGGCTGATCGACGGCTCGCTCTCGACGATCGCGCCGATCTTCGCAGTCGTGCTCGCTTCGCACGACACGCGCTACGCGTTCATCGCCGGCCTCGCGACCTCGCTCGGCGCCGCGATCAGCATGGGGTTCTCGGAGGCCCTCTCGGACACCGGCGAGCTGACCGGCCGCGGCAGCCCGTGGTCGCGGGGGCTGATCACGGGCGGCGGCACGTTCGTGGGCGGCATTCTCCACTCGCTGCCGTTCCTCATCCCCCAGTACCGCGTCGCGCTCTTCTTCGCCGTCGCAGTCGTCGGGTTCGAGCTCCTGACACTCGCCTTCCTCCGCTGGAAGTTCTTCGCGGACACGTTCGTCCGCGCGCTCGGGATCGTGACGTTCGCCGGCATGATCATCGCCGGAATCAGCGCCGGTCTCGGCTCGCTGCTCGGTACGCCCGGCGGCTAGCGAGCGAAGCCTGCGGTTTCGCTCGCTGGGACAGCGGAACTGCGCCGGCCGGAGAGCGCGGTCTCCGGCCGGCTCCGTGCAATCGGGCTTGCTTGGGCCTCGGCAGGCTGAGGCCGTGCCCGATGTCGCGTGGGGGCAGGCCCTGCGGGCGTGCCCGCCCGCGACGGCTTCGGCGGCGTCGTAACCCAGGGTTACGCCGCCACCGTCGCGCCGCAGTAGGGGTCTAACGCTTCAACCAAACCCCAGGCCCCGGGCCGGAGGCCAAGGCTGCCGCGCAGCGGCGACTTAGCCGCAGGCCGCCCCTCGCTCGCGTCGGCCCTCCGGCCGCACGCGAGCGCACGAGGCAGGCATCTCATCGAGACAACCTCGAAGCAAGACAGCACGGAGCCAACGGGAGACCGCGCTCTCCCGTTGGCGGAGTTCCTCTAGTCCGCGTGGACTTTCAGCCCGTCAGGGCTGGAAGTCCACGAGTTCCAGATAGACCATCTCGGCGGCGTCGCCGGCCCGGTGGCCGAGCTTGACGATGCGGGAGTAGCCGCCCGGCCGGTCGGCCATGCGGGGGCCGACGTCCGCGAACAGCTTGTGCACGACCTCCTGCGACCGCAGCTGGGCCAGCGCCTGCCGGCGCGCGTGAAGATCGCCACGCCGGCCGAGCGTGATCATCTGCTCGGCGAAGGGCTTGACCGCCTTCGCCTTCGCCTCGGTCGTGCGGATCCGGCCGTGCTCGATGAGCGAGCACGTGAGGTTGGAGTAGAGCGCCTTGCGGTGCGCCGAGTCGCGACCGAGCTTTCTGCCTGTGCGGGCGTGACGCATGAGCGGTTCCGTTCCTCGCTACTCGAAGCCGCCGGAGCCGTTCTCGCCGCGGAGGTGGAGACCGTGCTGCAGCAGCGTCTCGCGCACCTCTTCGATCGACTTCTTGCCGAAGTTCGGGATCGCAGCGAGCTCCTGCTCCGTCTTCATCACGAGGTCGCCGATCGTCTCGATGCCGACCCGCTTGAGACAGTTGTACGAGCGGACGCCGAGCTCGAGCTCCTCGATCGGGAAGTTCTCCATGCCGTGCGCGAGCGCCGCCTCGGGCGTCACGCCGCCGTCGACGGGCGCAGCCTCGCCGAAGCCCTCGATCTTGTCGAGGTCGGTGAAGATCGCCAGCTGCCGGATGAGGATCTCCGCGGCCTCCGCGAGCGCGTCCTTCGGATCGACGGAGCCGTCGGTCGTGATGTCCAGCGTGAGCTTGTCGTAGTCCGTCCGCTGCCCGACGCGCGCGGCCTCGACCTGGTAGGCGACGCGGCGCACGGGCGAGAAGATCGAGTCCATCGGGATGACGCCGATCGTGTGCTGCGAGCCGCGGTTGAGCTCCGCCGGGGAGTAGCCGCGCCCGCGGCCGATCGTCAGCGTCACCTCGAGCCGGCCCCTCTCCGACAGGTTCGCGATCTCGAGCTCCGGGTTGAGGATCTCGAGATCGGCGGGAGCCTCGATGTCGGCCGCGGTGACGGCGCCCGGCCCCTTCTTCGCGATGTGCACCTCGACCTCGGGCGACTCGCCGTGCAGCCGCGCGACGAGGTTCTTGAGGTTCAGGATGATGTCGGTCACGTCCTCGCGGACGCCCGGCAGCGTCGTGAACTCGTGCGCGGTGCCCTCGACCTTGACCGAGGTCACGGCCGCGCCCTCGAGCGAGGAGAGCAGCACGCGCCGCAGCGAGTTGCCGAACGTGTGGCCGAAGCCGCGGTCGAGCGGCTCGATCGCGAAGACGCCGCGATGGTCGTCGACCTCCTCGTGGACGATCTTCGGAATCTGGAAGTTCATCTCTCGTGTCGCCAAGAAAAACCCTCTTCTCTCTTGTCTCTGGAAAAAGCCGTGGGCGTTACTTCGAGTAGAGCTCGACGATCAACTGCTCCTGCACGGGCGTGTCGATCTCGCCGCGCTCGGGTTGCTTCAGAACCTTCCCCGTGAGCCCGTCGTGGTCGGCCTGGAGCCAGGGAGCGACGGTCGAGACGAGGTCGGTCGCGTCGCGGATCACCTGCTGCGCCGACGAGCTCTGCGGGACGGTGACCACGTCGTTCGGCCGCACCTGGTAGCTCGGGATGTTCACGCGACGCCCGTTGACGTGGAAGTGGCCGTGCCGGACGAGCTGGCGCGCCTGCGCACGCGAGGCGGCGAAGCCGAGCCGGTAGACGACGTTGTCGAGCCGGGTCTCGAGCATCCGCAGGAGCTCCTCGCCGGTGACGCCGGAGCGCTTGGACGCCTTCTCGTAGTACGTGCGGAACTGCTTCTCGAGCAGGCCGTAGTACCGGCGAGCCTTCTGCTTCTCGCGCAGCTGCAGGAGGTACTCGCTCTGCTTGATGCGCCCGCGGCCGTGCTCGCCCGGCGGATACGAGCGGCGCTCGAGCGCGCACTTCTCCGTCAGGCAGCGCTCGCCCTTGAGGAAGAGCTTCATCCCCTCGCGGCGGCAGATACGGCACTTCGGCCCGAGATCGCGAGCCATTAGACGCGCCTCCGCTTCCTCGGCCGGACACCGTTGTGCGCCTGCGGCGTCACGTCCTTCACGGACAGGATCTCGAGCCCCGCGGCCTGGAGCGAGCGGATCGCGGTCTCGCGGCCGGAGCCCGGCCCCTTGACGAAGACCTCGACCTTCTGCAGGCCGTGCTCCATCCCCTTGCGCGCAGCGGCGTCGGCCGTGACCTGGGCCGCGAACGGCGTCGACTTGCGCGAGCCCTTGAAGCCGGCCGAGCCGGCCGACTCCCAGGCGATGACGTTCCCCTCGCGGTCGGTCAGCGCGACGATCGTGTTGTTGAAGCTCGTCTTGATGTGCGCCTGGCCGATCGCGATGTTCTTCCGGACGCGGCGGCGTGTGCGACCCCTGGTCGCCGGTCTCCTCGCGCCGGGCACTAGCGGTCGCCGCCTTCGGACAGGTGTGCAGCGTCCCGCAGAGCGCGCGGGACGGAGGTGGAGGCTGCAGACATCACTTGGCCTTCTTGCCCCGGCCGACGGTCTTCTTCGGGCCCTTGCGGGTGCGGGCGTTCGTCTTCGTGCGCTGTCCGTTCACCGGCAGACCGCGCCGGTGCCGGATGCCGCGGTAGGCACCGATCTCGGAGAGGCGCTTGACCGCCTGCTGCCGGTCGCGCCGCAGGTCTCCCTCGACCTCGAGATCCGAGTCGATGTAGTTGCGGAGCTTCGTGACCTCCTCGTCGGTGAGGTCGCGGATCTTCGTGTCCGGGCTGAGACCGAGCTCGGCCGCGATCTTCCTGGCGGTCGGCTGGCCGATCCCGTAGATGTACGTCAGCCCGATCTCGAGCCGCTTCTGGTTCGGAAGGTTGACTCCGGCGATGCGTGCGATTGCTCAGCCCTGCCTTTGCTTGTGACGCGGATTGCTGCAGATGACCATGGTCGTGCCGTGCCGCTTGATCACGCGGCAGCGCTCGCACATGGGCTTGACGGACGGACGGACCTTCATCAGCACGCACCACCGAGTAGATCGTGCTCGCAGCGCGCCGAAACGCGAGCGATGCAAGGACGCAGGGAGCGGTCGTAGCCGGAGGCTACGGGCGCGAGCGAGGACGCTGCAGCGCGACGCGTTGCAGGCGCGATGGGGGCGCGAGATGCGAGAGTGGTGGGTGCCATCAGTTACCGGTGCCGGTAGGTGATCCGGCCGCGGGTGAGGTCGTAGGGACTCAGCTCGACCTTGACCTTGTCACCGGGGAGGATGCGAATGTAGTGCTTCCGCATCTTGCCGGAGATGGTCGCGAGCACGGAGTGACCCCCGTCGAGCTGCACCCGGAACATCGTGCTCGGGAGCGCTTCGACGACCTCGCCTTCGACCTCGATCTTCTCTTCTTTGGTCGGCAAATTCCCTTCAGTCGGCTAGAGAGGCTTCAGACGTGCACGCGCGCGCGGCGCCGCCGCGCGCGAAGGTGCTCATCGTAGCAGAGCGGCTCCGGCGGTCGTCAGCACCCTCGGACCCTCCTCCGTCACGGCCACGGTGTGCTCGAAATGGGCGGCGAGCGACTCGTCGACGGAGGAGATCGACCACTCGTCGGCGTGGACGTAGACCTCCGGCTCGCCCGCCGTGATCATCGGCTCGATCGCGAGCGTCATGCCCTCCTGCAGGAGCGGGCCGCGCCCGGGCGGGCCGTAGTTGGGGATCTGCGGGTCCTCGTGGTAGGAGCGCCCGACGCCGTGACCGACCAGGCTGCGGACGACCGCGAAGCCGGCGTCCTCGACGATCACCTGGATCGCGTGCGAGATGTCGGAGAGCCGGTTGCCGACGCGCGCCTGCTCGATGCCCGCGCCGAGCGCCTCCCGGCAGACGTCGAGCAGCCGCTGCGCCTCGGGCGAGATCTCGCCGACCGGGAGCGTGACGGCGCTGTCCGCGACGAGACCGTCGAGCGTGACGCCGAGATCGACGGAGATCACGTCGCCCTCACGGGCCTTGTACCGGCCCGGGATCCCGTGCACGACCATCGAGTTCGGCGAGAGGCAGAGCGCGGCCGGGAAGCCCTTGTAGCCCTTCGACGTGGGGTGGCCGCCGTTCGCCTCGATGTG
Source organism: uncultured Gaiellales bacterium (assembly GCA_964602945.1). GTDB lineage: Bacteria > Actinomycetota > Thermoleophilia > Gaiellales > Gaiellaceae > Palsa-739. The sequence continues at coordinate 10,782 of CAZRTE010000029.1, forward strand.
CTCGTCCGCGATCCGGTCGAGCTCGAGCATCTCCACACCGGGCTCGAGGTGCTCCCCCACGAGCGCGAGCGTCTCGGCGACGAGCTCGCCCGCCCGTGCCATGCCCTCGATCTCGGCCGCCGACTTGCGGACGATCACGATGCCGGGCCCCCGTCCTTCCGGTGCCGCTGCGCCTCCTCGAGCGACTGCTCGATCTCGTGGAAGACCTCGTCCACGCTGCGGTCCGCGTGGATCCCGACGACGTTGCAGTGCTTGGAGCGGCAGTAGTCGACGAGCGGCGCGGTCTCGCGCTCGTAGAGCTCGAGCCGGCGCTCGATCGCCTCGGGGGTGTCGTCCGAGCGGCCCTCCTCTGCGGCGCGCCCGAGCATCCGCTGCAGGAGCATCTCGCGGTCCGGCACCTGGAAGTCGAAGACGACGTCGAGGTCCCGGCCGAGCTCGCGCAGCAGCGCGTCGAGCGCCTCGGCCTGCGGCAGCGTGCGCGGGAAGCCGTCGAGGACGAAGCCGCCGACGGTGTCGCCGCGCGAGAGCCGGTCGCGGATGAGGCGGATCATGAGCTCGTCGGAGACGAGGTCGCCGCGGTCGTAGACCTCCTTCAGCTCGCGGCCGAGGTCGGTCTGCAGCTCCTTCATCTCGCGGATCATGTCCCCCGTGGCGATGTGCGGAATCCCGTACGTCGCCTTGATCCGCTTGGCCTGCGTGCCCTTGCCGGCGCCCTGCGGTCCGAGGACCAGGATGTTCAGCGCAGGAACCCTTCGTAGTGGCGCATGACCATCTGCGACTCCATCTGCCGCATCGTCTGCAGCGCCACGCCGACCACGATGAGCACGGAGGTGCCGCCGAGCGCGCGGTAGGTCGACTGCGGGAAGTGGAAGTAGGAGATGAAGATCGACGGTGCGACCGCGACCGACGCGAGGAAGAGCGAGCCGGGCAGCGTCAGCCGCTGCAGGACGCGGTCGAGGTAGGCCGCCGTCGGCGGACCGGGCCGGATCCCGGGGATGTAGCCGTTGTTCTTGCGCAGGTTGTCCGCCTGGTCGACCGGATTGAACTGGACCGACGTGTAGAAGTACGTGAAGACGATGATCAGGATCGCCTCGACGGCCAGGTACTGCCAGCTCGAGTAGCCGAAGTTGGCCTGGAGCCAGTTGTTCCAGTGCGGCCGGAAGCTCCCGATCGTCTGCGGCAGGGCGAGGATCGCGGCGGCGAAGATGACCGGGATCACGCCCGCCATGTTCACGCTGAGCGGCATGTAGGTCGAGCCGCCCGTCGTCTGCCGGTTGCCGAGCTGGCGCCGCGCGTACTGGACGGGGATCCGCCGCTGGCCCTCCATGACGAAGACGACCGCCACGACGATCCCGAGCGCGACGAGCGGGAAGAACAGGCGCGCGCTCGTGCCGGCGTTGATCCAGCCGCTGATGCCCGTCGGGGCGTAGGCGAGGATCGAGGCGAAGATCAGGAGCGAGATGCCGTTGCCGATGCCGCGCTTCGTGATCTGCTCGCCCATCCACATCAGCAGCGTCGTGCCCGCCGTGAGGGTGAGGATGATGATGATCAGCCTGCCGGCGTTCACGTTCGGCAAGGCGCCGCCCTGCTTGAAGAGGAAGGCGTAGCCGGTCGCCTGGGCCGCCGAGAGCGCGACGGTGAGATAGCGCGTGTACTGGGTGATCTTGGCGTAGCCGGCCTCGCCCTCCTTCTGCAGCTGCTCGAGCGACGGCACGACGACCGTGAGGAGCTGGAGGATGATCGAGGCCGTGACGTACGGCATGATCCCGAGCGCGAAGAGCGAGAAGCGCGAGAGGGCCGAGCCCGAGAAGAGGTTGAGCAGGCCGAGGACGCCGTTGCCGGCTCCCCCGCTGAAGTACTGCTGGAGCGACGCCTGGTTGACGCCCGGCGCGGGGATCCAGGAGCCGAAGCGGTAGACGGCGAGCACCCCCGCCGTGAAGAGGAGGCGCCGGCGCAGCTCGGGGACGCGCCAGACGTTGGCGAGCCAGGCGAACACCTAGCCCTCTCCCTCGTCCGTGTCCTCCGCGGGCGCGGCGTCGCTCGCCGCCTCGGTCTCCCCCTCGGCCGCGGCCTCGGGCTCCTCGTCGGCCACGGCCTCTTCGGCGGCCGCAGGCTTCGCCTTGCGGTGGCGCTTCTTGTGCTCCTTCGGCTCGCGCAGGAGCTCGACCGTGCCGCCCGCGGCCTCGATCTTCTCCCGCGCCGAGGCGGAGATGGCGTGGACGCGGACGGTGAGCTTCTTCGTCACCTCGCCGACGCCGAGCAGCTTCACGTCGGTGCGCGTGTTCTTGATCACGCGCTTGGCGACGAGCGCCTCGGGCGTGACCTCGTCGCCTGCCGCGAAGCCGTCGAGGTCGCGGAGGTTGACCGGCTGCGTGGACGTCCGGAACGGGCCGATCGGCATCGCGTCCTTCGACGTCGGGCCGCGCAGCTTGCCGAGCCGCATGTAGATGTTCGTCTGCCCGCCCTCGAAGCCGGCCCGCATCTTGTGCGAGCCCGAGCGCGACTTCTGGCCCTTGATGCCGCGACCGGAGTAGCGGCCCTTGCCCGAGCCCAGGCCCCGGCCGACGCGCTTGCGGTCCTCGCGCGGCTGGGCGGGCGAGAGGTTGGAAAGAGTCAGCTGCTTCTCTGGCATGGCCCTAGAGATCCTCGACCTTCACGAGGTGCCGAACCTTGCGGAGCATCCCGGCGAGGGCCGGCGAGTCCTCGTGCTCGGCGCTGCGGCCGATCCGGCCGAGCCCGAGGGCACGCAGGGTACCGCGATGTCTCGGGGTCTGCCCGATCTGGGAGCGAACCTGGGTGATCCGGAGCTTCGCCACTACGAGTCGTCCTTCTTACGCCGCAGCGTGCGGCGCTTCTTGGGCTTCTTCTCGGCCGCCTTCTTCTCGGCTGCCTTCTCCTCGGCCGGTGCCTTCTCCTCGGCTGCAGGCGCTGCGGGCTCGGCCGGCGCTTCCACAGCCGCCTCGGGCTCCGGCTCGGCGACCGGCTTCTCGGCGGGGGCCTCCTCGGCGGGAGTCTCCGCGGCGGGGGCTTCCTCGACCGCGGTCTCCTCGGCCACGGCCGGCTCCTCCTCGACCGCGGTCGCGGGCGCGGCCTCCCCGACGGGCGCCTCCGCCTCGGCGGGCTCCCGCGGGATCGACGGCAGCGGGAGAACCTCGCTGATCCGCTTGCCGCGGATCCTCGCGACGTCCTCCGGGCGCCGCAGGTCCTGGAGGGCGGCGACGGTGGCCTTGGCCATGTTGATCGGGTTCGTCGTGCCGAGGCTCTTGGCGAGGACGTTGCGGACGCCGCCGAGCTCGAGCACCGCGCGCACGCCGCCGCCGGCGATGACGCCGGTTCCCTCGGAGGCGGGGCGCAGCAGCACCCGGGCCGCGTCGAACGCGCCGATGACCTCGTGCGTGATCGTCGAGCCGTGCTTGGGAATCGTGAAGAGGTTCTTCTTCGCGTCCTCGACGGCCTTCGTGATCGCGAGCGGGACCTCGCGCGCCTTGCCGTAGCCGACGCCCACGCGGTCGACCTCGTCGCCGACCACGACGAGCGCGGTGAACGAGAAGCGCCGGCCGCCCTTGACGACCTTCGCCACGCGGTTGATCTCGACGACGCGCTCCTTCAGCTCGCGTGTCTCGGTGTAGTCGATCGTGCTCATCAGAAGGTGAGTCCTCCCTCGCGGGCGCCGTCTGCAAGCGCCTTCACGCGTCCGTGGTAGAGGTAGCCGCCCCGGTCGAAGACGCACCCCTCGATGCCGGCCGTCTGCGCGGCCGCTGCGAGGGCCTTCCCGACGGCCGTGGCCTGGGCGGTCTTGTCGCCCTTGAACGACTTCGCGAGCCCGAGGTGCGATGCCGCAGCGAGCGTGCGGCCCGTGTCGTCGTCGACGAGCTGCGCCTCGATGCCGCGGTTGGAGCGGAAGACGGCGAGACGCGGCCGCTCGGCCGTGCCGCGCACCTTGGCGCGGACGCGGCGGTGGCGCCGCTCGCGCGCCTGTCTCACGGTGAGGCTAGGCATCCTGAGGCTCCTGACTAGGCACGTTTTCCTACCTTGCGCCGGACGTACTCGCCCGAGTAGCGGATTCCCTTCCCCTTGTACGGCTCGGGCGGGCGCACCTTGCGGATCTCGGCGGCCGTCTGGCCGACGACCTGCTTGTCGGTTCCCTTGACGATGATCTCGGTCGGCGTCGGCACCTCGAACGTGATGCCGACGCGCGGCTTCACGGCGACCGGATGCGAGTAGCCGACGTTGAGCTCGAGGTCGGTGCCGCGCAGCGCGGCGCGGTAGCCCACGCCCTGGATCTCGAGGCGCTTCTCGAAGCCCTTCGTCACGCCCTCGACCATGTTCGCGACGAGCGTCCGCGTCAGCCCGTGCAGCGCGCGATCGTCGCCGCGCTCGGTCGGACGCGTCACGACGACCTCGCCGTCGCGCTGCTCGATCCGCATCCGGATCGGCACCTGCTGCTGGAGGTTGCCGAGCGGTCCCGCGACCGCGACCCGCGCAGGCTCGATCGTGACGGTGACGCCGTCGGGGATCTGGATGGGTGCGTTACCGATTCTGCTCATGCGCTACCAGATGAAGGCCACGACCTCGCCGCCGATGCCGCGCTCCTGCGCGGTCCGGCTCGTGACGAGACCCGAGGACGTGGAGAGGATCGCGACGCCCATTCCGCCCAGCACGCGCGGAAGGCGGTCCTTCCGTGCATAGACCCGCCGTCCCGGCTTGGAAACGCGCTTCAGGCCCGAGATCACCCGCTCGCGGTTGCGGCCGAACTTGAGGTCGACGACCAGGGTATCGAAGGACTCGCCCTTCTCCACGCGATAGTCGCGGATGTATCCCTCCTCCTTGAGGAGGCGGGCGATCTCGACCTTCATCCGCGAGCTCGGCATCGTCACGTGCTCGTGCAGCGCCTTGTTGGCGTTGCGGATGCGGGTGAGCATGTCTGCGATCGGATCGGTCAGCACAGTCGTCTCCTACCAGCTCGACTTCGTCATGCCCGGGATCCCGCCCTGGTGCGCGAGCTCGCGCAGGCAGATGCGGCAGAGGCCGAACTTGCGGAACACGGCACGCGGCCGGCCGCACCGGTTGCACCGCGTGTAGTTGCGCACCTTGAACTTCTGGGGTCGCCGCTGCTTGACGACGAGCGACGTCTTCGCCATTAGTCGTTCCTCCTGTCGCCGTCGCCGCCGAAAGGCAGGCCGAGGGCCCGCAGCAGCGCGAGGGCGTGCTCGTCGGTCTCGGCACTCGTCGTGATCGTGACGTCGAGGCCGCGGACCTGCTGGATGTCGTCGTAGTTGATCTCGGGGAAGATGAGCTGCTCGCGGATGCCGAGCGAGAAGTTGCCGCGACCGTCGAGCGAGCGCGGGCTGAGGCCGCGGAAGTCGCGGATCCGGGGGAGCGCGATCGAGACGAGCCGGTCGAGGAACTCGTACATCCGCGCGCCGCGCAGCGTGACGCGGGCGCCGACCGGCATCCCCTCGCGCACCTTGAACTGCGCGATCGACTTGCGGGCCCGCCGCACCTGGGCACGCTGCCCGGCGATGGTCGTCAGCTCCTCGATGGCCGAGTCGAGAGCCTTCGAGTCGGTCTTCGCCTCGCCGACCCCCATGTTGAGCGTGATCTTCTCGATCCGCGGTACCTGCATGATCGAGTCGACGCCGAGCTCCTCCTTGAGACGGGGCCGGATCTCCTGCTCGTAGCGCTCCTTGAGGCGCGGGGTGTAGGTCTCTGTGGCGCTCATGTGTCGATCTCCTGCCCGCAGCCTTCGCGCTTGCAGACGCGGATGCGCACCTTCCTGTCCTTGATCGTCTTCTCGACCGTGCCGACGCGGGTCGGCTTCCCGCACGTCGGGCAGACGAGCATCACGTTCGCGACCGGCAGGGCGGCCGGCAGCTCGACGATGCCGCCGGGGACCATCGAGGGCCCGCCCATCCCGGTGGTGTTCTGGATCGGACGCGGCCGGCGGTGGCGCTTGACGACGTTGATGTTCTCGACGACGACGCGCCTCTCGCGCGGGTGCGCCTCGACCACGCGTCCCTCCTTGCCGGCGTCCTTGCCGCGGAGGACGTGCACGACGTCGCCCTTCTTGATCTTCATCGTCTGCGCCACGTCAGCACTCTCCTCCTGAGCAGGTCGTGTTCTGGGGCGGCGAAAACCGAGCGTCGCAAGGACGCAGGGAGCGTTCGTAGCCGGAGGCTACGGGCGCGACCGAGGACGCCGCGATGCGACGGTTTGCAGCCGCATCCAGGACGCGAGATGCGATGGAGGCGAGTGTCATCACAGCACCTCCGGGGCGAGCGAGACGATCTTCATGAAGTTCTTCTCGCGCAACTCGCGCGCGACGGGGCCGAAGATGCGCGTGCCGCGCGGGTTGCGCTGCTGGTCGATGATCACGGCCGCGTTCTCGTCGAAGGCGATCGTCGTGCCGTCGTCGCGGCCGAACGGCTTCCGCGTCCGCACGACGACCGCACGCACGACCTCGCCCTTCTTGACCGCGCCCTGCGGCGTGGCCGTCTTGACGGTGCCGACGATGATGTCGCCGACGCGTGCGTAGCGCCGGTGGTGGCCGCCGACGACCCGGATGCAGAGCAGCTCGCGGGCGCCGGTGTTGTCGGCGACGCGCAGGCGGGACTCCTGCTGGATCACTGCGCGACCTCGACGATCTCGGCTAGGCGCCAGCGCTTCGTCGCGGAGATCGGCCGCGTCTCGACGATGCGGACGATGTCCCCGACCTTCGCCGCGTTCTGCTCGTCGTGGGCGTGGAACTTGACGCTCCGCCGGATGACCTTCTTGTACCGCTGGTGCGAGGTGATCAGATCGACCTTGACGACGATCGTCTTGTCCATCGCGCTCGAGACGACGACGCCGCGCCGCTCCTGGCGACGGCCCCGCTCGCGCTCGGGCTTCGGCTCGCGCACGACCGGCCTTCGCTCGGCCGCCGGCGCGGGCCGGCGCGGGCGCGTCTTCTGCGGGCGCAGGCGCCGCGGCAGCCGCTTCCGCTTCTGCTTCGGCTCCGGCTGCGCGGCGGGCGCCGCGGCCTCGGCCTCCGCTGCCTCGGCCGGTGCGGCCTCGCCCTCGGCCTTCGCCTCGGCCTCCGCCGCGGCGGGCTCCTCCGGCTCGGCCGCGGGCTCCCCGGCAGCCTCCGGCTCGGGAGCAGGCTCGGGCTCCGCCTCGCCGGCGGCGGCCTCCGGCTCTCCGGCAGGCTCGTCCGCCGCGGCCTCCGGCTCCGCGGGAGTCTCCTCCACAGCGGTCTCCTCGGCCACGTTCTCGGCCTCCTCGGTTGTCGTCTCGTCCTTCTCTTCTTCTGCCATCAGCTCACTGCCTTTGCCTTCTCCGCCTCACGCTCGTTCACGACCGTGAGGATCCGCGCGATCTCCCGCTTCGCCAGCTTGAGGCGCGCGGAGTTCTCGAGTGCCCCGGTCACCGACTGGAAGCGGAGGTTGAACAACTCCCGCCGCTGTTCCGCGAGCCGGTGCTCGAGCTCTTCGTCCGTCATCGCGCGGAGATCCGATGCCCTAGTCAAAAAGTGCTTCCTCTCTCTTCACGACCTTCGACTTGACCGCGAGCTTCTGCCCGGCGAGGCGCAACGCCTCGCGCGCGAGCGGCTCGGGCACGCCCGCCAGCTCGAACATCACGCGGCCCGGCTTGATCACGGCGACCCAGCCCTCCGGCGAGCCCTTGCCGGAGCCCATGCGCGTCTCGGCCGGCTTCTTCGTGTAGCTCTTGTCGGGGAAGACGTTGATCCACACCTTGCCGCCGCGCTTGATCTTGCGCGTCATCGCGATCCGGGCCGCCTCGATCTGGCGGTTCGTGATCCAGCCGGCGTCGAGCGCCTTGAGCCCGTAGTCGCCGTGCTGCACGGCCGTCTGCCCGCTCGCGAAGCCGGCGCGCCGGCCGCGGTGCACCTTGCGGAACTTCGTCTTCTTCGGCATGAGCATCAGCTATCGCCGTCCTTCGACTCCTCGGACTCCTTCGGCTCCTCGGACGCCTTGGGCTCCTTCGGCTCCTTGGACTCCTTGGGCTCCTTCGGGGCCTCGGCCTTCGGCTTGCGCGCGCGGGGCGCACGCTTCGGCTTCTCGGCTGCGGGAGTCTCGGCGACGGTCTCCGGAGCGGGCGCGCTCTCGGCGGCGGGCGTCCCGGTGACCGCCTGCTCCTGCGGCGCCGGGGTCTGCTCCTCGACCGGCTTCGTCTCGGCCGGCTTCTCCGGGCGCTGGCGCTCGCGTCCCGGACGCGCCGAGGCCGGGCGCCCACCCGGGCCCGAACCCGAGCCACGGCCGCGGCCGCGGCCGGAGCCGCCCTGGCCGCGCCGGCGCTGCCGCACCGGGCCGAGGCCCTCACGGTCGGGGCCACGCCCGCGCCCGCTCTCGCGCGAGGCGCCGAGCCCCTCGAGCGCGCCGCCGCGACGGCGGCGATTGTCCTGGTCGCCGAGCCGCGTGTCGGTGCCGCCCTCGAAGCCCTCCGGCATGATCTCGCCCTTGTTGATCCAGACCTTGACGCCGATCCGGCCGGCCGTCGTCTTCGCCTCGACGAAGCCGTAGTCGATGTCCGCGCGGATCGTGTGCAGCGGCACGCGGCCCTCGCTGTAGGACTCGCGCCGGCTCATCTCGCCGCCGCCGAGGCGGCCCGAGCACTGGATCTTCACGCCGGCCGCGCCGGAGCGGATCGCCGAGGCGAGCGCGCGCTTCATCGCGCGCCGGAAGGCGACGCGGTTCGAGAGCTGCTCCGCGATCGACTGGGCGACGAGCTTCGCGTCGAGCTCCGGCCGCTTGATCTCGTTGATGTTGATGTGGACGTTCTTCTGCGTCAGCGCGTGCAGCTCGCGGCGCAGCGCGTCCACCTCGACGCCGGACTTGCCGATCACGATCCCCGGCCGGGCCGTGTAGATGTCGACCGTGATCCGCTGCTTGTCCTTGCGGATCAGGATGTCGGACAGGCCCGCGTGCGCGAGCTTGTTGTAGATGTGCTCGCGGATGCGGACGTCCTCGAGGATGTAGGCCGCGAACTCCTTCTTGCCGGTGTACCAGTTGGACTTCCAGTCGTGGATCACGCCCACGCGAAGCCCGCCCGGATGAATCTTCTGTCCCATTAGTCCTCTTCAGTCCCTTCGGGTTCGGTGGGCTCGTCGCTTCCCTCGGGCTCGGTCGGCTCCTCCGCTGCAGGTGGCGGCGGCGGGGCCGGAGCTGCGGCTGCGGGCGCCGACGGCGCCTGCGCCAGCTCGATCGTGATGTGGCAGGTGCGCTTGCGGATCCGGTTGACGCGGCCGCGCGCGCGGGCGCGCCAGCGCTTGAGCGTCGTCGCCTCGTCCGCGTAGGCCGAGACGATGACGAGGTCGTCACCCTGCCAGAGGAGGTCGGGGCGGGACTCGGCGTTCGCGACGGCGGAGCGGAGCACCTTCTCGACGTCCTTGGCGGCCGCGCGCTTGGAGAAGGCGAGGATCGTGCGCGCCTCCGGCACCGAGCGGCCGCGGATGAGGTCGGTGACGAGCCGCGCCTTGCGCGCGCTCGAGTGCACCCACTTCGCCTGGGCGCGAACGGTCTGCCGCTCTGTCTCGACTGCCGCCATCTCCCTGTCTACCTCTTCACCTTCGCGGCCCGGTCGCCGGAGTGCCCGCGGAACGTCCGCGTCGGCGCGAACTCGCCGAGCTTGTGGCCGACCATCTGCTCCGAGATGAACACGGGGACGTGCTTGCGGCCGTCGTAGACGGCGATCGTGTGCCCGACCATCTCCGGGAAGATCGTCGAGGTGCGCGACCAGGTGCGGAGCATCGTCTTCTGGCCCGACTCGTTCATCGCCTGGATCCGGCTCAACAGCCGCTCCTCCACGAATGGCCCCTTCTTCGAACTGCGGCTCATCAGCGACGGCCCTCCTTGCCGCGGCGGCGGCCGCGGACGATCAGCTTGTCCGACTCCTTGTGCTTGCGGCGCGTGCGCTTGCCGAGCGTCGGCACGCCCCACGGCGTCACCGGGTGGCGGCCGCCCTTCGACTTGCCCTCGCCGCCGCCGTGCGGGTGGTCGACGGGGTTCATCGCCGAGCCGCGCACGCCGGGGCGCTTGCCGCGCCAGCGGCTGCGGCCCGCCTTGCCACCGGTGATGTTCTGGTGGTCGACGTTCCCGACCTGGCCGACGGTCGCGCGGCAGGACAGCAGGACGCGGCGCATCTCACCGGACGGCAGGCGCAGAACGGCGAAGCCGCCGTCCTTCGCGACGAGCTGGACGCCCGAGCCGGCCGACCGCGCCATCTTCGCGCCCTGGCCGGGCCTCAGCTCGACGGCGTGGACGAGCGTCCCGGTCGGGATGTTCTCGAGCGGCAGCGCGTTGCCGACCCGGATGTCGGCGCCCGGCCCCGACTCGACGGTCGAGCCGACCCGCAGCTGGGCGGGGGCGAGGATGTAGCTCTTCGCGCCGTCGGCGTAGTGGAGCAGCGCGATCCGCGCGGACCGGTTGGGGTCGTACTCGATCGCCGCGACACGCGCGGGCACGCCGTCCTTGCGGCGCTTGAAGTCGACGACGCGGTAGCGGCGCTTGTGCCCGCCGCCCTGGTGGCGCGTCGTGATGCGGCCGTTCGCGTTGCGGCCGCCCTTCTTCGAGAGCGGCGCGAGCAGGCTCTTCTCCGGCTCCGACTTCGTGATCTCCTCGAAGGTGGAGACCGACATGAAGCGGCGGCCGGCGCTCGTCGGCTTGTAACGGCGAATGGGCATCAGACGACCCCTCTCACAGCTGAGCTCCCTCGAACAGGTCGATCTTGTCGCCGGCCTTGAGCTCGACGATCGCCTTCTTCCAGCCGGGGCGCACACCGCTGTGGAGGCCGCGCCGCTTCGGCTTCGGCTTCGTCTTGAGGATGTTCACGGCGACGACCTTGACGTCGAACATCGCCTCGACGGCCTGCCGGACCTGGGTCTTGTGCGCGTCCTCGTGCACCCTGAACGTGTAGCGGTTCTCGACGATCTGGCTGTAGCTCTTCTCGCTCACCACGGGTGCGATCAGGATCTGGGCGGGATGGAGGCTCACGACGCCTGCGCCTCCTCCCGGGTCCCGGCGGCCCGCGCCTGCACGAGCGGCAGCGCCGCCTCGCTCACGACGAGCGAGCGGGCCCAGACGACCTGGGCGACCTCGAGCTCCGCGGGGACGGTCACGAGCACCCGGTCGAGGTTGCGGAACGACTTGATCAGCCCCTCCTCGTCCTCGCCGGCGACGACGAGCGTCGGCGTCTCCTGCCCCCACTCCTGCAGGAGCGCGGCGGCCTGCTTCGTCGAGGGCGCCTCGAAGGAGTCGCCGGCGACGAGGCCGACCGTGCCGGCCTGCGCGTGGTCGCTCAGCGCCGCGCGGAGCGCCGCGCGGAGAGCCTTGCGGTTGACCTTGAGCGAGAAGTCGCGCGGGCTCGGCGGGAAGACGACGCCGCCGCCGGCGAACTGCGGCGCGCGGATCGTGCCCTGACGGGCGCGTCCCGTCCCCTTCTGGCGCCACGGCTTCGCGCGGCCGCCGGCGACGAGGCCGCGGCTCTTCGCCGCGCGCGTGCCCTGCCGGCGCGCGTTCAGCTCGGCCCGCACGGCCTCGTGCACGAGGTGCGGCTTGATCTCCGCCGAGAAGACCGACTCGTCGAGGGCCACCTCCTGCTTCTTCGCGGCCCCCAGCACCGGTGCCTTGGGCGCGGCCATCACCTCACGTCCTCTCTGATCTCCACGAGCCCGTTCTTCGGCCCCGGGACGGCGCCCTTCACGAGCAGCAGGTTCCGCTCGGGGTCGACCGAGTGAACCGTGAGGCCGACCTGGGTGACCCGCTTGCCGCCCATCCGGCCGGCCATGCGCGTGCCCTTGAACACGCGCGAGGGCGTGGCCGAGGCGCCGATCGAGCCGGGCTTGCGGACGTTGTGCGAGCCGTGGGTCACCGGCCCGCGGCTGAAGCGGTGCCGCTTGATGGTGCCCTGGAAGCCCTTGCCGATGCCGGTGCCCGCGACCTTGACCCGGTCGCCCGGCTGGAAGATCTCGACGGTGACGCTCTCCCCCTGCACCGCGTCCGGGAAGTGGCCGCGGAACTCGGCGAGGTGCCGGTAGGCGCCGTCGACTCCGGCCGTCGCGAGGTGGCCGCGCTCGGCCTTCGTGATCTTGCGCTCCGCCACCGGCTCCCACGCGAGCTGCACGGCCTCGTAGCCGTCGGCGTCCGGGGTGCGGACGGCGACGACGGGGCACGGGCCCGCCTCGATCACCGTCACGGGCGTTACCGCGCCGCTCTCCTCGTCGAACAGCTGCGTCATCCCGAGCTTCTTGCCGAGGATCCCCTTCATGCCCTTCCTTCTGACAAGCCCGCAGCGACTGTCACAGCTTGATCTCGATGTCGACGCCGGCCGGGAGGTCGAGCCGCATGAGCGAGTCGACCGTCTTCGGGGTCGGCGAGTGGATGTCGATCAGGCGCTTGTGCGTGCGCACCTCGAAGTGCTCCCGCGAGTCCTTGTCCTTGAACGGCGAGCGGATCACGCAGTAGACGTTCTTCTCGGTGGGCAGGGGCACAGGACCGGTGATGGTGGCGCCGGTGCGCTGGGCCGTGTCCACGATGTCGCGCGCGGACTTGTCCACCTGCTGGTGGTCGTAGCCCTTCAGCCTGATGCGGATCTTCTGTTGTGGCACCGGCGCCGCCCTTCCCTTCCTACTTGATGATCTCGGTGACCGCGCCGGCGCCGACCGTGCGCCCACCCTCGCGAATCGCGAAGCGGAGGCCCTGGTCCATGGCGATCGGCTGGATCATCTCGATCTCCATCTCGGTGTTGTCTCCCGGCATGACCATCTCCTGGCCGTCCGGCAGCTTGATCGAGCCGGTGACGTCGGTCGTGCGGAAGTAGAACTGCGGCCGGTAGCCGTTGAAGAACGGCGTGTGGCGGCCGCCCTCCTCCTTCGAGAGGACGTAGACCTGCGCCTTGAAGTGCGTGTGCGGCGTGATCGAGCCCGGCTTGGCGAGCACCTGTCCACGCTCGACCTCCTCGCGCTTGATCCCGCGCAGGAGCGCACCGGCGTTGTCGCCGGCCTGCGCGAAGTCGAGCGTCTTCTGGAACATCTCGAGCCCGGTCACGACGGTCTTCTCGGTCTCGGGGTGGATGCCGACGATCTCGATCTCGTCGCCGACCTTGCACTGCCCCTGCTCGATGCGGCCGGTCACGACGGTGCCGCGGCCGGTGATCGTGAACACGTCCTCGATCGGCATGAGGAAGGGCTTGTCGACGTCGCGCTGCGGCTCGGGGATGTACGTGTCGACGGCCTCCATGAGCTCGAGGATCTTCGCCGTCCACTCCGCGTCGCCCTCGAGCGCCTTGAGCGCCGAGACCTGGATGATCGGGATGTCGTCGCCGGGGAACTCGTACTTCGAGAGGAGCTCCCGCACTTCCATCTCGACGAGCTCGAGGAGCTCGGGGTCGTCGACCATGTCGGCCTTGTTGAGGGCGACGACGATCGCCGGCACCTCGACCTGGCGGGCGAGCAGGATGTGCTCGCGCGTCTGCGGCATCGGGCCGTCGGCCGCCGAGACGACGAGGATCGCGCCGTCCATCTGGGCGGCGCCCGTGATCATGTTCTTGATGTAGTCGGCGTGCCCCGGGCAGTCGACGTGCGCGTAGTGGCGGTTCTCCGTCTCGTACTCGACGTGCGCCGTGTTGATCGTGATGCCGCGCTGGCGCTCTTCGGGAGCGTTGTCGATCGAGTCGAAGTCGCGCACGGCGCTCGTGCTGAAACCCTTCTCGGCGAGGATCTTCGAGATCGCCGCTGTGAGGGTCGTCTTGCCGTGGTCGATGTGACCGATCGTGCCGATGTTGAGATGTGGCTTGGTGCGCTCGAACTTCTGCTTGGCCATTGGTGGCTCCCTGTCTCCCTTTCTCGCCCTCAGCCCTCGGCGGCGACGATCTCGCTCGCGATCGACTGAGGCACTTCCTCGTAGTGGTCGAACTCCATGTGGAACGTCGCCCGCCCCTGGCTCATCGAGCGGATGTCGGTCGCGTACCCGAACATCTCGGCGAGCGGGACGATGGCGCGGATCACCTGGGCGTTGCCGACGGGCTCCATGCCCTCGACGCGGCCGCGGCGGCTGTTGAGGTTCCCCATGACGTCACCGAGGTAGTCCTCCGGCGTCGTCACCTCGACGAGCATGACGGGCTCCAGCAGCTTCGGCTTCGCGCGCTTCATCGCCTCCTTGAAGGCCATCGAGCCGGCGATCTTGAACGCGCGCTCGCTCGAGTCGACGTCGTGGTACGACCCGTCCACGAGCTCGATCCTGATGTCCACGACGGGATAGCCGGCGATGATGCCCGAGCCCATCGCCTCCTGGATCCCCGCGTCGACGGCCGGGATGTACTCCTTCGGGATCTTGCCGCCGACGACCTTGTCGACGAACTCGTAGCCCGCACCCGGCTCCTGGGGGTAGAGGTTGATGACGGCGTCGCCGTACTGGCCGGAGCCGCCGGTCTGCCTGACGAACCTGCCCTGCACCTTCTCCGCCGGCCTCGAGACCGTCTCGCGGTACGCGACCTGCGGGCGGCCGACGTTCGCGTCGACGTTGAACTCCCGCTTGAGGCGGTCGACGATGATCTCGAGGTGCAGCTCGCCCATCCCGGAGATGAGCGTCTGCCCCGTCTCCTCGTCGGACTCGACCCGGAACGTCGGATCCTCCTCCGCGAGCCGGGCGAGCCCGGTCGAGAGCTTGTCCTGGTCGGCCTTCGACTTCGGCTCGACGGCGACCGAGATGACCGGATCCGGGAAGGTCATCGACTCGAGCGTGATCGGCGCGCTGTCGGCGGCGAGCGTGTCGCCGGTCGTCGTCGACTTGAGGCCGACACCGGCGGCGATCTCCCCGGCCATGATCTCCTCCCGCTCCTCGCGGTGGTTCGCGTGCATCTGGAGAATGCGGCCGACGCGCTCGGTGCGCCCGGTCGCCGTGTTGAGGACGCGGTCGCCCGCCTTGAGCGTGCCGGAATAGACGCGGAAGTACGTGAGCTTGCCGACGTACGGGTCGGACATGACCTTGAATGCGAGAGCCGAGAACGGCGCCTTCGGGTCGGCCGGCCGCTCCTCCTCGTGACCGTCCTTCGGATCGACGCCGTGCACCGGGGGGACGTCGAGCGGGCTCGGCAGGTAGTCGACGATCGCGTCGAGCAGCAGCTGGACGCCCTTGTTCTTGAACGCCGAGCCGAGCAGCACGGGCGTGATCTCGTCGGCCAGCGTGCCGTTGCGGACGGCTCGCCGGATCATCTCTGCCGTGACCGAGGACTCGTCCTCGATGTACGCCTCGAGCACCTCGTCGTCGAAGTGCGAGATCGCGTCGATCAGCTGGTGGTGGTACTCCTGCGCCTGCTCGGCGAGCTCCGGCGGGATCTCCGTCACGTCGCGCTCCTGGCCGAGGTCGTCCTTGTAGACGACGGCCTGCATCTCGACGAGGTCGACGACGCCGACGAAGTTGTCCTCCGCGCCGACCGGGATCTGCAGCGGCACCGGATTGGCGCCGAGCCGGTCGCGCATCGACTGCACGGCGGCGAAGAAGTTCGCGCCGGTGCGGTCCATCTTGTTGATGAAGGCGATCCGCGGCACCTTGTACTTGTCCGCCTGCCGCCAGACGGTCTCGGACTGCGGCTGGACGCCGGCGACCGAGTCGAAGATCGCGACCGCACCGTCGAGCACGCGCAGACTCCGCTCGACCTCCACCGTGAAGTCCACGTGGCCGGGCGTGTCGATGATGTTCACTCGATAGTCGCGCCAGAACGCGGTCGTGGCAGCCGACGTGATCGTGATGCCCCGCTCCTGCTCCTGGGCCATCCAGTCCATCGTCGCGGCGCCCTCGTGCACCTCACCCATCTTGTGGGTGCGGCCGGTGTAGTAGAGGAT
>CAZRTE010000030.1:0-26530 GCA_964602945.1 uncultured Gaiellales bacterium
CTCGAGCGGCTCGAGCTCCTCGAGCTCGACGAAGTCGCGGACGAGGCGCGCCGCGGTCGGGCCGACGAGGATCTCGTTCGGGGCCGCCTGCTGCTCGAGCCGGGCGGCGAGGTTCACGGCCTCTCCCGTCGCGAACGTCGACTCGCTCTCGTCCGCGACGACCTCGCCCGCCTCGATGCCGATGCGCGCCTCGAGGCCGAGCTCGCCGACGCGCTCGAGCGTGGCCAGGGCCGCACGGACGGCGCGCTCGGCATCGTCCTCGTGCTGGAGCGGGATGCCGAAGGCCGCCATGACCGCGTCCCCGGCGAACTTCTCCACCGTGCCGCCGTGGGTGCCGATGCAGTGCGACACCTGGTCGAAGAAGCGGCCGACGCGGCGCCGCACGACCTCGGGATCGGTCTCCGTGAGCAGCCCCGTCGAGTCGACGAGATCGACGAACAGCACCGTTGCCAGCTTCCGCTCGACCATGTGCCTGAATCGTAGATTCGAACGCCAGGCTACGATCGCCCGGGTGCGCAGGCTCGACGAAACGTGGCAAGGGGCGAAGACGCCGGCGTAGCCGGCGCCGGAGCGGGAACCGTGCTCGAGCCGAAGGTCTTCAAGGCGTACGACGTGCGCGGCGTCTACCCGGACGAGCTCGACGAGACGGGCGCGGAGGCGATCGGCCGGGCCTACGTCGAGCAGTTCGAGCCCCGCCGGATCGCTGTCGGCCGCGACATGAGGCTCTCGTCGCCTGCGATGCAGGCGGCCCTGATGCGCGGCGCGGCCGCGGCCGGCGCGGACGTCCTCGACCTCGGGCTCGTCGGCACGGAGATGGTCTACTTCGCGGTCGGGTCGCTCGGCCTCGAGGGCGGCGTGATGGTGACCGCGTCGCACAACCCGAAGCAGTACACGGGGATGAAGCTCGTCCGGCGCGGCGCGCTACCGGTCGGAAGCGAGTCGGGCCTGCTCGACGTCCGCGACCGCGCCCTGGCGACAACCGACCCGCCAGGGAGCGGATCCCGGACAGGCCCGGCAGGCGCAATCGAGACGCAGGACATCTGGCCCGCGTACGTCGAGCGGGTGCTCTCGTTCGTCGACACGACCGCGATTCGGCCGCTGCGTGTCGTGATCGACGCGGCGAACGGGATGGCCGGCGCGATGCTGCCGCCGGTGCTCGAGCGGCTGCCGGTGGAGACCGTCCGCTGCTACTTCGAGCCCGACGGCTCGTTCCCGAACCACGAGCCGAACCCGCTGCTCCCCGAGAACCGCGAGTTCATCGTGGGCAAGACGCTCGAGGAGGGCGCCGACCTGGGAGTCGCGTTCGACGGCGACGCCGACCGCTGCTTCTTCGTCGACGACACCGGCGAGTTCGTGCCGGGAGACTTCGCGACCGCCCTCCTCGCCGAGCGCCTGCTCGAGAAGGAGCCCGGCGCGAAGGTGATCTACGACGTCCGGGCCAGCCGGGCCGTGCCGGAGACGATCGAGCGCGGCGGCGGGGTCGCGCTCGTCAACCGCGTCGGGCACGCGTTCATCAAGGCGCGCATGCGCAAGGAGGACGCGGCGTTCGCCGGCGAGGTCTCCGGCCACTACTACTTCCGCGACTTCAGCCAGGCCGACTCGGGCGTCGTCCCGTTCCTGCTGATGCTCGAGCTCGTCTCGCGCAAGGGCCGCAAGCTGTCGGAGATCCTCGCGCCCCTGCGCGAGCGCTACTTCATCACCGGCGAGCTCAACACGCCGGTCGCGGACGTCGCGCTCAAGCTGCAGGAGCTGAAGGAGCGGTACGCCGCCGAGGGAACCGTCTCGCATCTCGACGGCCTCTCGGTCGACGCCGAGGACTGGCGCTTCAACGTCCGCCCCTCGAACACGGAGCCCCTGCTGCGCCTCAACCTCGAGGCGGCGTCGCAGGAGCTGATGGAGCGGAAGCGGGACGAGGTGCTCGCGCTCATCCGCTCCTAGCCGACGACCGCATCAGCTCCTCGAAGCGGTCGCGCGGCAGGGCGTGCGCGACGCGTCCCTCGCGTCCCACCGTCGTCTCCGCCGCGAGCAGCGCGTTGACGATCGCGGCCTCCGTCGCCTCGATCGTCGCGTAGAAGAGCTCGTCGATCTCGGAGCTCGCGAGGAACTCGACCGCGATCGTGCCCTCGTCGGCGTCGAGGCCGCGGTTCGCGGTCGAGAAGCAGAGCATGAGGTCGCCGCTCGAGTTCTCGCCGGCGCCGCCGGTGCGCGCGATCCCCAGCGCGGCACGCTGCGCGACCCGGTCACACTGGCGCGGCAGGAGCGGCGCGTCGGTGGCGACGATCACGATGATCGAGCCGGCGCCCTCCGGCCCACCGGGAAGCGGCACGACGTCGGCGCCGAGCTCCCGCCCGACCGGCACGCCGTCGACGACGAGACGCGCGCGCCGGCCGTGGTTCGCCTGCACGAGGACGCCGACGGCGTACGCGCCGGCACGGCGCGAGGCGGAGCCGATCCCGCCCTTGAAGCCGTGGCAGATCATCCCGGTGCCCGACCCGACGCAGCCCTGCTCCACGGGCCCGTCGCTCGCGGCGGCGAGCGCGGCGAACACGTGCTCGCGCGTGACGTGCATCCCGCCGATGTCGTTGAGGAAGCCGTCCCACGTCTCGCCGACGACGGGCAGCGACCACGCCCCGCCGAGCCCCTCGCCGATCGCCGCCTCGACGAGCGCGTCGCGGACGACACCGACCGAGTGCGTGTTCGTGAGCGCGATCGGCGTGGTGAGCAGCCCCGACTCGCGCACCCATTCGAGGCCGGTCAGCTCGCCGTTCCCGTTCAGCCGGTGTGCGCCCGCGAAGAGCGGCAGTCCGGGCGGGACGACGACGGTGACGCCCGTCCGCACGTCGGGCTCGCGGCGGACGGTGCAGTGGCCGACGCGGATGCCGGCGACGTCGGTGATCGCGTCGTGCGCCATCCGGCAGACTCTAGGAGATGGAGCAGCGCTTCAAGTTCTCGGCGCGCACGCGCGTCGGCTTCTCGGACACGGACGCGCAGGGCGTCGTCTACTACGGGCGCTACAACCCGTACTTCGATCTCGCCCGTGCCGAGTACCTCCGCTCGCTCGGGCTGCTCCATCGTGAGGAAGGCGGCGAGTTCGTGATGCGCGCGAACGACGTCGAGTACTTCGCCCCGGCCGGGTTCGACGACGAGCTCGAGATCCACACCCGGGTCGCTCGCATCGGACGGACGAGCGTGACATTCGAGTTCGCCGCCTGCAACGTCCCGGACGGGAAGCTCCTCGTCACGGCGCACCAGACGCTCGTCTACGTCGACCGGGAGACACGCCGGCCGGTGCCGGTCCCCGACGCGTACCGGGAGGCATTCGCTGTCCACGCCTGACGCGGACGACGTCCTCCGCAGCGCCGTCTCGGATCTGGCTGCACGCGACGACTGCTCCTGGGCCGGTGTCTTCTTCGTCGAGGGGGACGAGCTCGTCCTCGGCCCCGAGGCAGGCACGCCCGACCCCGAGCGGCGCGTCTCCGTTCCCGTCGACTGGCACGGCACGAGAGTCGCCGAGCTCGCCGTCGACGGGTCGCCCGACCGCAGCGGCCTGGAGGCGATCGCGGCGACGCTCGCCGACGTCTGTCTCGTCGGCTGGGACACCGGCGGCGAGGCCTGGGAGAGCTAGGAGGCGCCTGCCGAGCCGCTCCCTCGGACGGCGTGTCCGGTCACGCGTTCCGGAGCGATCCCTCGAAAAGGTGAGCGCGGAAAGGCGCTTGCCTCCTCGGCTCTCCCTCGAACCGGGTACCCCTCACCCGTTCAGGGTTGATCGCTCGGACGAGTGATCGTCAGGAGGGCGTGGCGCGACGCGCGTCGAAGACCGCGTCGACGTTGCGGAGGGCGGCGAGCAGCGTGCGCAGCCCCTTCACGTCGCCGACCTCGACGACATACCAGTTGCGCGCCATCTGATCCTCGACGCTGCCGCCGTAGGAGACGATGTTCGCGCCGTGCTCGGCGAACGTCCGCGCCACGTCCTCGAGCAGGCGCGGCCGGTCCCAGGAGTCGACGGCGATCTGGACGCGGAAGCTCTGCGAGCCGCCTCCGTCCCACTCGACCGGCGTGAACCGCTCCGGGTTGCGGCGGAGCGCGCGGACGTTCGGGCAGTCGCCGCGATGGATCGTGATCCCCTTGCCGAGCGAGATGTAGCCGACGATGTCGTCGCCGGGCACCGGCGTGCAGCACCTCGCCAGCCGGACGAGGACGTCCTCGACGCCGATCACGTTGATCCCGTACGTCTCGCTGCCGACGGCCTCGCGCGCGCGCATCCGCCTGAGGTCCGGCGACTCCTCGGCGACCTCGCCCACCTTGAGCTGCTGCAGGACCTTGTCGACGATCTTCGAGGCGGTCAGCTTCCCGGAGCCGAGCGCGATGTAGAAGTCCTCGGCCTTCTTGTAGCCCGACTCGCGGATCACGCCCGCGAGGACGGCGGAGCCGGCGAGCTTCTTGTACGGGAGGTTCTGCGCCTTGAGCGCCTTCTCGAGGCTCTCGCGCCCCTTCGCCTCGAGATCCTCCTTCTGCTCCCGCGAGAAGAACTGCCGGATCTTGTTGCGCGCGCGCGACGAGGCGACGAGCGACAGCCAGTCCCTCGACGGGCCGCGCGCAGCGGACTTGCCGGTCAGGATCTCGACCCGGTCGCCGCTGCGCAGCCGGTAGTGGAGCGGCACGATCCGTCCGTTCACCTTCGCGCCGACGGTGCGGTGGCCGACGTCGGTGTGGACGGCGTACGCGAAGTCGATCGGGGTCGCGCCGGCGGGCAGCGTCTTCACGTCACCCTTCGGGGTGAAGACGAACACCTCCTCGTCGAAGAGGTCGGTGCGGAAGCTCTTCACGAACTCGCGCGCGTCGGTCTCGTCGGCGTTGATGTCCATCAGCTGCCGCACCCAGGTGTTCCACTCGTCGTCCGCGCGCTTCGACTGGCGGCCGTCGCGCTTGTACGCCCAGTGGGCCGCGACGCCGAGCTCGGCGGTCTCGTGCATCTCGCGCGTCCGCACCTGGATCTCGAGCGGCCGGCCCTCGGGCCCGATCACGGTCGTGTGGAGGGAGCGGTAGCCGTTGAACTTCGGCATGGCGATGAAGTCCTTGAAGCGGCCGGGCATCGGCTTCCAGAGGGAGTGGATGAGGCCGAGCGCGCCGTAGCAGTCGCGCGTTCCCTCCTCGCCGTCGCGCTCCGCGATCACCCGCATCGCGGTGAGGTCGTAGATCTCGTTGAACTCGCGGCCCTTGCGCACCATCTTGTCGTAGATCGAGTAGAAGTGCTTCGCGCGGCCGGAGATGTCGACGGGGATGTCGACCTTCTCGAGCTCCCGCCGCAGCACGTCGGCGGCCTCGGCGACGTGACCCTCGCGGTCGGCGCGGCGCTCGGCGACCATCTGCTTGATCTCCGAGTACTTGCGCGGATGGAGCGTCTGGAAGGCGAGGTCCTCGAGCTCCCACTTGAGGGCGTGGATGCCGAGCCGGTGCGCGAGCGGCGCGTAGACCTCGAGCGCCTCCTTCGACTTCTGCACCTGCTTCTGCTTGCCGAGGTACTCGATCGTGCGGAGGTTGTGGAGACGGTCGGCGAGCTTGACGAGGATGACCCGCACGTCCTCGGCCATCGCCACGACCATCTTGCGGTAGTTCTCGGCCTCCGCCTGCTCGCGGGTCTGGAACTGGACGCGGGTCAGCTTCGTGACGCCGTCGACGAGGCTCGCGATCTCCTCGCCGAACTCGTCGCGCACCGCCTCATGGTCGATCTCCGTGTCCTCGACGACGTCGTGGAGGAGCGCCGCGGCGATCGTCTGCTCGTCGAGGCGCAGCTCGGCGCAGATCGTGGCGACGCCGACCGGGTGGGTGATGAACGGCTCTCCGGAGCGGCGCCGCTGCCCCTCGTGCGCCGCGGCGGCGAACCGGAAGGCGCGCGTGACGAGGTCGACGTCGACGTCGGTGCGGTGGGCGGCGAGCTCGGCGAGCAGGCCCTCGAGGAGCTCCTCGTGCCTCTCGCCTGCTTCCAGGGTCGTCATCGTCTCAGTGTACTCGGGGCCCTCCGGCGTGAACCCTCACGGGAGGAACGGTGGTCGGCGGGAAGAAGGTGATTCCTCCCATGTCGGCACTTCGCCGCTTTCTCGCGAGACGGGACGCGCGCCGGCTCGCCCGGGCGCTCGCCGGTTCGCTGCGCTCGGCCTAGCTGCTGAGCTCGACGGCGTGCTCGTCGACGCCGCCGACGGAGAAGGCCGCGAGCGGCTCGAAGCGTGCCTGGAAGAAGCGCAGGACGGCCGGCTCGTACGTCATCCGCAGGCCGGGAATCTCGCGGGCGTGGCGGTACAGGTCGGCGACCGTCTCGGCGACGTACTCGAGGTGCTCCTGCGTGTACACGCGGCGGGGAAGCGTGAGACGGACGAGCTCGAGCCCGTCGTACGGCTCGTCGCCGTGCTGGCCGGAGACGATGCCGCGCTCCATCGTGCGGATGCCGCCGGCGAGGTAGATCGCCGCCGCGAGCGCCTGCGCCGGGAACTCGGTCTGCGCCAGGTGCGGGAGGAACCGCTTCGCGTCGAGGAAGACGGCGTGCGCGCCCGGCGGGAGGACGATCGGGACGCCTGCCGAGACGAGCAGCCCCGCGAGCTGCGCCACCTGGTCGACGTGATGGGAGACGATCGCCTCGTCCGCGGCCTCCCGGATGCCGACGGCGAGCGCCTCCATCGTCGCGCCCGACATGCCGCCGTAGTGCGGGAAGCCCTCGTACACGACGACGATCTCGCGCAGCCGCTCGGCGAGCTCGGCGTCGTCGACCGCGACGAAGCCCCCGATCGGAACGAAGTGATCCTTCTTCGAGGAGAAGACCGCCCCGTCGCTGAGATCGGACATCTGCTTGAGGATCTCGGGGACGGTGTGGTGGGCGTAGCCCGGCTCGCGCCGCTTCACGAAGAGGGCGTTCTCGGAGCTACGGGTGGCGTCGAGGATGAGCGGAACGCCGTGGTCGAGCGTGATCGAGCGGACCTCCGCGAGGTTCTCGAGCGAGAACGGCTGGCCGCCCGCCATGTTCAGGCAGGCCTCGTGGCGGACGAACGCGACGCCCTCCCGGCCCGCGTTGCGGAGCACGTCCTCGAGCTTCGCGACGTCGATGTTCCCCTTCCAGGGATACGTCGAGTCGGGGTCGCGCGCCTCGGCGACCGAGACGTCGGTCCAGATGCCGCCGACGAGCTCGGCGTGTGCCCGCGACGTCGTGAAGTAGAGGTTCGACGGCACGAGCTGGCCCGGCTGGACGAGGACGCGGGAAAGGAGGTGCTCCGCGCCCCGGCCCTGGTGAGTCGGGATCGTGTGCTCGTAGCCGTAGACGTCGCGGACGGCGTGCTCGAGCCGGTAGAAGCTGCGCGAGCCCGCGTACGCCTCGTCGCCCCGCTCCATCGCGGCTCGCTGGGCCTGCGAGAGCGCCGAGGTGCCGCTGTCGGTGAGGAGGTCGACGAAGACGTCGTCCGAGCGGAGGAGGAACGTGTTGTAGCCGGCTGCCGCGATGGCGCGCTGCCGCTCCTCGCGGTCGGGGAGCGCGATCGGCTCCACCACCTTGATGCGATACGGCGGCACGTGCACGTCGGCATGGTCGCCCCGGATCGGCCCGGGCGCATCCGTGTGGACGGAACGCGCTTTGCGGAGGAGTACGGAGGCGCGACCGGCTACCGAAGCGCTATGCCGCCCGAGCGAGCGGCTGTCCGGCTGCGAGGAGGGCGCGGAAGCGCTCCGACTCGAGCAGGTGGCGCCGCGGTACGTCGCCGCCGTCGTCGAAGCCGAGCTCGGCGAAGATCGCCTGCGCCTCGGCGTCGCGCCGGGCGGGCGGCTGGCGGTACTCGCCGACGAGCCATTCGCGCAGCTCGTCGAAGCGCGGCGCGCTCGGAAAGAGGCGGCGGACGACGAGCTGCGGCGAGACGGTGCCGTTCCAGCGGTTCTCCTCGAGCCGGAAGGCGACGTCGTACGGCGCATCCGTCTGCAGCGAGTCGAGACGCGAGCCCTGGCCGAACGCGATCGCGCTGCCGCTGTCTCTCCCGTCGCGCCGGAGGCGGAAGCGGAGATGCTTCCCGTCTCCGACCGTCGTGAGCTCGGCGAGCCGGCAACCGGGGGCGAGCAGCATGGGAGCGGGGTTGCCGAGCCCGAACGGCGCGAGCCGGGCCAGCTCGCCGCAGAGGTCGAGCGACAGCTGCGCGTCGCGCGCGACCACGGCGTCGACGTGGGTCACCGGCTCGAGATCCTGCGCGGCGAGCACGCCGGCGGCGTGGGCGGCGAACGCCTCGGCGAACGGCTCGACGTTCTCCTCACGGAGGGAGAGCCCGGCCGCGGCCCGATGGCCGCCCCAGCGCCCGAGCAGCCCGGCGCAGGCGCCGAGCGCGGCGTGGAGGTCGAAGGCGGGAATCGACCGGCCCGATCCTTTCCAGTCGCCGTCGGTGCCGGCGATGAGCACGACCGGGCGGTGGTAGCGCTCGACGAGGCGCGAGGCGACGATCCCGATCACACCCTCGTGCCAGTCGGCGCCGGCGACGGCGTAGGCCCGCCGACCGCGCTGCTCCGGCGTCCAGCTCTCGACCTGGGCGACGGCTTCGCGGAGGATGCGGGCCTCGACCGCCTGCCGCTCGCGGTTGAGCTCCTCGAGCGAGTCGGCGAGGCGGCGCGCCTCCCCCTCCTGCTCGGTGAGCAGGAGCTCGAGCGCCTCGCGCGGATGGCCGAGCCGGCCGGCCGCGTTGAGGCGGGGCGCGAGCCGGAAGCCGATGGCTCCCGCATGGACGGACGCGGCATCGACGCCCGCGACCCGCATGAGGGCCTGCAGGCCGGGCTTCGTCGTCCGGGCGAGCGCGCGGAGCCCGGCGATGGCGAGCGAGCGGTTCTCGTCGACGAGGGGGACGACGTCGGCCACCGTCGCGATCGCGACGAGGTCGAGATGGCGCTTGGGGATCTCGGAGTCGACGCCGAAGAGCGCCTGGCCGAGCTTGTAGACGACGCCCGTGCCGCAGAGCTCCGGGAAGGGGTAGTCGGAGGGCCGGGGCGCCACGACGGGGCAGCCGGGCAGGGCGTCGCCCGGCCGGTGGTGGTCGGTGACGATCACGTCGAGCCCCTGCGCGCGCGCCTCCTCCACCTCCTCGACGGCCGTGATGCCGCAGTCGACGGTGAGGACGAGCCGGCAGCCGTCGTCGGCGAGGCGTGCGAGCGTCTCGCTCCGGACGCCGTAGCCCTCGTCGAAGCGGCTCGGCAGGTGCCACGTGACGTCGGCGCCGAGCTCGCGCAAGAGGAGGACGGCGAGCGCGGTGGCCGCGATCCCGTCGACGTCGTAGTCGCCGTGGACGCAGATCCGCTCCCCGGCGGCCACGGCGGCCCGGATGCGCGCGCACGCCTCCTCCATCGCGCCGAGCAGGAACGGATCGTGCGGCGGCTGCTCGCCGGCGAGGAAAGCGCCTGCCTTCGCGGGGTCGTCGTAGCCGCGGCGGACGAGAATCGCGGCGGTGAGCTCGGAGATGCCGAGGGTCTGCACGAGCTCCGCCTGAGCGGCGGGGGCGCAGTCGGCGAGTGTCCAGGTGCCGTCGTACATCGTGTAGCCACGCTACGGGCGGGGGCGGACGGAACGGTCCACGGGCACCGGCCGCAGCGGACGGGTGTGGACGAATCGCCGGCCTCTCGCGAGGAAGCTGCGACACGCGCATGGCATCTGGCACGGCACGCTCTGCACATCCCCGGGCGGGTGGGGGCTCGGGATGGAGTAGAAGGAGGCCCGTGCATGCGCCCCGCCCCGAGGAACTGCGCCGCGAGTTCCTCCTCGACCCGGAGGTCGCGTTCCTCAACCACGGCTCGTTCGGGGCCTGCCCCCAGCCGGTCTTCGAGCGGTACCAGGCCTGGCAGCGCGAGCTCGAGCGCGAGCCCGTCGACTTCCTCGCGCGCCGCCTCCCCGCCCTCCTGCAGGACGCCCGCGACGCCCTCGCCGGCTACGTCGGCTGCCCGCCGGACGAGCTCGCCTTCGTCCAGAACGCGACGACGGGCGTCAACCTCGCCGCACGCTCGCTCGACCTGGGCCCGGGGGACGAGGTGCTCGCCACCGATCTCGAGTACGGCGCGTGCGACCTCGCCTGGGAGTGGGTCTGCCGCCGCACCGGCGCCCGCTACGTCCGCGCGCCGATCCCGCTGCCACTCGACGATGCGGGCGCGCTCGTGGAGGCGCTCTTCGCCCACGCGAGCGAGCGGACGCGCGTGCTCTACCTCAGCCACGTGACCTCGGCCACGGCGCTCGTGCTCCCCGTCGAGGAGATCGTCGCGCGCGGCCGGGCACGCGGTCTCGTGACGATCGTCGACGGCGCCCACGCGCCCGGGCACGTGCCCGTCGACGTCAGCGGCCTCGACGCGGACTTCTACGCCGGCAACTGCCACAAGTGGCTGTGCGCCCCCAAGGGAGCCGGCTTCCTCCACGTCCGCCCCGAGCACCGGGAGCGCGTCGACGCGGCGATCGTCAGCTGGGGCTACCAGGAGGGAACGACGTTCGCGGAACGGATCGAGCGGCAGGGGACGCGCGACCCCGCCGCCTGGCTCACCGTGCCCGACGCGATCGCCTTCCAGGCAGGGCGCGCCTGGCACGAGGTCCAGGCCCGTTGCCGCCGGCTCGCCCGCGAGGCCGAGGCCGAGCTGTGCAGGCTCCTCGACAGCGAGCCGCTCGCACCCCCTGCGCTGCGTGCCCAGATGGCGACGGTGCGGCTCCCGAGCCCTGCGCCCGACCTCGCCGGCCGGCTCTTCGAAGCCCACCGGGTCGAGATTCCGGTCCTGGGAGAAGCGCAGGACCTGCTCCGCCTCTCCGTCGCCGCCTACACGACCCGCGCGGACGTCGACCGGCTGCTAGCCGCCCTCGCTCGGGAGCTTGATGCCGAGCAGCGTCAGCACGACTAGCAGACCCAGACCGAGCAGCCAGTAGACGAGGACGCGGCGCGGATGGCGCGACTCGCGCAGCGAGTTGAAGGCGACCTTGCCCCAGAGGATGAGGAGGCCCACGGCCGCGGCGCCGCCGACGACGATGATCGGCGCGAGCGTGACGGCCTTCGCGAACGGCCAGGAGAGCAGCCACGCCACGAGCGCGACGAGTCCGAGGACGCCCACCAGCGCGACCGGATAGCGGAGTACCCGCACGGCACCAGGGTACGCTTCGCCCGTGGAACCGGCCGGCAACTACTGCTCCGGCGAGGACTACGTCGTCGAGTTCCTCGGCTACCGCTTCTCCTTCAACAGCGAGGACTTCGAGGAGCGCGTCACCGCTGCAGCCGTGCGGCTCGGGCTCGTCTCGCAGCCGGAGCTCGACGAGGACGAGACCGCGGATCTCGTCGAGCTCGTCGAGCGGGACGCGATCGGCGCTCCGCGCAGCGCGCTCGGCGAGTACCTCGTCCACCGCTGGGACGCCCTCGCGCTCCTGCACGGCGAGTCCCTCGTCTACTGGCTGAAGAAGCTCGTCTTCCGCGGCGCCTGGCTCGACCACCGCGTCAAGGAAGGCCTGCTCGAGGTGGGCTGGGACGAGGAGCGGCAGGACTTCACGTACGCCGACACGAACGGCGGCCGCGCGCTGCTCGAGCTCCTCCCCACGCCGAGCTGGCACGAGCTGCAGTACCGGCGATGAGGCTGCCGCGCTGGTATGCGGCGGCCTTGCCCGCGTACCTGGCGGCGCTGCTCGCGGTCGACACCCAGGTCGGCCGCGCCGGACAGGTCGCGCTCGGGCTGCTCACCTGCACCGTCCTCCTCCTCGCGCTCCGGCCCCTCCCCCCACTCGTGCGGGCCCAGACGATCGGCGTCGTCGCGTTCGCGACGCTCGGCGAGGTGACCGGCTCGCTCGTCTGGGGCGTCTACCACTACCGGCTGCACAACCTGCCGCTCTTCATCCCGCCCGCGCACGGGCTCGTCTACCTCAGCGGGGTCTCCCTCGGCCGCCACCTGCGGGAACGCGTCGTCGTGTGGGCTGCGGCGGCCGGCGCCGCCGCCTGGGGGATCGCGGGCCTCACCCTGCTGCCGCGCCTCGACGTCGCCGGCGCCTTCGGCGTGCCCCTCCTGCTCGTCTTCCTCTGGCGCTCGCGCTGGCGCAGCTCGTACGCGGGGGTCTTCCTCGTCGTCGCGGCGCTCGAGCTCTACGGCACGTCGATCGGCACGTGGCGCTGGGCGACGGACCTGCCCGGGCTCGGGATCCCCGACGGCAACCCGCCGAGCGGCGTCGCAAGCGGCTACGTGTGGTTCGACGTGATGGCGCTGCTTCTCGCGCCGTGGCTCGTCCGCGCCGCCGGCGCGGTCAGTCGGACGTGGGGACCGAGAAGCCGAACCGCGCCACCCGCTCCTCCGGCGCCTTCCGCAGCTCGAAGCGGCGGATGAGCCCGATCGGGATCACGAGCGCGTCCGGCAGGTCACGCTCGCTCGCGTTCTGGACGTAGATCGTGATCATCCCGAACCCGGGTTCCGGCTCGATCCGGTCGAGGATGAAGCGGGACGTGTCCGCCAGCTCGACCTCGACGACCGGCTTGGCGACGCCGGTCTCCTCCGAGAACCTCGCGATCGCCCGGTGCACGCGATCGACGAACGCCTCGTGCGGCCCCTCGACAACCGGTGTCCAGAGCTCGGGCACGAACCGACACTACCGGCTCAGAAGAGCCGCGACTCGGCTTCCGGCTCCGGCGGCGCGCCGAGATGGGCGCGGCCGAGCGCGGTGATCGTCCGCCCCCGCGGCGTGCGCTGGATGAAGCCGAGCTGGAGCAGGTACGGCTCGTAGACGAACTCGATCGTGTCCGGCTCCTCGCCGAGGGAGGCCGCGAGCGTGTTCACGCCGACCGGCCCGCCCGCGTACTTCTCGACGATCGCCCGCAGCAGCTCCCGGTCGAGCCGCTCCAGGCCCGCCTCGTCGACTTCGAGCAGGTCGAGGGCCTCGCGCGCGATCGCCGTCGTGATCGCACCCTCGTGCCGCACCTCGGCCACGTCGCGGACGCGGCGGAGGATCCGGTTCGCCACGCGCGGGGTGCCACGGGCACGGCCGGCGATCTCCTGCGCGGCGTCGCCGGCGATCTCGACGCCGAGGATGCGGGCGGAGCGCTGCACGATCGCGGCGAGCTCGCCGTCCTCGTAGTAGTCGAGCCGGAACGTCATTCCGAAGCGGTCGCGCAGCGGCGAGGTGAGGAGCCCCGTCCGCGTCGTCGCACCGACGAGCGTGAACGGCGGCAGGTCGAGCGTGAGCGTCCTCGCGGCGGTGCCCTGCCCCATCACGATGTCGAGCCGGAAGTCCTCGAGCGCCGGGTAGAGGATCTCCTCCGCGGCCCGGCTGAGCCGGTGGATCTCGTCGACGAAGACGACGTCCCGTGCCTCGACCGCCGTGAGGATCGCGGCGACGTCCTTGCGCTCGAGCGCCGGGCCGGCGACCGCGCGGATGCCGACGCCGAGCTCCTCGCGGAGGATGTGGGCCAGGCTCGTCTTGCCGAGCCCCGGCGGACCGACGAGCAGCACGTGGTCGAGCGCCTCGCGGCGGCCCTTCGCCGCCTCGAGCGCGATCGCGAGCTGCTCCTTCACGCGCCCCTGTCCGACGAACTCGTCGAGCCGGCGCGGGCGGAGGCTCCGCTCGACCTCCTCGTCCTCGTCGCGCAGGTCGGGCGCGAGGAACTGCGCATTCGTGCTCATGCGGCCTTCTTCAATGCGAGCCGCACGCGCTCCTCCGCCGGCAGGCCGGGATCGACGTCGGCGAGCGCCCGCTCGGCGTCGAGCAGCGACCAGCCGAGCTCCACGAGCGCGTCCCGCGCGACGAGATCCGCGTCGCGGCCGTCGCCCGCCGCGGTGGCCTCGGCGAGCGAGCCGAGCTTCTCCTTCAGCTCGAGCACGATCCGGTCGGCCGTCTTCTTGCCGATGCCGGGGATCGCCTGGAAGCGCGCCGCGTCGCCGCGCGCGATCGCCCGCCGCAGCTCGGCGGCGGGAGAGCCCGAGACGATCGCGAGCGCGACCTTGGGCCCCACGCCGCTCACGGCGAGCAGCTGGACGAACAGCTCGCGCTCGGCCCTGTCCGCGAACCCGTAGAGCTGGAGCGCGTCCTCGCGGACGTGGAGGTACGTCTCGACCGAGATCTCGTCGCCCGAGTCGCCCTTGCGCACCGCCGACGGCGTCGCGTGCACGAGGTAGCCGACGCCGTTGACGTCGAGCACGAGTCCCTCCGGGGTGTTCGCGACCGGCTTGCCGCGGAGGCGGGCGATCATGCGAGGAGAGTACGCACGAGAACGGACGTTCTCTGGAGGCGCAGCCCTAGCCGGCGGCCAGCTGCAGCAGCGGCGGCGCGAGCGCGTGGCAGATGGCGACGGCGAGCGCGTCGGCGGCGTGATTCGGCGTCGGCACCTCGGAGAGACCGAGGATCATCTTCACCATCCGCTGCATCTGCGCCTTCTCGGCACGTCCGTAGCCGCAGACGGCCTGCTTGACGCGGGCGGGCGCGTACTCGCGACAGGGGACGCCTGCGTTGGCGGCCGCGACGAGCACGGCGCCGCGCGCCTGACCGACGGACAGCGCGATGCGGGCGTCGGCGCCGACGTACGACTCCTCGAGCGCCACCGCAGCGGGCGCGTGCTCCGCGATGAGGCCGGCCACCCCGTCGTAGATCGTCTTCAAACGGAGAGCCGCGTCCTGTCCGGCCGGGGTCGACCAGCACCCGTGCCCGATGGCCCTGAGGCGCCCTCCGCTTTCTTGGACGATCCCGTACCCGCAAGCAGCCGTCCCCGGATCGATGCCGACGACCTTCACGCGAAAAGGGTAGGAGGGAGACCGGACGAGTAGCGCCGCCGCCGCCGATGCTGTCTCGGCTGCGGGCGTCAGCCCGCGACCGACTCGAGCACCCGCTCGGGGATGTCGAAGTTCGCGTGGACCTCCTGCACGTCGTCGTCGTCCTCGAGCTGGTCGATCAGGCGCAGGACCTTCTTCGCCTCGCTCTCGTCCTCGACGGCGATGGTGGTCTTCGGCAGCATCGTCAGCTCCGCCGACTCGATCTCGAAGCCGGCCGCGGCGATCGCGTCGCGCACCGCGGCGAGCTGCTCGGCGGCCGCCAGCACCTCGAAGGTCGAGCCGTCGAGAGAGACGTCGTCGGCGCCGCCCTCGGCGGCCGCGAGCACGAGCTCGTCCTCGTCCGCCCCTTCCGCGGGGACGAGCACGACCGCGCGCCGCTCGAACAGCCACGCGACCGCACCCGTGGTGCCGAGGTTGCCGTCGTTGCGCGCGAAGATGTGCCGCACCTCGCCCGCCGTCCGGTTGCGGTTGTCGGTGAGCGTCTCGACGATCACCGCGACGCCCGCGGCCCCGTAGCCCTCGTAGACGACGGTCTCGTAGGCGGCGGAGTCGGAGTCGGTGCCGGCTCCCTTGGCGATCGCCCGGTCGATGTTGTCCTTCGGCATCGAGTTGGCCTTCGCCTTGTCGACCGCGTTCTGGAGCGCGAGGTTCGCGGCGGGATCGGGGCCGCCCTCCTTCGCCGCGACGATGATCGCGCGCGTGAGCTTCGAGAAGAGCTTCCCGCGCTTCGCGTCGGCGGCGCCCTTCTTGTGCTTGATCGACGACCACTTGCTATGCCCGGACACGCATCCCCTCCCTCACCATGCTCAGGAACCGCTCGTGGACGCGGGTGTCGTCGGTCAGCTCCGGATGGAAGGCCGCGACGAGAAGCCGTCCCTCGCGCGCCAGCACCGGATGGCCGTCCACCTCCGCGAGCACCTCGACGGCCGGCCCTACCTCCTCGAGCCACGGCGCCCGGATGAAGACCGCGTGCAGCGGCCCGTCGCCGTCGCCGACGTCGAGGTCGGCCTCGAAGCTGTGCACCTGGCGGCCGAACGCGTTGCGGCGGGTGCGGTAGTCGCCGAGGCCGAGGTGGTCGCGGTCGAGCACGATCATCCCGGCACACGTGCCGAAGATCGGGCCGGCGAACTCGCGCACCGCCTCCTCGAGGCCGTAGAGCCGCATCAGCCGGACGATCGCGGTCGACTCGCCGCCGGGGATGATCAGACCGTCGAGCCCCTCCAGCTGCTCCGGCAGCCGTACCTCGACCGGCTCGGCGCCGAGGCGGCGCAGGACGGCCGCATGCTCGCGGAAGTTGCCCTGCACCGCGAGAACGCCGATTCCGAGCGGCTTCTCCATCGCGGCTGATGGTAACCGGGCCCGGCCGCACAGCCGGGGGCGCAACTCGCCGGGCGCCGCAGGAGCGGCTAGGTGGAGGTGGGCTCGGCCACGTTCTGCGTCTTGCGGCCGAGCAGGCCGAGCAGGACGAGCCAGAAGCCGAGCAGCCCGAAGGCGAGCGCAGGCGACCAGCCGCTGATGCCGGTTCCGCTCCCGCTCACGACCCCCGTGACGACGCTCGTCGGAGACCCGACGAGATAGTGGATCGTCGCGGCGAAGAAGCCGACCGTGCCGAGCACCGCCCAGCTCGAGCGCCTCGTCAGGTAGGCGACCCCGACGAAGAGGACGGCGACGACCGAGACGCCGGCCCAGTCCGCGTCGCTCGCGTGCCACCAGTAGAGGATCGCGCCGCCGATCAGCAGGCCTCCGACGAGGTGGAGCCAGAACGCCGACGGGCGGCCGCCGGCCCAGCCGGCGAGGAGGTAGACGAGCCCGACGACGAGGGTCACGGCCGCGGTGAAGTCCCCACCGGCCGTGATCAGGTCGACGACGAAGAGCCAGAAGACGACGGCCGAGATCAGCCGGATGAACGGGAAGCCGAACCGCCGCCTGGCGTCGGAGGCGGCGAAGAGGACGAGGAGCTCGAGCGCGAGCCGCGACCACGACCAGTGGCGGAACGATCCGTTGATGCCGTTCCAGCCCCACCACTCGAAGAGCAGCGCGACGAACGCGCCCCAGGCGATCACGGAGGCGAAGGCGAAGATGCCGGCCGCGACCGTCCGCTCCCGGCCCCGGAAGGCGTACGCGACCGCGAAGAGCACGACGTAGACGAGCAGCGCCCAGCCGGCCTCCGCGCCGTCGCCGTACTGTGCCGAGAGGTAGCCGAGCGCGGCGATGCCGCCGCCGAGCACCGTCAGCCCGCCCGTGTAGACGAGGAAGGACGACGCCGTCCAGCTCGGCCTGGTCTCGTGCACGTGCGGAATCGTCCTTGGCGCACCGGACGGACCCGCCCGCCCGGTTGCGTAGAAGCCGGAAGGGCGGATCCCGGTTCGCACCGATGCCGCGCGACGCGCGCCGTGACAGGAGTCGTCGCAGGCAGCCCCGCACGAGGAGGGAATCGAGATGACGGTCCTGGTGGCAGCGGCCAGCCGGCACGGTGCGACGTTCGAGATCGCCGAGCGCATCGGCGCCGACCTCGCCGAGCGCGGCATCGAGGTCGAGGTGAAGAAGCTCGGAGACGTCGCCGCGGTCGACCGCTACGACGCGGTGGTGCTCGGAAGCGCCATCTACTTCGGCAACTGGGTCAAGGACGCGCGACGCTTCGTCGACGCGCACGCGGAGGAGCTGGCGGAACGGCCCACGTGGCTGTTCGGCAGCGGCTCGGTCACCGGCGACCCGCCGGTCGGCGACGACCCGAACGCGATGCGGCAGTCGGTCGTCGAGGAGCTCGTCTCGTCCACGCACGCGCGCGGGCACAAGCTGTTCGCCGGCAAGCTCGACCGCAGCACGCTCAGCCTGCCCGAGCGGCTGCCGATCCGAGCGGCGAAAGCGCGCGAGGGCGACTGGCGCGACTGGCAGGACGTCGACGAGTGGGCAGCGGACATCGCCCGCGAGCTCACCGGCTGAGCAGTCCCAGCTCTACCAGCCGCGCGTCTCGAGCAGCTCGCTCGGGTCGAGCGACTGCGTCGAGATGCCGACCATCGGCTCGCCGAGGCCGGCGGAGACCTTCGCGAGGATCGCCGCGTCGCGGAAGTGCGTCGTCGCCTCGACGATCGCCCGCGCCCGCCGCTCGGGATCGCCCGACTTGAAGATGCCGGAGCCGACGAAGACGCCGTCGGCGCCGAGCTGCATGCAGAGCGCCGCGTCGGCGGGCGTCGCGATCCCGCCGGCCGTGAAGGTCACGACGGGCAGACGCCCGTTCTCGGCCACCCACTTGACGAGCTCGTAGGGCGCCCGCAGGTTCTTGGCCTCGGCGTAGAGCTCCTCGTCGCGGAGAGCCCCGAGCCGGCGGATGCCGCCGAAGACCGCGCGCATGTGCGTGACGGCGTTGACGATGTCGCCGGTGCCGGCCTCGCCCTTCGTGCGGATCATGGCGGCGCCTTCCGCGATCCGGCGCAGCGCCTCGCCGAGGTTCGTGCAACCGCAGACGAAGGGGATCGTGAACTGCCACTTGTCGACGTGGTGCTCGAGATCGGCCGGGGTCAGCACCTCCGACTCGTCGACGTAGTCGACCTCGAGCGCCTCGAGGATCTGCGCCTCGACGAAGTGGCCGATCCGGCACTTCGCCATGACCGGGATGGTCACGGCCTCCTGGATCTCGCGGATCTTCTCCGGGTCGGACATGCGCGCGACGCCGCCGTCGCGCCGGATGTCGGCGGGGACGCGCTCGAGCGCCATCACCGCGACCGCGCCGGCCGCCTCGGCGACCTTCGCCTGGTCGGCGTCGACGACGTCCATGATCACGCCGCCCTTGAGCATCTCGGCGAGACCGCTCTTGACCCGCATGGTTCCGTACTCCGCCATCGGTTCCAGTGTAGCCCCGCGGCCGGCCCCGTTCGGTGATAGAAGAGGGGGCGTGGAACCCTGGTCGCGCGAGCCGGTCGGGCGGTTCGAGGAGCTCGAGTTCGAAAGCCACCTCCTACGTGGCAATCCGCTCGGCGACCCGCACGTCCGGCCGCTCTGGGTCTACCTCCCGCCCGCCTACGAGACGGAGCCCGACCGCCGCTTCCCGACCGTCTACCTGATCCAGGGGATGACCGGCCAGCTCGACATGTGGCGCAACCGCACGGCCTTCCGCCCGAACGTGCGCGAGCTCGTCGACCGCCTGTTCGCGGAGGAGGACTGCCCGCCCGCGCTCGTCGTCTTCGTCGACTGCTGGACGTCGTACGGCGGCTCGCAGTTCATCGACTCGCCGGCGACCGGCCCCTACCACGAGTACCTCTGCGAGGAGATCGTGCCGTTCGTCGACGGCCGCTACCGGACGCTCGCCGAGGCGGCGCACCGCGGCATCACCGGCAAGTCGAGCGGCGGCTACGGCGCGATGATCACGCCGATGCTGCAGCCGGATCTGTTCGGCGGCCTCGCGACGCATTCCGGCGACGCGCTGTTCGAGGCCTGCTACCTGCCGGAGTTCCGCGACGTGGCCCGCGCGCTCCGCGACGACTACGAGGGCTCGTACGAGCGGTTCTGGGAGGACTTCCGCTCGCGCCCGGCCTTCTCGAAGCCGTCGGACGCCGCGCTCATCAACACGTACGGGATGGCCGCGTGCTACTCGGCGAACGAGGACGGCTCGATCGAGCTGCCCTTCGACCCGGCGACCGGGATGCTGTACGACGACGTCTGGCAGCGCTGGCTCGCGTGGGATCCCGTGCGGATGGTGCGCCGGCACGCCGACGCGCTGCGCAGCCTGCGCGCGATCTACGTCGACGCCGGCACGCGCGACGAGTACTTCCTCGACCTGGGTGCCGAGGCGTTCCGGCGGGAGCTCGAGAGGATCGGGATCACCGACGTCTTCTTCGAGCTCTTCGACGCGAAGCACGGCGCGATCGAGTACCGCTATCCCGGCGCGATCCGCTATCTGAGCGAGCGGCTGCAGTAGTCTCGCGTCTCCGGCGCGCACCACCTCACAGGACGAGCTCGAAGATCTGGCCGCGCGGCTCGGTCCCGCTGACGACTCCCGTTAGTGTCGGACGTTCCTGGACAGAGAACGGCGACGTCACGGGAGGTGGCGGTGAGCACGTACGCGGTAGCCCATTGGGACGAGATCGAGGAGATCGACGACGGCCGCTGCCCGTGGCGGCCGGTGCGGCACCACTTGGGGATCACGGCGTTCGGCGTCAACACCTGGACCGGCCGCGAGACCGGCGACCGGATCCTGAACGAGCACGACGAGTCCGACACCGGCGACGAGCAGGAGGAGCTCTACTTCGTCCAGCGCGGCCGGGCGAGGTTCGAGCTCGACGGCGAGCGGGTGGACGCACCTGCGGGCACGTTCGTCTTCGCCGCCCCCGGCGTCGAGCGGACGGCCTTCGCCGAGGAGCCGGGCACGACGATCCTCGCGGTCGGCGCCACGCCGGGCAAGCCGTACGAGCCGACCGGCTACGAGATCTGGGCGCCCTTCCGCTCCCTCTGGGAGGCGGGCGAGTACGCCACGGTCGCGGACCGGCTGGGCGAGGCGGCCGAAGCGCATCCGGAGTACCCCGACCTGCTCTACAACGCGGCCTGCTGCGAGAGTCTCGCCGGCAGAACGAGCGACGCCATAGGACACCTCCGGCTCGCGATCGAACGCTCCGAGCGCTTCCGCGCGCTCGCCGCGGGCGACAGCGATTTCGATCCGGTCCGCGAGGAGCCGGCCTTCAAGGAGCTGGTCGGCTAGCGCTCAGCGGCGCGGCCAGAACCGGCAGTCGCGTCGCTCAGGCGCCGGGGCCTGCGGGCGCCGTCGTCTAGGCTCGGACGATGGCCGACGGCGACTATGCCGTGAGGGCGCTCACCCCGGACACGTGGGACGCGTTCACGCGGCTCGCGGAACGGCACAACGGCGTCTTCGGCGGCTGCTGGTGCACGTGGTTCCACACGCTCCACTCCGAGAAGACGTTCGATGCCTCGGACAACCGCGCGCTCAAGCGACGACTCGTCGACGAGGGCCGGGCACATGCTGCGCTCGTCTTCGACGGCGACGAGGCGGTCGCGTGGGCCGAGTACGGCTCCCCGGAGGAGCTGCCGAACATCTACCACCGCAAGGAGTACGAGGCGGATCTCGACAGGCTCCCCGACTACCGGATCACCTGCCTGTTCGTGGACAAGAAGTACCGCCGAAAGGGATTGACGGCCGTCGCACTTCAAGGCGCCTTGGACCTCATCGCGCAGACCGGCGGCGGGGTGGTCGAGGGATATCCGCACGACACCGAGGGCAAGAAGGTCTCCGTGCTCTACAACGGCACCCGGAGCGTCTTCGAACGGGTCGGCTTCGGCTACGTCCGGCCCAAGGGCAGGAGAAACTGCGTGATGCGCACGACCGTCCCGCCGGCCGCCTGATGCCCGGCGCTCGTCAGCGCCGGCGTCCCAGCAGCCGGTCGAGCAGCGACGGACTCGACCCCGGCGCCTCCTCCGCCCTGGGGGCGAGGTCTGCGAGCGGCTCCGAGACCGGCTGCTCGTACGGCTCGAGCTCGGCGGCGTCGTCGGCGTGGAGGTCGAGCACGACTTCGCCCTCGTAGATCGCGGCGACGTTCTCGGCCGGCACGTAGCGCGTGCGGGTGAGGACGGTGCCGCCGTCGCCGATCGTGAGGCCGTCGAAGATGTCGGCGTTCAGATCGCCGGTGACCTGGTCGACCCGGCCGATCTCGTTGCCGTCCGCGTCGCGGACGCTCCAGCCGCGCTCGATCGTGCGCCAGGCGACGGGGTCGCCGGTCACGCGCTCGCCTCCCGCGGCAGTCCGACCGGACAGGCGACGCCGGTGCCGCCGAGCCCGCAGTAGCCGTTCGGGTTCTTCGCGAGGTACTGCTGGTGGTACGGCTCCGCGTAGTAGAAGGGCCCCGCCTCGGCGATCTCCGTCGTGATCGTGCCGTAGCCGGCGCGGGCGAGCTCGGCCTGGAAGGCGTCGCGCGACGCCGCGGCGGCCGCCCGCTGCGCCTCGCTGCCCCAGAAGACGGCCGAGCGGTACTGCGTGCCGACGTCGTTCCCCTGGCGCATGCCCTGGGTCGGGTCGTGGTTCTCCCAGAAGAGGCGCAGAACGTCCTCGAGCGGCAGGACGGCCGGGTCGAAGACGACGAGCACGGCCTCGGTGTGGCCGGTGCGGCCGGAGCAGACCTCCTCGTACGTCGGGTTCGGCGTATAGCCGCCCGCGTAGCCGACCGCCGTCGTGTGCACGCCGTCCGCCCGCCAGAAGACGCGCTCGGCGCCCCAGAAGCAGCCCAGCCCGACGACGAGCTGCTCCGTCCCCTCCGGGAAGGGCGGCACGAGCGGCGTCCCGAGCACGTCGTGCCGCTCGGGGACGCGCATCGCCTCGTCGCGACCCGGCAGGGCCTCCGCCGGCGTGACCTGCTCGGCCTTCTTCGCGAAGAGGAACATGGTCTCAGCTTACGCGGAGCCCTCTCCCCTACCGAGCTCGTCGGCCACCGAGCCGCCGATCTCGCGCTCGGCCCGCTTCTGCAGCTCTCCCTCCCGGCGCCGCGTCCAGACGACGAAGGCGACGAGGACGAGGGTCGCCGCGACGCCGAGCGCGACGTCGATCGTCGTGTTCAGCTTCTGCAGGGAGGAGCCGAACACGTAGTAGGCGACGCCGTAGACCGTCGCCCACACGATCCCGCCGGCGGCGTTGAAGACGAGGAAGCGCGGCCACGCCATCCGGTTCGTGCCCGCGAGGAAGGCGGCGTACGTGCGGAGGATCGAGACGAAGCGGCCCCAGAAGACGACCTTGCCGCCGTGGCGACGGAAGAGCCAGATCCCGATCTTGAGCCGCGCCTCGTCGAGACGGAGCTTCGGGCCGTAGCGGAGGAGGAGCCTCGTGCCGCCGTAGCGGCCGATCGAGAAGCCGATGTTGTCCCCGACGACCGCGCCCGTCGCGGCGAGCACGATCACCCACCCGATCTCGAGGTTGTGCGTCGAGCCCGCGTAGAGCGCCGCCCCGATGAGGGCCGTCTCCCCCGGGACCGGCACGCCGAGGCTCTCGACCAGCACGAGCACGAAGACGACGAGATAGCCGTACGAAGACAGCCAGCCGTCGACGGTGTGCGTGGAGAGGAAGAAGGCGAGGGGCACGGGACGATCCTCACCGTAGGCTCACCGCGGCACGCTACGGTGAATCTCCGTGATCGAGGCGCGCGGCCTGACGAAGGACTACGGCTCCAAGCGCGCCGTCGACGGCCTGACCTTCACCGTCCAGCCGGGCATCGTGACCGGCTTCCTCGGCCCGAACGGCTCGGGCAAGTCGACGACGATGCGCCTGATCCTCGGCCTCGACGCGCCCACGCGCGGCGACGTGACCGTCAACGGCCGCCACTACCGCGAGCACGCGGCACCGCTGCACGAGGTCGGCGCGCTGCTCGAGGCACGCTCCGTCCACACCGGCCGTTCCGCGTACAACCACCTGCTCGCGCTGGCGCAGACGCACGGGATCCCGAAGCGCCGGGTCGCCGACCTGATCGATCTCGTCGGCCTGCACGAGGTCGCGCGCAAGCGCGCCGGCCAGTTCTCGCTCGGCATGGGCCAGCGGCTCGGCATCGCGGCCGCGCTGCTCGGCGACCCGAAGACGGTGATGCTCGACGAGCCGGTGAACGGGCTCGACCCGGAGGGCATCCACTGGATGCGCAACCTCCTGAAGGGGCTCGCCGCCGAGGGGCGGACGGTGTTCGTCTCCTCGCACCTGATGAGCGAGATGGCGCTCACCGCCGACCACCTGATCGTGATCGGCCGCGGCAGGCTGATCGCGGACACGAGCGTCGACGACTTCGTCGCCCGCGCCTCGCAGAAGGTCGTGGTCGTCCGCTCGCCCGAGCTCGACGAGCTGCGCGTGGCGCTGTCCGGCCCCGAGGTCACGTTCGTCGAGGCGGAGCGCGGCGGGCTCGAGGTGCACGGACTGACGGCGGAGCAGGTCGGAGACACCGCCGCGGCGGCCGGCATCCCCCTGCACGAGCTGACCCCGCAGCAGGCGTCGCTCGAGGAGGCGTTCATGAACCTCACGCGCGACGAGCTCGAGTTCGCCGCCGACGTGGAGGAGGTGGCGGTGTGAGCGTCCTGGCGCCGACCGCACGGCTGCCGCGGCTCGAGGGCACCGGCCGCGTCGCCTTCCAGCGGGTCCTCGCCGCGGAGTGGACGAAGCTCCGCTCGGTGCGCTCGACGGCCTGGTCGCTCGGCATCGGCTTCCTGCTGACCATCGCCTTCCCCGTCATCTTCTCGTTCGTCCTCTCCTCGCACTGGGGCGACATGGCACCCCAGGAGCGGGCGACCCACACGCCCCTCGAGGTCGCGCTGGCCGGCGTCAACGTGGCCCAGCTCGCGATCGCGGTGCTCGGCGTGCTCGTGATCACGGCCGAGTACTCGACCGGCTCGATCCGGTCGAGCTTCACCGCGGTGCCGAAGCGGCTGCCCGTGCTCTGGGCGAAGCTGCTCGACTACGGAGTTCTCTCCTTCGTGCTCATGGTGCCGGCGGTGCTCGTGAGCTTCTTCGCGAGCCAGGCGATCCTCGCGCGGCACGACATCCTCCAGACCTCCTTCACGGCGCCCGGCGTCGCCCGCTCGATGATCGGCGGCGCGGTCTACGTGATGCTCGTGGGGATCTTCGCCCTCGCGATCGGCGCGATCGTGCGCAACACGGCGGGAGGTATCGCGACGTTCGCCGGCATCTTCTTCGTCCTGCCGCCGCTGATGAACATCCTGCCCCTGAGCTGGAACAACGCCATCAGCCCCTGGCTGCCGAGCGAGGCCGGACGGCAGATCTTCTCGCTCGACCACGCGGCTCATACGCTGACGCCGCTCGCCGGCGGCCTGCTCTTCGCCGGCTACTGCGCCGCCGCGATCGCGATCGCCGCCGTGCTGCTCGTGCGCCGCGACGCCTAGATACCGCGCCCGCGGGCGCTCCTGCCACCATGGGGAACGTGAGCTCCGACGAGTCCCGTACCGCGCGCGTCCTCACCGACGCCGCCGCCATGAGCTCCGCTGCCGCAGGCGCCCTCGTGCGGCGGCTGACCTACTTCCTCGGAGGCGCCGAGCGGACGCGGGTGATCGTCGTCCTCGCCTGCGTGCTCGGTCTCGCGGGCGCCGACGCGGCGACGGTCGGTGCGTCGGCGACCGAGCTGCGGCACGGCCTCCACATCACGAACACCGACATCGGCCTGCTCGTGACGGTGACCTCGCTCGTCGGCGCGATCGCGACGCTCCCGTTCGGCGTCCTCGCCGACCGCATGCGCCGGACGACGACGCTCGGGCTCGTGATCATCCTCTGGGGCGGAGCGATGCTGTGGAGCTCGGCGGTGCCGAACTTCCACGAGCTGCTCATCGCCCGGCTCTTCCTCGGCGCCGTCGTCGCCGCCGCCGGACCCCTCGTCGCCTCGCTCGTCGGCGACTGGTTCGCGGCGGCCGAGCGTGGCCGCGTCTACGGCTTCATCCTCGCGGGCGAGCTGCTCGGAGCCGGCTTCGGCTTCGCGGTCACGGGAGACATCGCGGCGCTCTCGTGGCGGGCGGCCTTCGTGATCCTCTCCCTGCCGGCGTTCGCGCTCGCGTGGTTCGTGCTGCGGCTCCCCGAGCCGGCCCGCGGCGGGCAGGACGTGCTCGTGCACGAGACGCAGCCGCTGCCCGAGGGGGCGGAAGAGCCCCACGAGACGGATGCGCAGGTGCTCGCCCGCGAGCGCGGGATCGAGCCCGATCCTGCGCTCGTGACGAGCCGCGACCTGCGCCGCGCCTCGCTGCTCCAGGCCGCGCGCTACGTGCTGCACGTGCGGACGAACCTGTTCCTCATCGCCGCGAGCGCGTGCGGCTACTACTTCCTCGCCGGCATCCAGACCTTCGGCGCCGAGTTCGCGAAGAAGCAGTACGGGATCGACCAGGGGCTCGCCAACCTGCTGCTGCTCGGGATCGGGGGAGGCGCGATCGCAGGCGTGATCGCGGGTGGCGCGATCGGCGACGCGCTGCTCCGGCGCGGCCACCTGAGCGGCAGGATCGCGACCGCGGCCGTCGGCGCGACGGGCACGGTGATCCTCTTCCTGCCCGCGCTCCTCACGCGGAGCGCCTTCACGGCGCTCCCCTATCTCGTGGGCGCCGTGATGCTCCTCTCCGTCCAGAACCCGGCCGTCGCCGCGAGCCAGCTCGACATCATGCCGCCGTCCCTCTGGGGGCGGGCGGAGGCGGTGCGCACGCTGCTCCGCTCCTTCGCCATGGCGCTCGCGCCGCTCCTCTTCGGCGCCGTCTCGGACCACGTCTTCGGGGGCGGACGGTCGGGCCTGCAGTGGACGTTCGTCGTGATGCTCATGCCGCTCGCGGCGAGCGCCTGGCTCCTCTTCAAGGCCCGCAAGACGTACGCGCGCGACGTCGCGACGGCCGCCGCAGTCGCCTCGGCCGAGCGATACGCTCGCCCCGATGAAAGGCGCGGGCCCGTAGCTCAGCGGTCAGAGCAGCGGACTCATAATCCGTAGGTCCCTGGTTCGAATCCAGGCGGGCCCACAAGCGAAAGCCCTGCATGGCGGGGCTTTTCGCTTACTGCTATTCGTGCAGGCGAGAAGGTGCTCCAGTGCGCCTTCTCGGAAGCGGCTGCACCCGCGCCTGGTGCTTCCCGGCGATCTTCTTCTCGACCGCCCGCAGATGGCGCAGGGCCGACTGCAAGGGCGCAAGCGCGCCCGGCACGTTGCCGCACTTCCCCTTCTGGACGGTGAGGAGGGTGGCTCCGTGTCTGACCTATCGACCCCGTCCGTTCCTGCCGGTGATCGAGCCAGCCCACATATGACCTGGGAGC
>CAZRTE010000031.1:0-14848 GCA_964602945.1 uncultured Gaiellales bacterium
ACGGAGCCGCCGGGAGACCGCGCTCTCCCGGCGGCGCAGTTCCGTTCCCCCAGCGGGCGAGGCCGAAGGCTTCGCCCGCTAGAGCCCATGGCGGATCCAGACGTTCGGCTCGACGTAGACGCCGCGGCCGCTCTTGAAGTGGACGGGAACGAGGGCGCCGGGGACGACGTACTCGCCGTCCTCCGGGAAGGTCAGACCCGTCCACTCCTCCCACTCGGCGCGCGTGCCGGCGATCGTCTGCGAGCGCAGCGCGAGCGCCAGCTGCTCTCCGCCGAGCCGCTCGTGCGCACGGAGCCACGGGTCGTAGGGAAGACCGTCGCTGCGACGCCAGGTGATGTAGCGCTCGAGCGGGACGAGCGGATACCGGTCCTTCCAGGTCGGTCGCACCGGAGCGACGAGCGCGTCGAGCCCGTGGCCGGCGGCGACCGCGCCCAGCCGGTTCAGGATCGCCGCGGAGACACCGGCGCCGCGGTATTCCGGGACGACTCCGGCGACGATGGTGCAGAGCGCGGTCGGAGCACCCTGGACGCCGTCCGTCAGCGCCCAGTCGACGCCGCGGGACGACGGCTTTCCACTCCACTCGACGGGAACGCTGCA
This sequence comes from uncultured Gaiellales bacterium, assembly GCA_964602945.1. Taxonomy (GTDB): domain Bacteria; phylum Actinomycetota; class Thermoleophilia; order Gaiellales; family Gaiellaceae; genus Palsa-739. The sequence goes on from CAZRTE010000031.1 coordinate 598, forward strand.
CGCGTAGCCGACCGTGCGGCGCGGCCGGGCATCACGGTCGACGACCCAGAGCTGGAAGTCGGGATAGAGCTCGTAGAGCGAGGGCCAGAACGACTGCACCACGGGGTCGTGGCTCAGGAACTCCGGCCAGAGGCTCGGCATCGTTCCGCGCAGCTTCGGATGCTCCGCATGCGTGACGAGCGCCAGCTTCATCGTCCGAGCAGCGCGACCGCCTGCGCGGCGAGGCCTTCGCCCCGGCCGGTGAAGCCGAGGCCGTCCGTCGTGGTCGCCCGCACCGCGACGAGCCCCGGCTCCACGCCGAGCGCGCCGGCGAGCCTCGCACGCATCTCGTCGCGACGGGGTGCGAGCCGCGGCTCCTCGCCGATGAGGACGACGTCCGCGTTCACGAGCCGCCAGCCGTCCGCGCGCACCCGCTCCCACGCCGTCCGCAGCAGCTCGAGCGAGTCGGCGCCGGCGAGCGCCGGATCGCCCGAGGGGAAGAGCGCGCCGAGGTCCTCGAGGCCGGCCGCCCCGAGCACGGCGTCCGTGAGGGCGTGCGCGAGCACGTCGCCGTCGGAGTGGCCGGCGAGGCCGCGTGGGTGCTCGATCCGCACGCCGCCGAGCACGAGCGGCACGCCGTCCTCGAAGGCGTGCGCGTCGAAGCCGCTGCCGATCCGGTACTCGCTCACAGCCACGAGGCAATCCTGTCCAGATCGGAGGCGGAAGTCACCTTCAAGAGGCGGGGATCTCCCTCGACCACCTTGACGCGGCCGCCCGCCGCCTCGACGAGGCCGGCGCAGTCGGTGGCGTCGGCGCCGCCGGCATGGGCGCGCCGCAGCGTCTCCGCGACGAATGCCTGCGGCGTCTGGACGGCCCAGAGCCCGTCGCGGGAGACCGTCTCCTGCACGGCGCCGTCGGGGGCGGCGCGCTTGAGCGTGTCCCCCACCGGCAGGCCCGGGACGACTCCGTCCCAACCCTCCGAGAGCGGCGCGAGCACCCGTTCCACGACGTCGTCGGAGAGGAGTGGCCGCGCCGCGTCGTGGACGAGGACGACGAGCGCGTCGTCGCCGACCTCGGCCAGCCCCGCCCGTACCGAGTCGCTCCGCGTCTCCCCTCCCGGCACGCAGGCCCGCACCTTGCCGCAGCCTTCCTCCTCGGCGAGGAGGATCGCCGGCTCCTCCCAGCCGGGCGGCGCCACGAGGACGATCGCGTCGACCCAGGGGCACGCATCGAGTCGCCGCAGCGGCTCGGCGAGCAGCGGCTCGTCGCCGAGGCTCGCGAAGGCCTTCGGCCGGTCCAGCCCGAGCCGCTCGCCGCGCCCCGCGGCGACGAGAATCGCCCAGACGGACATGGGGGCCGAGCTTACGCCGTCGCGGCAGCCGGCGTCTTCTTCTTGGCCGCCGACTTCTTCTTCTTCGTCGCGGGGCTGTCGGAGGCGAGGACCTCCTCGAGCCACTCGGCGCAGGCGTCCTCGTCCATGTCCTTCGCGTACATCAGCTCGGAGGCGAGGATCTTCTTCGCCTTCACGAACATCTGCTTCTCGCCGGTCGAGAGACCCTTCTCGCGGTCGCGGAGAGCGAGGTTGCGGACGACCTCGGCGAGCTCGAGGATGTCGCCCGTCTTCATCTTGTCGCGGTTGTGCTTGAAGCGACGGTTCCAGTTCTTCGGCATCTCGGTGGACACGCCGGTGAGCGCCTTGAGCACGACCCCGACCTCCTTCTCCCCGATCACGCGCCGCAGGCCGACCTTCTCGGCGTTCTCGCACGGGACCTGCACCGTCATGTCGTTGTGCAGGATCTTGATCGTCAGGTACTCGCGCTCCTCGCGCTTCTCCTTCTTGACGACCGTTCCCGCTCCGTGATGGGGATAGACCACCTTGTCGCCGACGTCGTACAAGCCCGACCTCCCGTGGCTCGAATCCGCTCTCTCGTCAAGAAAGCCGGCACGCATCCCGGGTGCCGGCCTCCAACGCGGGAGTTTAGCAGAAACGGCCTGGCCAAGCCAAATTCGGGGCCAAAATCGGCCCGAAATCCGCCTCGCCGGACGGCATCTGCCGGTACGCGCGCGTGCTAGAGCTGCAGGTAGCGATCGACGAGGTTGTGCTCCTGCAGGCGCCTCAGCCCTTCCCGGATCTCGCGGGCGCGCACCGCCCCGACCCCCTCCACCGACTCGAGCTCGCGCTGCGAGGCGCGCACGACGGCGTCGAGGCTGCCCAGGTCGGAGACGAGACGCAGGACGAGCGACGCCGGCAGGCGCGGGATGTGGGAGAGCGTCCGGTAGCCGCGCGCCACGACGGCGTGGTCGAGCGGGTTGACGCTGCGCTCGTGGCCGAGCACCTCGGCGAGCCGGCCGAACTCGAGCAGGTCCTGGTATGAGGAGTCGCGCAGCTCCGCCAGGGCGGCGGTCGCCTCGTCGCCCGCGCCGAGCACGTGGTAGTCGCGGACGATCGCGTCGCGCTCGGCCGGGACGTCGCCGACGAGCTCCTCGAGCTGGAGCCGGATCAGCCGGCCCTCGCTCCCGAGCTCGATGCAGTCCCGCGTGATCCGCTCGGCCATGCGCGAGGTCATCTCGGCGCGCTGGAGGACGACGAGCACGTCGTCGAGGACGACCGCGTTCTGGAACTCGAGCGCCGTGAGCCGCGTCAGCACCTGCTCGAGGCGCTGCCTGTACGTCTCGAGCGTCCCGACGGCCTGGTTCGTCTTCGCGAGCACGTCGGCGACGGGATCGAGCTGGTAGCGCCCCTGGCCGACGAACACCGTCACCGTCTCGCGCTGCTGCGAGACCGAGACCACGAGCGCGCCGGTCTGCTTCGCCACGCGCTCCGCGGTGCGGTGGCGGGTGCCGGTCTCGTGCGAGGGGATCGTGGGGTCCGGCATCAGCTGGACGTTCGCCCACGCGAGCCGCTTGATCGCCTCGTCGACGATGATCGCGCCGTCCATCTTCGCCAGCTCGTAGAGGAGCTGCGGCCGGAACGGCGCGTCGAGCCGGATCCCACCCGAGTAGAGGAAGGCGAGCTCGTCCGGGTCGCCGACGACGATGAGCGCGCCCTCGTGCGACCGGATGATGTCGGCGACGGACTGGCGGAGCTCCGTTCCCGGCGCGATCTTCGCGATCGCGGCGAGGAGATCGGGGTCGCGGCGCGGATCCTCCTCCGCCGGGATCCGCGTGAAGCCGAGGTCACCGAGCGGCCGCCCCTGGCTCGCCGCAGGCGAGCCGGTCTTCCGCCCGGGCGTCGGCGGCTCAGCCGGCGAGGTCTCCGGCCCGGCCTTCGCCGTCTCCTTCGCCGCTTGTCCGTCGCGTGGGTTCGTCGTCATCGGCTCGTCGCGCCTCGAGGCCCAGGCGAACAGCCGCCCGCAGCGTCTCGGCACCCTCGACGTCGATTTTGCCAGTCGCCCCGGCCGTGCCGGAGGCGCCGCGGTCTTGCGGCCGGACGGCACCGGCCCGGCCGGTGGCGCCTCGAGCCATTGTCCCAGCGGGCGCGACGACGGCGGCGAGGCCGAGCTTCGCGCACTCCTCGAGCCGTCGCTCGGCCTGCGCGGCGGGGCGCAGCCGGCCCGTGAGGCCGATCTCGCCGAAGGCTGCGACCCGGTCCCGTACCGGCACGCCCCTCGCAGCCGACGCGATCGCGAGCGCGACCGCGAGATCCGCTCCCGGCTCGTCGATCCGGACGCCGCCGGCCACGTTGACGAAGACGTCTGCCTGCCCGAGCGCGACGCCCGCGTGGCGTGAGAGCACGGCGACGATCATGGCGAGGCGCTTCGGGTCGACGCCGGTCGCGACCCGGCGCGGCATGGCGAGCTCGCTCTGCGCGACGAGCGCCTGGATCTCCAGCAGGATCGGCCGCGTGCCCTCGAGGGCACAGGCGACTGCGGCTCCCGGCTCTCCCGCGACGGTGCGCCCGAAGACCTCGGACGGGTCGGGCACGCCGGCGAGGCCGGCCCCGGTCATCTCGAAGACACCGAGCTCGTTCGTCGAGCCGAACCGGTTCTTCACGGCACGCAGCACGCGGTGGGCGTGGTAGCGGTCGCCCTCGAACTGGAGCACGCAGTCGACGAGGTGCTCGAGCACGCGCGGGCCGGCGACCGAGCCGTCCTTCGTCACGTGCCCGACGAGGATCGTCGCGATCCCGCACTCCTTCGCGACGCGGAGCAGGCGGGTCGCGGCCTCGCGCACCTGCCCGACCGAGCCCGGCCCGGAGCCGAGCTCCGAGGCGTGCAGCGTCTGGACGGAATCGATCACGCACACCTTCGGCCGCTCGGCCCGTAGCGTCTCGCACACCGTCTCGAGCTCGGTCTCGGCGAGGATCTGGATCTGCCCTGCGCCGCCCAGGCGCTCTGCCCTGAGCTTCACCTGCGCGGCCGACTCCTCCCCCGTCACGAGCAGCGCGGAGCGCGACCCGGCGATGGCCCGCAGGGCCATGAGGAGGAGCGTCGACTTGCCGACGCCCGGCTCGCCGCCGAGCAGGACGAGGGAGGCGGGCACGAGGCCGCCCCCGAGCACACGGTCGAGCTCCGAGACGCCCGTGGGGATGCGTGCAGCCTCGTCGACCTCCACGTCGACGAGGCGGAGCGGCGTGCGGGCCACCGCCGAGCCGGCACCGCCGGCCGGCGCCACCGTCTCCTCGACGAGCGTGCCGAAGGCCGAGCAGCCGGGGCATTTCCCGAACCAGCGCCCGGCGCTGTAGCCGCACTCGGTGCAGCTGAACTGGACGGCCGCCGCCTTCGTCTTGGCCACGGTCGCAGCGTAGGGCCGGCGGCGGACGCCGATGGTCACGCGTTTCCGGCGACTTCGTGCCGGGGAGGCAGATCCCGCACGCTCGCCGCGGAAAAACCGCAACGAGGTGCGGTGTCACCACGGCTGCTCGTTCTCCGCTCTGCCACGAGCATGCCCGACATGTCATTCACGCCAAGGCCGAAGGAGAGAATCGTGAAGAGGTTCCTCGAAATCGGCGGAGTCGCCGCCGGCATTGTCCTCATCGCTTTCGGTGTCGCCGCGATCGTGCTCAGCGTCAACGGGCTGAACACGGTCTCCACTGAACTCAAGCAGCAGCAGATCACAGGCTCGCCCGACATGACCCCGACGGCGATCGCCGCCGAGGCGAAGGCCGCCGGGCTCACGAACGTCGCCAACATGCCGAAGTGCACCGTCGCCAACCTGCCGGTGAACTCCGGCGACCGCGCGCGCTGCTTCGGCGAGTACATGCGGATCCACACGCTCGAGGCCACCGGTGGCTTCGTGTACGCGCAGATGGGCCAGTACCAGGCGAAGCCCGGCACGCCGAAGTCACAGCTGACGCCGGACGGCGCCACGAGCAACAAGGACTACGCGCAGACGGACCCGACGACGGGGCAGCCGGTCGCGAACAGCGCCCGCAACATCTGGGTGACCGAGACGGCGCTGACCACCGCCCTCAACTCGTCCTACATGGCCGAGCAGTTGGGGAACTTCGGGATCGTGGTCGGAGTGGCCCTGCTGCTCTCCGGCTTCGGCTTCGTCATCCTGGCACTCGGCGGAGCACTCGAGAGCAACTGGGCCTTCGCCGCCTGGACGCGCAAGCGCCAGGGCGAGGGCGAGCAGAAGGTCGGCGAGCAGCCGCACGGCGTCTAGCCCCCGGCAAACGGCGACAACGAGAGGGCGGCCAACGGGCCGCCCTCTTCGCGTTCGCTAGCCCTCTTCGCCCTGAGACTGTTCTTCGCCGTCGCTCGAGTCGTCGTCGGTCGACTCGTCGGCGGGCACCGTCACCTTCTCGGGCGCGATCTCGCCCGGAATGAAGGTGATGTCCACCTCGTCGCCCGGCTCGCCGTCCTCGGTGCGCGTGCGCCCGACGAGGATGGTCGAGCCCGGCTCGAGCTCGCGGCCGAGCACGAAGTCGGCGAGCGGGTCCTCGATGTAGCGCTGGATCGCACGGCGCAGCGGCCGGGCGCCCATCGCCGGGTCGTAGCCCTTGTCGACGAGCAGCTCCCTGGCCTCGCCCGTGAGCTCGATCGAGACCTCGTGCGTGACCATCTGCTCGCGCAGGCGCCGGAGCAGGAGATCGACGATGGACATGATCTCGGCCTTCGTGAGCTTGTGGAAGACGATGACCTCGTCGATCCGGTTGAGCAGCTCGGGCCGGAAGACCTTCTTCAGCTCGCCCATCACACGGCTCTTCATGTCGTCGTACGAGAGGCCCGACTCGTCGCCGACCGTGAAGCCGAAGCCCGTGTTCTTCGAGATCTGGGCCGCCCCGAGGTTCGAGGTCATGATCACGATCGTGTTCCGGAAGTCGACCTTGCGCCCCTGCGCGTCGGTGAGCTTCCCCTCCTCGAGGATCTGGAGCAGGATGTTGAACACGTCGGGGTGCGCCTTCTCGATCTCGTCGAGCAGGAGCACCGCGTACGGTCTGCGCCGCACGGCCTCGGTCAGCTGGCCGCCCTCGTCGTAGCCGATGTAGCCCGGAGGCGAGCCGACGAGCCGGGACACGGAGTGCTTCTCCATGTACTCCGACATGTCGACCTGGATCATCGCGTCCTCGTCGCCGAACAGGAACTCGGCGAGCGTGCGCGCGAGCTCCGTCTTGCCGACGCCGGACGGGCCGAGGAAGATGAACGAGCCGGTCGGGCGCTTCGGATCCTTGATCCCGGCCCGGGCGCGGCGGATCGCCTTGGAGACGGCGACGATCGCCTCCTCCTGGCCGACGACGCGCTTGTGCAGCTCCTCCTCCATGCGGATGAGCTTGGCCGACTCGGCCTCGGTGAGCTTGAAGACGGGGATGCCCGTCCACATCGAGACGATGTCGGCGATCTCCTCCTCGCCGACCTGGGGCTGCTCCTCCTGGTTCCCGGAGCTGCGCCACTGCTCCTCGAGCGAGCGCTTCTTCTGCGTGAGCTTGCGCTCCTTGTCGCGGAGCGACGCCGCCTTCTCGAACTCCTGGTTCTCGATCGCGGCTTCCTTCTCCTTGCGGACCCGCTCGATCTCCTCCTCGAGCTCGCGGTAGCGCGGCGGGGCGGACATCGACTTGATCCGGAGCCGCGAGGCGGCCTCGTCGATCAGGTCGATCGCCTTGTCGGGGAGATGGCGATCCTGGATGTACCGGTCGGAGAGCTCCGCCGCGGCGGCGAGCGCCTCGTCGGTGATCTTGACGCGGTGGTGCGCCTCGTAGCGGTCACGCAGCCCGCGCAGGATCTGGACGGTGTCGTCGACCGACGGCTCCTCGACGCGTACCTGCTGGAAGCGCCGCTCGAGCGCCGCGTCGCGCTCGAGGTACTTGCGGTACTCGTCGAGCGTCGTAGCTCCCACCGTCTGCAGCTCGCCGCGGGCGAGGGCCGGCTTGAGGATCGAGGCCGCGTCGATCGCGCCCTCCGCCGCGCCGGCGCCGACGAGATTGTGCAGCTCGTCGATGAAGAGGATGATGTCGCCCCGCTGCATGATCTCCTTCATGACCTTCTTCAGCCGCTCCTCGAACTCGCCGCGGTACTTCGAGCCGGCGACGAGGGCGGCGAGGTCGAGCGTGTAGATCTGCTTGCCCTTGAGCAGCTCGGGCACCTGGTTCGAGGCGATACGCGCGGCGAGCCCCTCGACGACGGACGTCTTGCCGACGCCGGGCTCGCCGATCAGGACCGGGTTGTTCTTCGTGCGGCGCGAGAGGATCTGCATCACGCGCTCGATCTCCGTCTGGCGGCCGACGACCGGGTCGAGCTTCCCCTCCTGCGACTGCTTCGTCAGGTTGCGGCCGAACTGGTCGAGCAGCTTCGACGACTTCGACTTCTCGCCCGCCGGGCCGCCCGCGCCCGCCTGGCGGCGACCGGGGCCGGAGAGCATGCGGATGATCTCGTTGCGGATCTTCTCGGCGTCGGCGTCGAAGTCGAGCAGGATCCTGGCCGCGACGCCTTCGTTCTCGCGCACGAGGCCGAGCAGGATGTGCTCGGTGCCGATGTAGTTGTGGCCGAGGGAGAGCGCCTCGCGCAGCGCGAGCTCGAGCACCTTCTTCGCGCGCGGCGTGAACGGGATCTGGCCGGTCGTGACCTCGTCGCCCTGGCCGACGATGCGCGCGACCTGGGCCCGCACCTCCTCGACCGTGATGTCGAGGGACTCGAGCACCCGCGCCGCGAGACCCTCTTCCTCGCGGAGCAGTCCGAGCAGGATGTGCTCGGTGCCGATGTAGTTGTGCTTGAGCGCCCGCGCCTCGTCCTGGGCGAGGACGACAACCTGCCGAGCCCGTTCCGTGAAGCGTTCGAACAAGTCCCTCGACTCTCCTTTCCCTGCGGTCTGAGCCGGTCGGAACGACCATCGTAGCCGACCACCCCGGCGGTACCGAGTCGCGCTTTCAGGCTTTGCGAAGCCCGAACGCTCGTGGCTATTCGCGCGAACGCAGGCCCGGAAAGAGGATCACGTCACGGATCGTGTCCTTCCCGAGCAGCACCATCGCCAACCGGTCGATGCCGATGCCGCAGCCTCCGTTCGGCGCCATTCCGTACGACATCGCCTCGACGTAGTCGGGATCGCCCTGCTCCGCCGCGACGTCTCCCGCCTCGCGCTCGGAGTCCTGCATGGCGAACCGGCGCGCCTGCTCGTCGGGGTCGTTGAGCTCGCTGAACGCGTTCGCGATCTCCATCCCGCTCACGACCGCCTCGAACCGCTCGACGAGCGTCTCGTCCTCGTCGGTCGTGCGTGCGAACGGCGAGAGCTCGATCGGCCAGTCGTAGACGATCGTCGGCGCGATCAGCCCGGGCTCGACGAAATGGGAGTAGGCGTGGTCGGCGAGCTGGGCCCAGGTGCGGTCGCTCGAGACGTCCACGCCGGCCGCCGTCAGCTTGCCGCGCAGCTCCGCTTCGTCGCGTGTCCAGACGCCGTGCGCCTCGAGCGCCTCGACGAAGCGGACCTCCTGCCACGCGGAGAGATCGACCTCGTGGCCGCGGAAGGTCGTCGTCGTGCCGCCGATCGTCGCCTCGGCGGCGCGTTGGACGAGCTCCTTCGCGCGGGCCGCGGTGTCCTTGTAATCCGCGTACGCCTCGTACCACTCGACCTGCGTGAACTCGGGCGAGTGCTTGTAGGAGAAGCTCTCGTTGCGGAAGTCCTTCGACAGCTCGTAGACCTTCTCGAGGCCGCCGACGATCAGCCGCTTGAGGTAGAGCTCGTCGGCGATGCGGAGGTAGAGGTCGGCGTCCAGCAGCTCGGAGTGCGTGACGAAGGGCTCCGCGAACCCGCCCCCGTAGCGTGGCTGCAGGATCGGCGTCTCGACCTCGACGAAGCCCTCGGAGTCGAGGTAGGCGCGGACGGCGGAGACCAGCCGCGAGCGGAGGATCGCGTCGCGGCGCGACTCCTCGCTCATCAGCAGGTCGAGGTAGCGCTTCCGGTAGCGAAGCTCGACGTCCTCGATGCCATGGAAGGTGTCGGGAAGCGGGTTGCGGATCCGGGCGAGCACCTCGACCGCATCCGCCTGCAGCGACGGCTCCCCTCGGCGCGACCGGGCCGGCGAGCCGGTGACGCCGACGATGTCGCCGAGATGGAGGTCGAGCTCGCCGATCCGCTCGACGTGGCAGATCAGCTGGATCCGCCCCGAACGGTCGACGAGGTCGAGGAAGACGAGCTTCCCCATGTCCCGACGGGCCATCACCCGGCCGGCGAGGCGGCGCCGGGTGGCCGAGTCGGTGGCGCCCGGCTCGAGCGCCTCGGCCTCCGCGCGAACGGCCGTGACCTCGTTCCGGTCCGGAAAGCGCTTGGGAGCGGCCATGGCCGCCGAGTCTATGGCGTGTCGCCGGTGACTAGCGGAAGATCGCGATCTGGAGGCCCTTCGTGGACGTCCAGACCACGGTGCCGAGCACCGGGTTGCCGTTGACGGGGTCGTTCGCCGCCGAGACCACGGGCGAGCTGAGGGCCGCGAACGTGCGCGGCTTGAGCCAGTGGCGGCCGAGCATGACCCGCACGCCGACCGAGAGCTTGTTCTTGACCCTCTGGCTCCAGGCGACGAGCGCGTACCCCTTGGTGGCCGCGACGGACGGGCCGGTGCCGAACAGCGCCACGCCGGGCCGCGTGAGCTTCTCCACCTTGTTGGTCCAGTGCTTGCCTCCACCCGTGATGGCGCGCGCAAGCACCTGCCCGCCGCTGCCGGCGGTCTTCTCCCACGCGGTCACGCCGCTGCCGTTCGAGGCGAGCGCAAGAGCCTGGAACTGGGCGGTTCCCTTCCCGCTCAGGAACTGGCCGCGCTTCGGGAACTTGGCCCCGTTCGTCACCTTGCTCTCGATCCGGCGGCCGCTCGAGACGGACTGCTCCCAGACGAGCGCGACCTTGCCGTTGTCCGACTCGCCGATGGTCGGAGGACTCACGGCGTACGTGGCAGGCGAGATCTGCTGGATCTTGCCGAACCCCTTCGCGCCGGCGCGGAGGATTCTCGCCTTGACCTCGCCGCCGGACTCCGTCCAGGAGACGGCCGCCATGCCGTTGCCGTCGGCCGCGATGCGGGCTCCGTGAGCGTCGACCGCGGCTGCGGAGAGATGGCGCGCGCGGCTCCAGTGCTGCTTCTTCGCGTGAGCCGAGAGGGCGCGCGTCGAGCCGAACCGCTTCGCGTTCTTCCTCAACGCCCGCTCGACGACCCGGTAGTGCTTGTTGCTGCCCTTCCCGTACAGGCCCTCCCAGACGACGTAGGCGGTGCCGGAGTCGTCGACCGCGACCTGCGGCATGTCGCCCTGGGCCTGCTCGGTGCTCGCGTTGCCGGCCGAGAGGAACATCGTGTGGCTGAAGCCGCGCTTGCCGCTCGGCCAGACCTTCACCGCGACGCGGCTGCCCGAGTGCTTCGCGGGATACCCCCAGGCGATCGCGAACGTGCCGTCACCGCCGACGGCGATCGACGCCTGCGGGACGAAGCCGCTCATCGGACCGAGCTTGAGGGTCTTCGTCTTGCCGGACGGCTGCCTGATCGCGGCGAGGAGGCGGAACTTCCCGTTGAGCGAGTTCGCCTCGTCCCAGACGATGACCGTGGTCCCGTCGGGAGCCGTCGCGACGGCCGGGCTGTAGGTGGCGGTGCCGACAGGCACGAGGATCTGCGGCTTGGACCAGCCCCTGGCCCTGTGAGCACTCTCGGCGGCCGGCGCCGCGAGAAGCGCACCAATCACCACCGAGGCGACTGCAATACGCCTCACAGACCCCACCGCACGACCCATCGGCGCCACCTTAGCGTCAGGGTGGCGGAATGCCAACAAGGGCAAAGCTCAGGCCGCCCTAATTTGCATGATCTTAAACTTCAGCGCCCCACGCGGAGCCGCGACCTCGACGATATCGCCCTTCTTGCGGCCGATGATCGCCTTGCCGACGGGCGACTCGTTCGAGAGCTTCAGCTCCGCCGGGTTCGCCTCGGCCGAGCCGACGATGTGGTACTCGACGGTCTTGTTCGAGGACATGTCCTTGAGCCTGACCTTCGTGCCGACCGAGACCTCGCCCGAGCGGATCTCCTTCCTCGTGACCACACGGGCGTTCGTGAGCCGCTCCTCGAGCATCGCGATGCGCGCCTCGAGGTGCGCCTGGTCGTTCTTCGCCGAGTCGTACTCCGCGTTCTCCGCGATGTCGCCGAACTCGCGTGCGACGCGAATCCGTTCCGCGACCTCGCGCCGCCGGACCGTGGACAGCTGCTCGATCTCCTCCTGGAGCCTCTTGTAGCCGTCCGGCGTGAGGATGAGTTCCTTCAACGTGATCCTCCTGCCCCCTGAACAGAACTCGCCGGTGGCTCGTCGCCGCGCGGCGGCGGCGGATGGTACCCCCGCCGAGATCGGCCGTCAACAGCAGGCGGTTACCATCGCTGCGATGGCAGTCGAGCTGCGGGAATCGTGGTCGATCGGCGGCGTGGACGTGCCGACGCGGATCGTGCTCGCGCCGATGGCGGGCGTCAGCATCCAGGCCTTCAGGCGCCAGGGTCGCCGCTTCGGCGCGGGCCTCGTCTGCTCGGAGATGGTCTCTTCGGCGGGCCTGGAGCATCGCAACGAGAGAACCTTCGGCTACCTGCGGGTCTCCGCGGACGAGCATCCGCTCGCGATCCAGATCTTCGGCTCCGAGCCGCGGGCGATGGCGGACGCGGCGCGGCTCGTCGAGGCGGCGGGCGCGGACATCGTCGACATGAACTTCGGCTGTCCCGTCAAGAAGGTGACGAAGACCGGCGCAGGTGCGCACCTGCTCGAGGATCCCGAACTCGCCTGCCGTGTCGTCGACGCCGTCGCGTCCGCCGTGTCGGTGCCGGTGACGGTGAAGATGCGGCGCGGGCTCGAGAACGGCTCGCGCGCCTGCCTCGAGCTCGGGCCGCGGCTCGTCGAGGCGGGAGCGGCGGCGCTCACCCTCCATCCCCGCTCCGCGAAGCAGATGTACACGGGCGAGGCCGACCATGCCCTGACGGCGGAGCTCGTCGCCCTCGTGCCCGTGCCCGTGATCGCATCCGGCGACGTCACCTCGCACGCAACGGCACTGACCGTGCTCGAGCGGACGGGTGCGGCGGCCGTGATGGTCGCGCGCGGGGCGCAGGGCAACCCGTGGGCGCTGCGCGAGATCGTCGAGGGGGACGAGTTCGCGCCGACGCGCGAGGAGGTCGCGGCCGAGCTGATCGTCTTCGTCCGCGAGGCGGCGCGCGAGCTCGGCGAGCAGCGCGCGGTCGGCTTCCTCAAGAAGTTCTACGGCTGGTATCTCGGCCGCGGCCGCTTCCCGAAGCCCTTCAAGCAGGAGCTCGTCCAGCTCGCGACGACCGAGGCGGTCGTGACACGGCTCTTCGCCGCCGCCCCGGAGGCGGCACCGCTCGTCGAGCGGCTCGATGCCGAGCTCCCCGCGGCCGAGGACGAGGTGCTCCTCGACGGGCTGCCGATCTCGCTCTACGGCGGCGGCTAGGAAGCTCGCGGGTGCTTCGCACCCGCTCGCTGGGAGAAGGAACTCCGCGCGGCCGAGAGCGCGGTCTCGGCCGCGCTCCGTACAGAAAGGCTCGCTTGCGCCTCCTTCTGCCCCGCACCACGGTCGCGGCGCGGCCGGTCGTGCGCCTGCGGCGCAGGAGCGGCGGCGCGCCACGGACGGCCTCCGCGGAAGCTCGGCCGCGCCGAGACCTTCCGCTCCGGCTCGGGCCTGCCCGATGGCCTCTGCCGGCGCCAGGTGAGAGTACGCTCGCGCAGCCCAGCTCCCTCTCGTCTCGTTGCTACCGGCTCGAGATCAGCCTCCGCAGTTGACCGTCGAGAGGGTCGGGGCGGTCGGGTCGTTGGGTGCCTCGGCAAACACGAAGGCTGAGTTTGGCGTCGTGGTGTCGGGAACGATGTCCCACACGATGCTGTCAGCGGGCACCGAGTTGACGGCATCGCTTCGTCCACCGGTGATCGCCGTGGGCGACCCGTTGCCGGTTGCGGCAGTGACGGTGCCCCAGTGCATGAAGCGCCACTGGATCGTGATGCCGCGGCTGTCGAGCACGGCCGTGACCTTGTCTGCGCGGGCCCCGATCAGGCCGCAGGTAGAGAGCGCGGTCCCGTCGGGACCGGTCAGGGCGTTCGGCGAGACGACCAAGGTCGCCTGATGCAGTGGTGCCGCGAAGGCACCAACACCCGCAGCGATCGCGACACCTCCACCCGCGAGGGCGGCCGCAGCAACGGCCACCGTGACGAGCGGCCTTGCGGAGACCCGCATCCGGACGGGCTCAGGCAGGTGCAAGGGGCCGTCGTGCGGCACGGGATTCGCCGCTGCCAAGCGCTTGATCACGTCGGTTCTCATCTCGTCACTTCCTTCGGTTCGGGTTGAAAGGACGCAGCGGCTGCCAGCCTCGACGCTAGACGCGACTTCGCACGGTGGTACCGAACCCGGCAGGCGACGCCCGAGCACCCGAGGACCGTCGCCGCATCAGCGAGCGAAAGCCCCTCCCAGGCGACGAGCCGCAGAACCTCCCGGTCCCTCTCGCTCAAGGCATTGAACGCCGCAGCGAGTACGCCATCATTCACAGGCTCAGGTTCACCGAATACAGCCAGGAACTGCCCCTGCGCGGCCCGCGCCCGCTTGCGCCGTTCGTTCGCCAGTGTCTTCCGAGCGACCCCGTACAGCCAGGGCAACGGCTCCGAGGGGACCCGGTCGATCTTGCGAAGGCAGGCCAGGAACGTCTCCGACACCACGTCGTCGACCATCGCCTCCGGCGCTCTGCGCCTCACGTACGCGCGAACCGCCTCACGGTGCTCGGCATAGATCTGTTCGAATCGCTGCGCCATCTGTCAACCTGTCTATGTCGCGAGCGACGCGAACGTTACGACGAACCAGTCGTTCCTTTCGGGGTGCATAGCGGAGCACTCGGGCA
>CAZRTE010000031.1:14948-17365 GCA_964602945.1 uncultured Gaiellales bacterium
GAAGGCGCAGATCAGGTGAGGGGTTTCCCCTATGCCCCAGAGCACCGGCTCCTGCCACAGTTCACACATGAAGACCTGGGTCGCTGGGGTCGGCTCGCTCGTGGCGGGCGTCTGCGTCTTCATCGCTTTCGGGGCGATCGCAGTCAACGTTTACGACGAGAAGCCGCGTCCATGGTGGCTCGTATCGATGTTGATCATCGCGATCGTGCTCATCTCGGCGCCCATCGTTGGGGCCGTTCTCACCACTCTCGCCGACGTCCTTCGGCAACACCGCCCCCGTCGGCTCGGGTGACACTCCCGAGCGCTGGCGCAGGCGAGCGTCACCGTCGGTGGCCCCGCTGAGCTTGCGCGCCGAAGCCGGTTTTGGCGTCCCCACAGGTAGCTTGACGCCCGTGCCGTCTTCCAGACGCCCGCGGTTCGGAGCGCGGCGGGTAGCGGCCGTCGGACTAGCCCTGGCCGTCGTCGTCGTGGTGCTGATCGTCGTGCTCGGCCGCGGCTCGTCGCCGACCATCGGTTACGACGCCGCCTCGCCGCAGTGCTCCGGCTCCTACCCGCCGAATCCGCTCTTCGGGATCGTCGGCGTCAACGGTGGGCTGGCGAACAACGCGAACCCGTGCCTCGACGGCGAGCTCCGGTGGGCGCGCGAGAGCCCGGGGCAGAAGCGCCCGGAGCAGCCACCCCTCTCGCTGTACGTCAACACCGCCAACCCGGGCGCGCACCACGTCGCGGACTGGCCCAGCGGCGGCACCACGCCGGCCTACGGCTCCTGCAACGGCTTGCTGACCAACGCCTGCTCGTACCTCTACGGCGAGCAGCGCGCCGGCCACTCCTACCGGCTCGTCGCCGCGCTCGACCCGGCCGGGGCCAGAACCGCGCCGTGGTGGCTCGACGTCGAGCTGGAGGCGAGCTGGGCCGGCACCTACGAGCTCAACATCGCCGCGCTGCAGGGCTTCGTCGCCGGCCTGCACAAGGCCGGCGCGGCCGGCCCGATCGGGATCTACTCCACCGCCGCCCAGTGGCACGACATCACGGGGCTGACGGCGCAGACGACCCACACCGCCTTCAAGGGCAGGCTGCCCGGCTGGGTGGCCGGAACCACGGCGACACTCGCCCAGGCACGGCAGAACTGCACGAGCGGGGGCTTCACCGGCGTGGCTCCGACCCTCGCGCAGTACCGAATCGGCCCGCACGACGCCGACCTGCGCTGCAGCGCCGGACGCTGACCGCCCTCCCGGACGGCAGGGCAGGCGGATCAGCGATTGAGATCCCAGACGATGCGGAGGCCCTCGAGCGTGAGGAACGGCTCGATGTGGCCGATCGTCCGCGAGTGCGGGGCGATCAGGTCGACGAGACCGCCCGTGCCGATCACCGGCGCGTCCGCCCCCAGCTCGCGGCGAATCGCGTCGACGATGCCGTCCACCTGTCCCGCGAAGCCGTAGACGATCCCCGACTGGAGCGCGCCGGCGGTCGTCTTCCCGATCACCTGCGGCGGCTCGACGTAGTCGACCTTGACCAGCCGCGCCGCGCGGGCGAACAGCGCCTCCATCGAGACCTCGATCCCGGGCGCGAGCACACCTCCGACGTAGGCGCCCTCGGCGGAGACGATGTCGAAGTTCGTGGAGGTGCCGAAGTCCGCGACGATCGCCGGCGCTCCGTACTGCTCCTTCGCGGCGACCGCGTTCGCGATCCGGTCGGGGCCGACGTCGGGTGGCGAGTCGTACTCGATCGGGATCCCGGTGCGGACGCCCGGGCCCAGAACGAGCAGCTCGGCCTTCGCCCACCGGACCGCCACGTGCTCGTACTCCGAGACGAGCCGCGGCACCGTCGACGCGAGGCAGATGCCGTCGATCGCGCGGAAGTCGAGGAAATCGCCGAGCAGCGCGCCGAGCTCGTCGCCGGTGCGGTGGGCCTCGGTCGCGATCCGCCAGCGCTCGCCGAGCTCCGCCCCGTCATAGAGCCCGAAGACCGTCTGCGTGTTGCCGACGTCGACCGCTAGGAGCATTGCGGCGCGAGCGTATATCGTCGGACCTCGCCTTCAGTCGATCTGGGAGGTGCCAGATGGCGGATTTCGGACTGTTCGTGGGTTTCGGGCGGCCGATAAGCGGCCGCGAGCAGAACTCGACGAAGGTCTTCACCGAGGCGGTGGAGTACTGGACGGGCCTGCAGGAAGCGGGCCAGATCGAGAGCTGGGATGCGATCTTCCTCGAGCCGCACGGCGGCGACCTCGGCGGGTTCTTCCTCGTCTGGGGAGAACGTGAGGCGATCGCACGCGTCCGCAGCAGTGACGAGCTGGCCGCGCTCAACCAGCGCGCCCAGCTGATCGTCGAGAACTTCGGCGTCGTCGGCGCCGAGCGCGGAGCGCAGGTCCAGACTCAGATGGGGAAGTTCGTCGAGGCGGCCGCGGAGCTCGGCTAGAG
>CAZRTE010000031.1:17465-26358 GCA_964602945.1 uncultured Gaiellales bacterium
CTAGAGATCGTCCTCGCCGTGGAGGGGCTCGCCGATGCGCTCGGCGAGCGCCTCCGCGGTGAGCGTGGGCTCGTCGCCCTCCCCGCGCAGCTCCTCGATCGTCACGTCACCGGACGTGAAGACCTTCGCGCGCGGGATGATCCGCGTCGGCCGGTTCTTGTCCCAGACCCAGACATCCTCGAGGTCGAGCTGGAAGAAGGGCAGCGCACCGGCGGAGGCCGGCGCCGCCTGCTGCACGTCGAGCTTGTTGCAGAGGTAGGTCGCGTCCGGTGTGAGCACGCAGTAGCGGAAGAGCGAGAACACCGCCTGGTACTCCTTCTTCAGCCCGAGCTCGAGCTCGGCCTCGTACTCGTCGAGATCGTCCAGATGGGACATGCGGGGCAGTGTACCCCCGGCTTTTCCGCCTGGCGACGGGGCTTCAGCCGCCGGGGC
The DNA here is from genome assembly GCA_964602945.1 of uncultured Gaiellales bacterium. Classification (GTDB taxonomy): domain Bacteria; phylum Actinomycetota; class Thermoleophilia; order Gaiellales; family Gaiellaceae; genus Palsa-739. The sequence continues at coordinate 17,898 of CAZRTE010000031.1, forward strand.
TCTCGGTCTCCGCCAGCAGCGAATCCACGTCGCCGCAGCCGGGCACGACGAGACCGGGAGCGAGCTCGGCGAGAGGCTCGAGCACGAAGCGCCGCTCGTGCAGGCGCGGGTGCGGCACGGTGAGGCCCGGCTCGTCGAGCACCGCGTCGCCGAGCAGCAGAAGGTCGAGGTCGAGCGTGCGCGGACCGTGCTCGCCGGGGACGCGAACGCGGCCGAATCGCTGCTCGATCGAGAGCAGGCGCCCGAGCAGCTCGCGCGGAGCGAGCGTCGTCTCGACGGCGACGGCGCCGTTGAGGTAGCGAGGCTGCTCGCCCACACCGACCGGATCCGTCTCGCGGAGCGTCGAGACGGCGACGACCTCGATCCCGTCCTCCGCCGCGAGCGCGTCCACGGCGGCGCGCAGCGTCCGCTCCCGGTCGCCGAGGTTGGCACCGAGCCCGACGTACGCGCGAGTCACGCTCTCGTGACGGTGGCTGCCACCGGTCACGGCTTCGTGACGGTGACGCCGACCGTGCCCTCCAGCCCGGCGGGGCGCACCTCCGGCTTGCGGATCCGCACGCGCAGCCGCTCGGGGGCGAAGCGCCGCTCGAGCTCGGCGGCGACGGCCGAGGCGAGCGCCTCGAGCAGCGCGTACGACCGCGCAGCCGAGACCTCCTGCACGGCCCGGGCCACCTCGACGTAGTCGACGGCCTCGTCCAGCCGGTCGCTCTTCCCCCGCTCCCCCACCTCGAGCTCGACGTCGAAGAGGAAGTCCTGTCCCCGTTCGCGTTCCTCCTCGCCGACCCCGTGCCGGCCGAAGAGGCGCAGGTCGTGGACGTGGACGGCGATCACGAGACCGCCGCGGCCACCGTCAGCGCATCGACGGTCGGCTTGACGTCGTGGGCGCGCAGGATCGAGGCGCCGCGCTCGAAGGCCGCGACCGCGGCACCGATGCTCGCACCGAGCAGGTCGTCCGAGCCGGTGAGCCGGTGGAGCGAGCTCTTGCGCGAGAGGCCGACGAGCACGGGACGGCCGAGGCCGACGAGAACGTCGAGGCGGCGCACGAGCTCGAGGTTGTGCTCGACGGTCTTGCCGAAGCCGATCCCGGGATCGAGGCAGACCCGCTCTTCCGGGATCCCCTGCGCGACCGCGAACGCGAGCCGCTCCTCGAGGAAGGCCGCGACCTCGGCGGCGGGGTCCTCGTAGCGCGGCTCCTCCTGCATCGTCCGCGGGTCGCCTCGCATGTGCATCAGGCAGAGGTAGGCCCCGGACTCGGCGACGACACCCGCGAGCTCCGGGTCGCCACGCAGCGCGGTGACGTCGTTGACGAGGATCGCGCCGTGCTCGAGGGCCGCCCGCGCCACCGCGGCCTTCGACGTGTCGACCGAGAGCGGCAGCCGGCCGCCGAGCCGCTCGAGGACGGGGACGACGCGGCGCAGCTCCTCCTCGGCGGAGACGCCGGCCGACCCGGGGCGGGTCGATTCGCCGCCGACGTCGACGAGCGCCGCCCCCTCCTCGACCATGCGCTGGGCTGCCGCGACCGCAACCGCGAGATCGACGTGGGCGCCGCCGTCGGAGAACGAGTCGGGCGTCACGTTGAGTACGCCCATCACCGATGGCCGCGGGAACCGCTCTTCGATCGCGATCACGCCCCGATCCTCGCATTCCGCAGCGTATCTCCGAAGGGCTAAAGCTATTCCGCCGTTCGGCCGATTACCTCGTAATGGGGATTGAGTCGGTGGTTCGGATAGCTCGCCGCGTAGCCCTCGTAGTCGCTCCACCGCTCCTCGGAGCAGGGGCGATCGTCCTCCTCCTCCACTCCGGCGGCTGGCTCCGCTCGGCACAGAGTCCACATCTGACCTCGCCTGCCGAGCCGGTGATCGCGCTCACGACTCCGGGCGGCTCCCGGCACCGGGCGCGGCCTTCCGCGGCCCACGCGAGGGTGAAGCCCGCCGCAGCTCCCGTTGCCGCGCCCGTGGCACATCCCGCGCCACCCCACCCCCGTGCACACGCCGCCGCCCCGGTCGCGAAGAAGAAGGCGAGCCCGAAGAAGCCGACGCCCGCCACGATCGCGCCGGCGCCCCAGCCCGCCACGAGCGTGACGGCCTCGCCGCAGAGCACGAGCGTGAGCATGGGCACGCGGGAGACGACGACCGAGACGGCCGTCAGCGGCAACACCACTCACGAGGCAACCGGCAAGGACGAGGCCGCAACGAAGCCGGCACCCGGCAGCAAGCACAAGTCCGCGCCGAAGCAGGCCAAGGGTCGCAAGGGCAAGACGCACCTCTCCGCGCGGCGCGCGGCCCCGGGGCACGAGAAGCCGGCCGCCCCGGACCACGCCCACACGAAGCAGGCTCACGACCCGCCTGGAGCGGCCCACGCGCACAAGGGGAAGAAGCCGCCGTCGCATCCCACGGCCGCCGGCCCGCCCCCGGGCCCGCTGCCGCGCGGCCACTCGGGCCCGGCGAGCAACCCGCGCCCGTCCAGAGGACACGACCGCTGAGGCAGTCGATGACGCACCGGAACTCTCCGCTCGCGCTCGGACTCCGGCTGCGTCTGGTGCTGACCCTGACGGCGATCGCGCTCTTCCCGCTCGCCGGCGTCTCGTACATCGTCGTCCACGACGAGGTCGACAGCGTGACCCGCAGCATCGAGTTCGAGCTGCACGACGCCGCCGTGACGGCGCAGGTGCAGTTCACTGACCTGCTCAACAAGCGGGAGCTGAGCGCCGTCGCGGCCGCCTCCTCGCCGCGGCTGCAGAAGGCGATCCAGCAGCACTCGGCGGCCACTCTGAGGAAGTTCGCGCTCCGGCGCGGCCTCCTGCTCGAGCTCGACGGCCACCGGTACGGGACGCCGCTGCCCCACGCCGTCACCACGCGCGTCCGGCTGACGCTGCACGGCCGGGCCGTCGGCTCGCTGGTGGCGCAGCTGCCGCTCGACGCCGCGACGCTCCGGCAGCTGGCCGCGCCGGTCAGGGCCGGCGTACGGCTGGCGTTCACAAGGCCCGGCGGAGCGGACGGCGCCGGCTCCGGGCACGGTGAGACGCTGCGACTGGCGAAGAACGCTGCGATCCTCGCCTACCTGCCGCGGGGAGTCGAGGCGGCGCGGACGGGCGCCGCGTACCGGCGGATCGAGGAGGCAGGGATTCTCGCCGCGCTGGCGATGATGCTCCTCACGTTCGTCCTCGCCCGCCCGCTGCTGCGCTCGCTCCGCTGGACGGAGAAGCAAGCGGGCGAGGCGCGCATCGACGCGCTGACCGGAATCGCGAACCGGCGAGCCCTCGTCGACGTCCTCACCGCCGAGATCTCCCGCGCCCGCCGTTTCGGTCACGCGACGAGCGTCGTGATCCTCGATCTCGACCACTTCAAGGAGACGAACGACGTGCACGGTCATGCCGCCGGCGACCGCCTGCTGCAGGCTGTCGGCCGCCTGCTCACCGGGATCGTCCGCCAGGGCGACACCGTCGCGCGCCTCGGCGGGGAGGAGTTCGTCGCGGTGCTGCCCGAGACCGATCTCGAGGGGGCGCGCCGGCTCGCGGAGCGCCTGCGCGTCGCGATCGAGCATTGCAGGGTCGAAGAGATGCGGATGACCGCGAGCTTCGGCGTCGCCGCCCTGCTGGACGACGACACCTCCGACAGCCTGCTGGCCGCCGCCGACGCCGCGCTCTACCGGGCCAAGGAGAACGGCCGGAACCGGACCGAGTGCGCGGTACGCAAGCAGTCCCGCGCCGTCGCCTGACGCGTCCCTCTCCGCGCTCATCTCTACGATCGGTCTCGTGAGACCGTGGTTTCGCCGGCGGCGCGTCGGCCTCGGCTGGCGCCCCATCACGTGGGAGGGCTGGCTCGTCAGCGCGGCCGCATTCGGGCTCGTAGCCGCGGTCCTCGTCTTCCTGCGCCGCTCGCCCGAGCGATTTCCGATCGTCATCCTCGTCCTCGCCGTCTATGCCGTCGTCGCGCTCAGGACGGGAGGCGCGAGCGCGGCGCCCGCCGCTGCCACACGGGCAGGCAGCGAGGAGCCGACCGCTCCGCCGGAGCCCGTCGGCACTGCGCCGGTCCGGACCCCACGGCCCGCGCCCTCGGGCCCGCCGATGCTCGTCGTCGAGCACCTGGCCAAGCGCTTCGGCGAGAGGCTGGCGGTCGACGACGTCTCGTTCGAGGTAGCCGCCGGGGAGGTGTTCGGCTTCCTCGGCCCCAACGGTGCCGGCAAGACCACGACCGTGCGGATGCTCGGAACGCTCGTCGCGCCGACCGCGGGCTCGGCCGTCGTCGCCGGGATCCCGCTCACCCCGGCGAACGGGCTGGAGATCCGGCAGCGAATCGCCGTGATGCCCGAGAACCCCGGTCTCTACCTGCGCCTCACGGTGACCGAGAACCTCGAGTTCTTCGCCGGCCTGTACGGCCTCCGCAGGCCGGGCGACCGCATCGCCGCCGCGCTCGAAGCGGTCAACCTGCGGGCGCGCGCCGACGACCTCTGCGGCAATCTCTCGAAGGGACTGCGCCAGCGGGTCGGGCTCGCCCGCGCGATCCTCGGCGACCCCGCCGTCCTCTTCCTCGACGAGCCGACCTCGGGTCTCGACCCGGTCGCGACCCGCGAGGTGCACGGCCTGATCGACGACCTGCGCGACCGGGGGGTGACCGTCTTCCTGACGACGCATCGCCTCGAGGAGGCGGAGCGCCTGTGCGACCGCGTCGCGATCCTGAACACGAGCCTGCGCAGCATCGGCCGCACCGACGAGCTGCGCGACAGGCTGTTCCGGAAGAGGCTGCTCGTGACGACGGCGGCGCCGGTCACCGACCCGGCACACGTCTTCGGCGGCGTGCCCGGCGTGACCGCCTGGGAGAGCAGCGACTCGCGCGGGTACGAGCTCACGGTCACCGACCCCGGACTCGCCGCGCCGGCCGTCGCGCGCGCCCTCGTCGCGGCCGATGCCGACATCCTCTCGCTCTCGGAGGAGCGCCACTCGCTCGAGGACGTCTATCTCGAGCTGATCTCCGACGACGTGGAGGCGAAGGGCGGATGAGCCTGCAACGCATGGGCGCGGTCGTGCGCAAGGAGCTACGCGACTTCCGGCGCAACCGCTTCCTCGTCGGGACGATGGCCTTCATGCCGATCGTCTTCCTCATCTCGCCGCTGATCACGCTGCTCCGGATTCCCGCGTCCACGGATCCCTCGCTCGTCGACCGCGCCGTCGGGGTCACCTCGCTGCTCCTGTTCGTCGTGCCGGCGGTGATCCCGCCGATCATGGCCGCCTACTCGGTGATCGGCGAACGCGACCAGGGAACGCTCGAGCCGTTCCTGACGACACCGGTCAGCCGCGAGGAGCTCCTGCTCGCGAAGGCCCTCGCGGTGTTCATCCCCTCGGTCACGGTCGCGTACGGGATCTACTTCGTCTTCGCGCTCGTCGTCCGCTTCGGCGCCGCGCATGCCGTCTGGGCCGCCGTCTGGCACACGCCGCAGATGCTCGCGCAGCTCGTCTTCACGCCGCTGATCGCGGTCTGGGCCATCTGGGTCGGGATCGCGATGTCCGTCCGGGCCCGCGACGTCCGCGTCGCGCAACAGCTCGCGACCCTCGCCAGCCTGCCGGCCCTCGGGATCACGACGCTGATCACGTTCCGGGTGATCACGCCGAGCGTGGCCCTCGCGGTCGGCATCGCCTGCGCCCTGCTCGCCGTCGACGGGATCGCGTGGCGCTTCGTCTCGTGGCTCTTCGACCGGGAGCGGCTCGTCACCGGCTCCCACGCCCGCTCGGTTCGTGGCGCGGCACGAGGAGCGGCCGGCTCGTGAGCGGGTTCGGCCACCTCGATCTTCGCCTGTCGTCCGGATCGCGTTCCGGGTCGAGTCCGCGGCCGAGGCCGACCGCGTGACCGGGGTCGCGCGGGCAGCCGGCGCGACGGACGGCCGGGCTGCCGACGAGCAGTTCGACCTCTGCGACCCACATCGTCGTCCTTATCGAGGGCGATCGGAGACCGCGGTCTGCGAGGTCGACCTGGAGATCGCGCAGCATCGTGCGGCTCTCGTCGAAGCGGCCGAGCGCTTCGCGAACGAGAAGCTGCGCCTCCGCACCAAACTCCTCTGGGTTGCAGCCGGATCGTAAGGCGATTGTCAAACATCGGGCGATGATGCGAATCCGGCTGCCGTGATCCCGCCAGAGATGAGGAACCCATTCGGCAGGCGGACGTGGCTGATCGTGGGAGTGCTGCTGGTCTGCGGCTGCGGTACCGCCGCGACCGTCGCGGCCACAACGTCGAAGTCGTCGGCCAAGCGGATCAACCCCAGGGCGATCCCGCTCGGGGACGGCCATGTGAGCACGACCCCGAAGGCCGGCTACGTCGACTCGTGCACGACCAACTTCCGCACTGGCGGCGCCCAGCACTCCGGCCCGTGGATCAGCGCGAAGACCAAGACCTGGAACTCGGTCACGAAGCCGGCCGTGCAGGGCTCGGTCAGCTGGCCGAACGCCCTCTACGAGGTGCGAACGACGAAGCACGAGCGGATCGTCACCTTCGCCGACCTGCCGACCGACCACACGACCGGCGTGTTCCCGATCTCCAGCGGCGACCCCGTCTACGCCTACGACCACAACCCCAACCACATCGCGGCGCACAAGCTCACCTGGAAGCTGCCGCTGCACCCGAAGAAGGCGCGCAAGCCCTCGTGCACGGGGCTCGGGCCCATCGGCGTGCTCGAGGACGGCGTCCTGCTGTTCAACGGGCTGGACGCAGCCGGCCGCGACGCTGCGGCGCACGAGGTGCAGGACAGCTGCGACGGCCATCCCGACGGTGCCAGCGAGTACCACAACCACGACATCCCCTCGTGCCTGCTGAAGAGGGCGCGGAAGGGCCGCTCCACGCTCGTCGGCTACGCGCTGGACGGCTACGGCATCTACGTCCAGAAGAACAAGCACGGGAAGCTGCCGACCGACCGCTCACTCGACGCCTGTCACGGCAAGACGAGCAAGGTGTGGTGGAACGGGAAGGTCAGGCGGATCTACCACTACGTCGCGACGCTCGAGTACCCGTACACGGTCGGGTGTTTCCACGGAACCCCGATCACGGTCCAGCGCCGGCGCGGGCCGCAGTGAGGCGGCTCTCCGGCCCGCCGTCCAGGACCGGGCGGAAGCCGTCGCAGCCACACGACCTGCTGGTCGGCGTCCCGGGGTCGGCGACCTGCCGCTTGCAGCGAACGGGAGCACCGCGGACGAAGACGTGCGTGTGATCGACGCGGGGATGGCCGCACCGGGCGCAGAGCGGCGAGCTCTCGCAGCTCGCGCAGATCTCGAGCGGTCGGCGCGCACGGGAGAGTTGCTCACCGCAGTACCGGCATAGACCAAGCACACGACTGGTATCGGCAGCCGCCGAGCGTCGGCTGAGACGGGGACGACTACGGACTCGTCGCCGTGGCGTCGAGATCGTCCACGTAGACGCGGATCTCTCCGACCGGCATGAATCCGAGCCGGGCGAGCACCGGCAAGGACATCCTCCCCGCCTGCACCGTCAGAGCGGGCGTGCCTCGGGCCACGGCCTCTTCCCACCGTGCCGCCGTCAGCGCGCGGTAGACGCCGCGCCCGCGGGCCCGCGCGAGAACCGCGCCCCCGTGCAGGTTGACCCCCGCGTCGGCGAAGCCGGCGGCGGCCGTACCGACGACCTCTCCCCCGATCCTCGCCACGTACTGCCGAGTCGGATTGCCCGGCTGCCGGTACTCCTCCCAGCGCTGGGGGAACTCGGACGCCGCTTCGGCGCGCATCGCCTCGGGGAACTCGAATGCGTCCATGAGGACGGACATCGCGGCCGTGAAATCCTCGTAGCTCTCGACCGCGCCGACCGCGACCTCCGCGCCGCCTTCGCCGCTCGGTGCCTGGACGAGCACCATCGCCTGCTCGATCGCTTCGAAGCCCGGCGAGTCCTCGTTCACCAGCCCTTCCCGTTCCAGCGCCGAGCGCAGACCGTCATGCTCGGGAGCGAGCATCCAGGCGAGCAACCGCTTGCCCCGCTCGCGGGCCGCCGCGCGGGCGAACGCCACCCCCGTGGGCACGTCCGCTGCTTCCAGGTCGACGGGCTCGACCGGCTGTGGGCCCGGCTCCGGGAGAAAGACGACGAGGATCCCGTCTCGCTCGATCCGCTCCACGCCCGCCGGGACAGGCATCTCGCGAAACGGATGAAGCGCAAGCGCCACCACGGCAGACTCGACCTCCATCCGCACGAACCTACTCCAGACAGCACCCGGATCCGTGAAGACGAGATCGCCCATCACGACCTCGATGTCGCCTGCGCCACGTCCTCGGCGACGTAAGCGCCGGCCGTGGACACTTTCGAGCCGGCGCTGAAGCTGCCCGCCGCGCCCGACACCGCGAGATAGCACGCGTCTTGCCTTCCGGGGATGTGGTGCTGAACGAGTCTCGCAGGCTGAGCTCCGCTTCTGGCCGGGATCTCAGCAGCGCGCCACATAAGTGTCAAGTGTTATTTTCTTCGTAGTCCGCCGCCCC
>CAZRTE010000032.1:0-25599 GCA_964602945.1 uncultured Gaiellales bacterium
GCGACGTGGAGGAGGACGAGCTCCAGGCCGGCCTCGCCCGCCGCCTCCGCCGCGGCGTGGGCCTCGTCGAGCCCGAGGTAGTGGAACTCGCCGACGGCCGTGTAGCCGGCCGCGCGCAGCTCGCGATAGACGTGCACGTACTCCGCCCGCACGCGCTCGGGAGTCTGGTGCCGGGCGAGCTCGAGCATCGTCTCGCGCCAGGCCCAGAAGTCCGCGCCCTCCGTGCCTCCGCGCAGCGCACGCTGGAAGGCATGGCAGTGAGCGTCGACGAAGCCTGGGAGCCGGGGCAACTCGGGCACGCGCGAGAGGATACGGGTGCGGGCGCCGTATCCTTGGTGGCGTGGAAGCAGGCACCGTCACCTCGCCGCTCGCGCAGGTCCCGAATGCGCTCACGCTGGCACGACTCGGGCTGATTCCGGTCTTCGTCGTCCTCATGGTGCGTGCCGCGGAGCAGCCGAGCTGGGCGGCCGGCGTCGTCTTCGGCGTGGCCGGCATCACCGACCAGCTCGACGGGTTCCTCGCCCGGCGGTGGCGCGTGGAGTCGCGCTTCGGCAAGCTCGCCGACCCGCTCGCCGACCGGTTGATGATCGACGCCGCCGTGATCCTCCTCTTCGCCTACGACCGGCTCCCCTGGGCGGGACTCGCGGTCATCGTCGGCCGTGACGTCCTCCTGCTCGCGGGGGCCTGGCTCCTGACCCCGCGCGGACTCGAGATCGACGTCAACCTCGTCGGCAAGGCGGCGACGTGGATCCTCTACCTCGCCGTCGGCTGCCGGATCGTCACGCACCGCCCGACGCAGTGGCCGATCGACCTGTTCTGGGCCGGAATCGCCCTCGCGCTCGTCGCCGGCATGTTCTACGTCCGCACCGCCTGGGGAGAAGTACGCCGATGAAGGCCGTGGTCATGGCAGGGGGAGAGGGGACACGGCTGCGGCCGCTCACCTCGAACCAGCCCAAGCCGATGGTGCCCATCGTCGGCAAGCCGTGCATGGAGCACATCGTCGAGCTGCTCAAGCGCCACGGCTTCGAGGACATCATCGTCACCGTCGCCTTCCTGCCCCGGGCGATCCGCACCTACTTCGGGGACGGCGAGACGCTCGGCGTCGACATCGGCTACTCGGTGGAGGAGTCGCCGCTCGGCACGGCGGGCTCGGTCAAGCTCGCAGCCGGACGGCTGGACGACACGTTCCTCGTCATCTCCGGCGATGCCCTCTGCGACGTCGACCTGAGCGAGCTCGTCGCGGCCCACCGCGAGAAGCAGGCGTCGGTCACCATCGGACTCAAGTCCGTCGACAACCCGCTCGAGTTCGGGATCGTCGTCACCGACGAGGACGGCCGCGTCGAGCGCTTCCTCGAGAAGCCGTCGTGGGGCCAGGTCTTCTCCGACACGATCAACACCGGCATCTACGTGCTCGAGCCGGAGGTGATGAAGCACGTTCCGGCCGACCAGCCGTTCGACTTCTCCAAGGAGCTCTTCCCGCTCCTGCTCGAGATGGGCCGGCCCATCTACGGGCACGTTCTCGGCGGCTACTGGCAGGACATCGGCAACCTCGACCAGTACCGGCAGGCGAACTTCGACGCGCTCGAGGAGAAGGTGCGTCTCGAGATCCCGGGGATCCGGATCCGCGGCAACGTCTGGGTGGGGGACGGGGTGGACCTCGACGACCTCGACGCCATCGAGGGCCCCGCCTACATCGGCAACTACTGCCGGATCGGCCGCGGTGCACGGATCGGGCCGCATTCGGTCCTCGCCACGAGCGTCACGGTGCGCGAGCGCGGCCGGGTCGTCCGCTCGATCGTCGACAGCTCGACCTACATCGGCCGCAGCGCCGACGTGGAGGGGGCGATCGTCGGCCGGGCGTGTGACCTCCGCGCCCACGTGCGGGTGCACGAGGGCGTGGCGATCGGCGACGAGGTGTCGATCGGCTCCGAGAGCGTGATCATGCCGGGCGTCCGGATCTACCCGTTCAAGGAGGTCGAGACCGGCTCGCAGCTGTACGAGAGCCTGATCTGGGAGTCGCGGGGGACGGCCAGGGTGTTCGGCAAGCACGGCGTCTCCGGAATGGTCAACGTCGACCTGACGCCCGACGTCACGGTCAGGCTCGCGGCCGCGCTCGGCACGGCGCTCAAGCGGGGCGCCCGCCTCGTCGCCAGCCGGGAGAGCCCGGCCGCCTGCCGCATGATCAAGCGCGCGATGATCTCCGGCATCTCGTCGACCGGCGTGCACGTGTCCGACCTCCGCGTCAGCCCGGCGGCCGTGGCGCGCCACCTCGTCAAGTCCGAGGCCTACGACGCCGGCTTCCACGTGGGCGTGAGCGCGGGCGACCCCGAGGTGATCCGGGTGCAGTTCTTCGAGCCGCCCGGCATCGAGATGAGCGCGGGGCTGCAGAAGGAGGTCGAGAAGCACTTCACGCGTGGCGAGTTCCGGCGCGTCGCGGCCGGCGAGGTGGGCGGCATCTCCTATCCGGCCCGGGTGCGCGAGACCTACGCGGCCGAGCTCCTCGCGACGATCGACGTCGAGGCGGTGCGCGCCCGCCGCTTCCGGATCGTCGTCGACTACGGCTTCTCGGGCGCCTCGTACGTCCTCCCGCTCGTGCTCGGACCGCTCGGAGTCGAGATGGTGACGACCCACGCCTTCGCCGGCGAGCCGCTCGGCGACGCCCAGAACCCGCCGGGGCTCGCAGCCTCGATCGGCCAGACGAAGCGGCTCGTGCCCGCCGTGGGCGCCGATCTCGGCGCCGTGTTCGACCGCTCGGCCGAGCGGCTCCACCTCGTGGACGAGACGGCGCACGAGGTGCCGGTCGAGCAGGCCCTGCTCCTCTTCCTCCGGCTGATCGGGTCGAACGGGCGCAGCGGCAAGCTCGCCTTCCCCGTCACGGTGACGAGCCAGGTGGAGCGGCTGCTCGAGGGCTCGCAGCTCGAGGTGGTGCGGACGCCGACGTCGCTCCCCGACCTGACGCGCGCCGCGGCCGAGCGCGACGTCGTCTTCGCCGGAGCCGTCGGCGGCGGCTACGTCTTCCCGGAGTTCCTGCCCGGCTACGACGCCGTCGCCAGCCTCGCGAAGCTCCTCGAGCTCCTCGCGCCGGTGAACCGCCCCGTCTCGGAGCTCGTGGGCGAGTTGCCCGAGTCGACGCTCGTGCACCACCAGCTGCCGTGCCCCTGGGCGCTCAAGGGCCTCGTCATGCGCGTCCTCAACGAGCGCCTGGCCGGCCGGGACCTCGATCTCACCGACGGCATCAAGCTGTTCGACGAGCGCGGCTGGGCGCAGCTCCTACCCGATCCCGACGAGCCGCTGATCCACCTCTACGCGGAGGGTGAGACGCGCGAGGCCTCGGAAGAGCTCGCCCGCGAGCTGCGGACGCTCGTGGAGGAGATCGAGCACGGCGAGGCCGCCGCCGCCCACACGTGAACTCGGGCGCCGCTGGACTGGCGGCCAAGACAAAGGCTAAAGTTCAGGTTCACCCTCGGTGAGCTCACGGCGAGGGTGCCCCGCAATCCTGTCGAAAGGGGCCAGATGGAACCGCTCCCCGACCTCACGACGCTGTCGGACGAGAACCTCAAGAAGCTCATCGACGATCTGACCGCCGAGGAGCAGGAGGTCTCGTACCGGCGCCGTCTGCTCCACGGAAAGATCGACATCCTGCGCGCCGAGCTCGTCGCCCGGCTCCGCAAGACGGGGGGGAAGAGCGTGCTCGGCTCCGTCGACGTCGAATCGCTCACCGCGATCCTCACCGGCAAGGCGACGCCGCCGGCCTGATGTCCCACGTCTACTGTCCGGAGTGCGGGTACAACAACCCGGAATCGGCACGCTTCTGCGCCAAGTGCGGGTCGGCACTCGTGACCCCGGACGAGGGCGAGGTGACCGAGTCGTTCACCCCGCCCGAGGCGGCCGACAGGCTCGACACGCTCGACGACCTGGGCCTCCACGGGGCGGCTCTCGTCGTACGGGCAGGGGGCGGCCGCGCGGGGGAGAGCTTCATCCTCGACGACAGCCCGATCACGATCGGCCGCTCGCCGGAGTGCGCCATCTTCCTCGACGACGTCACGGTCTCGCGCAAGCACGTGGTCTTCACGCTGCACGGGGAACGCTGGTCGCTCGAGGACCAGGGCAGCCTCAACGGGACGTTCCTGAACCGGCAGCGCATCGAGACGGCGGAGTTGAGCGACGGGGACGAGCTCCAGATCGGCAAGTACCGTCTGACCTTCCTCCAGCGCTGATGCCCGTGGCCGGTACCGAGACAGCCGCGCGTCGCCGGCTCCTCACGATCGGCACGGTGTGCAGCCGCCTCCAGGACGAGTTCCCGGACGTCTCGATCTCGAAGATCCGCTATCTCGAGGACCAGGGGCTGCTCAGCCCGCGGCGGACGCGAGGCGGCTACCGCCTCTTCTCCGACGACGACGTCGAGCGGCTGGCCACGATCCTCCGTCTGCAGCGGGACGAGTTCCTGCCCCTGCGCGTGATCCGCGAGGAGCTCGCGGCAGGTGCCGGCAAGGAGCGCCGCCGCCGGCGCAACGTCGTCGGCACGGGGGAGGACGAGCTCGACCTCGACGAGCTGTGCGAGCGGGCCGGCATCGCCGTCGACCGGGCTCGCGAGCTCGAGGAGTTCGGCTTGCTCGAGCCGCGGCTCGAGGACGGCCACCGGATGTACACCGAGAGCGACGTCGGGATCGCCGCCGCCTGCGAGGCGCTCGCACGCTTCGGGATCGGAGCCCGCAACCTGCGCGCATTCCGCAGCGCCGCCGAGCGCGAGACGGCCCTGCTCGAGGCCGTGATCGGTCCCGCGCTACGCTCGCGCAACGCCGAGCGCCGTCGCGAGGCCCTCGCGGACCTGCAGCGCCTCGGACAGAGCGTGCAGGAGCTCGCCGACCTCCTCCTGTGGCGCAACGTGCGTAGACTCGCCGAATAGGTGCTGGTGCCCCGGTGATCGATCTCAGGACGAAGGTCCGCGAGGTTCCCGACTTCCCCGAGCCGGGGATCGGCTTCAAGGACATCTCGCCGCTCCTGCTCGACCCCGAGGCCCTGCAGCAGGCCGTGGACGAGCTGGCCGCGTGGGTGCGCGAGCGGCGTGCAGACCTCGTCCTGGGGGCGGAGGCACGGGGCTTCTGGCTCGGCGCGGCGATCGCGTACGCGGCGGGCTGCGGCTTCGTGGCCGCGCGGAGGCCGGGCAAGCTGCCGCCGGAGACGGTCTCCGCGACCTACTCGCTCGAGTACGGCGAGAACACGCTCGAGGTGGCCGCGGACGCCATCGGCCGCGGCGCGCGCGTCGCCATCCACGACGACGTTCTCGCGACGGGCGGGACGGTGGAGGCGATCGCGGGCCTCGTGGAGGATCTCGGCGGAACCGTCGTCGGCGTCAACTTCGTGCTCGAGCTCTCCTTCCTCGCCGGGCGGGACCGGCTGGCTCGCTACGACCTCCACTCGCTCGTCACGTACTGAGCGGGACGCCTCGCCGTCCGGCGTGGCCTCTACAAGTTCCCCATGTACGACCCGCTGACGGGCCGGTACGGCTTCTCCTGTCCGCTCCGAGGTGAGACACACGTGCCGCTCTCCACCTTCCGGCGCATCGAGAGGCTGCCCGGGACCGTGCATCCGGCCGTCTTCCGGGTGCGCTTCGGCTGTGACTGCGGGGAGGAGCACGACGGGCTCGTCACGCACGACGAGCTCGACTGGGCCCCGCTCGGTCTCGCCGCCGGCACGCCCGCGTTCCTCGACCTCATGACCTCCCGGCTCGAGCCGCTCGACACCGAGCTCGGCGAGCTGGCGGCGCTCCGGATCAAGACGGGGGAGTGGCCCTGGAGCTTCTTCTGCTACCCGGAGGAGCGGCCACGGCCGGTCTTCCCGTCGTCCTTCCGGCTGCTCGCGGCCGCGGACGAGACGGTCGGAATCGGCGTCTGCTGCCCGAGCTGCGAGCGGATGTCCCTCAATCTCGTCTCGGAACGCCATGTCGACCTCCCGTTCCACAACGACCGCCAGATCGGGGTGGTGGAACACGTGTTCGCCGCCGACGCGCTCGCGACACTCGAGGAGTTCCGTGCGGAGCTCTGGTCGTGCTCGTTCGACGCGCGCCGGCTCGCCCTCGAGTAGCAGCTCGCCGCGCCGCGTGCGCAACCGACGGCGCCCGTCCGCCGTTGCACTCGTGTGACACGACAGAGCGAGGTGAAGGGAATGCGCAGTTTCGGCATGTACGACACCACCCGCGGCTTGACGCTCGCTCTCTTCGCGGGACTGGTGGGGCTGGCTCTCTGGGGGGCAGCGCAAGTGGGCATGTACACGACGTGGCGGTACTGGGTCGCGCTGGCGATCGTCGGAACGGCCGGCCTGCTGCTCGCGCTCGCCCGTCATCTCGGCACGTGGACGAAGGGCTTGCGGCTGCGGCTGTCCGCCGGGACGCTCGCGCTCGCGGCCGCTCCCGTGCTCGTGTGCGTGGGCTGGATTCTCCTCGCGGGCCAGCCGGGCACCGGCTGGGAGGAGGCACGCATCGTCTCGTGGAGCGGCTCGATCGGGATCCTCGGCGCCGTGCACACGATCGGCCTCTGGCCGGGAGTCCTCGCCTTCGGTCTCGGGCTCGTGCTCGGGCTCTCGGTCGACGCCGTCCCGGCGACCGCGACGCTGCCGGAGACCACGGCACAGACGCCGCCGGTGGCGGCTCCGGACGAGCCGTCCGTCGCCGACGAGCCGGTCACCGCGGAGCGGAGAGCGGGGGAGACGGCAGCGCCGCCCGAGCGGACGCCGGCGGGCTGACGGAATCTGTGCGGGCCGCGGTGGGCGCCGCGGCTCGCAGCCTAGGGGCGCCGCCGCGGCGAGCGCCGCGGCACGGGCCGGTCCTCGCCGCGGAGGCGTACGAGCAGCCAGATCGCGGCGAACGAGACGAGAGCGAGCACGATCGCCGTGGCGCCGCTCGTCCCGATGGCGATCAGCCCGAAGTAGATGTACGCGGCCAGGACGACCGCCCAGACGACGGCGATGATGCCCTGGTCGATGCTCGGTGGGCGGAAGCGCATCCCGGCGATGATCCTAGTCCAGCGGCCGGCGTCGCACGGGCGGGACCAAAAAAATTCGCCGAGCCGGTCGCGGTTTCGTCCACAGCGCCGGTCGACTTTCCGCTTCGGCCCTTGCGGGCCGCCCCGTACGACCTCCCGGTGCTGCTTCGTCCTACTCCCGCGCCGTGCTCGGCGCATGAGGGAATCTAGGGCTTCTCCGGACACGTTGCAAGGGGTCGGCGAGCGGAAAAGTCCGCAATTTGCGGACGTTGAATAATCAACATTTCCACAGCCTTGTGTGCAACCTGTGGAAAACCCGAAACGGTCGATTCCACCGTCGTGGGCGAGGGCCTCGCGCGGGACGCGCACCGCCGCCGACGACCGCTCCGGCGTCCGGGCTCCACGTCCGGTCGAGGTCCCTGCGGGCGTCGGGATGCCCGCCGGGCCGCCGATCCGCCTGCGCCCGGTGGAGGCGCGTTCCGCCGGGCAACCGGGCGGGGCAGAGGGCTGTTCCGGGCCGATCTGCTCCTACTTGACATAACGCCGCTTACCGTGCATGGGCGGAGCGGCGCGGCGTGGCGCCGTCCGGCAGGCAGCCACGACCCGCGGTGTTTCCCGTCCGGACTTGATTCCGGCGTGTCCCGCGTGGTTGTCTTGCCCCTGCAGGCGGAAACGACCAGCTGGAATCGATCGAGGGGGACGCAGTGACGACGGTCGAGATCGAGTCGATCCTCGCGGGCGAAGAGCTCGCCTCCCTCCTGGAAGCGGCGGAGTCGAGCGGCGAGCTGCGGCAGGCGGAGCTGGTCGAGGTGCTCGAGCCGCTCGAGCTCGGTCCGCTCGAGACGGAGGCCGTCTACCAGGAGCTCGACCGGCGCGGGATCGACCTGCTCGCCGCGCCGGAACGCGAGGCGGAGCCCGCCAAGGAGAAGCCGCCGGCTCCCGCGCCCGCCGCGCAACCGCTCGAGACGACGACGGACTCCCTGCAGCTCTTCCTGCGCGAGGCGGGCCGGCACCAGCTGCTGACCGCGGCGCAGGAGGTCGAGCTCGCGAAGCGGATCGAGCGCGGCGACGGCGCCGCCAAGCAGCGGATGATCCAGTCGAACCTGCGGCTCGTCGTCTCGATCGCGAAGAACTACCGCAACCAGGGTCTCCCCTTCCTCGACCTGATCCAGGAAGGAACGCTCGGTCTCATCCGCGCCGTGGAGAAGTTCGACTGGCGGCGCGGCTACAAGTTCTCGACGTACGCCACCTGGTGGATCCGGCAGGCGGTCGCGCGGGCCCTCGCCGACAAGGCGCGCACGATCCGGATGCCCGTCCACATCGTCGAGCGGCTCCAGAAGATGAATCGGGCCGAGCGCACCCTCTGGATGGAGCTCGGGCGCGAGCCGACCCTCGAGGAGATCGCGCTCGAGGCCTCGCTGCCGGTCGAGCAGGCCCGTGAGGTCCGCGGTGCTGCCAGGGCCTCGGCGAGCCTCGACCAGCCGGTAGGCGAGCAGGAAGACGCCGTGTTCGGTGACTTCGTGGCCGGCGACGACCCGCTGCCGGAGGAGCGGGTCGAGGGTGCACTCCGCACCCAGGCGCTCGCCGTCGCGCTCCAGGCACTCTCCGACCGGGAGCGCCAGGTTCTCGCCCTCCGCTACGGCCTGGTCGACGAGGAGCCGAAGACGCTCGAGGAGATCGGCCGGCGGCTCGGCCTCACGCGGGAGCGCGTCCGCCAGATCGAGCTCGACTGCCTCCGTCGTCTGGCCAACCTGCGCGAGATGCAGATGGTCGTCGCGCCGTAGCCAGGGCTACCGGTTCACTCACTCGGAGCGGAGATAGTGCGCGAGGCCCGGAGCGACCGTCCGGAGCTCACGGAGCGCCCGCGTCTCGAGTTGGCGGACGCGCTCCCGCGTGATCCCGAGCGCCGCGCCGACCTCCTCGAGCGTGCGCGGAGGCTCGTCCTCGAGCCCGTAGCGCAGCGACACGACCCTGCGCAGGCGCGGATTCAGCTGCTCGAGGGCCGACGCGAGCTCCTGACCGCGGGCCAGCTCGGCCGTCTCCTCGTGCGGTTCCGCTGCGTGCGCATCCTCGATCAGGTCGCCGTAGAGGCTCTCGCCGTCCCCGACGGGCGTCTCGAGGCTGATCGGAGTCTCGACGAGCTCGAGCAGCTCGCGTACGCGCGTTTCCTCCTGTTGCGTGTCACGCGCGAGCTCGGCAAGCGTGGGCTCGCGGCTCAGCTTCTGGGCGAGGCGGCGGCGCGCCCGTAGCAGCCGGCGCACCTGGTCGCCGACGTGCGCGGGCAGGCGGATCGTCCTCCCCTGGTCGGCCAGGGCACGCGTGATCGCCTGCCGGATCCACCAGGTCGCGTACGTCGAGAACCGGTAGCCGAGCCGGTAGTCGAACTTCTCCACGGCGCGGATCAGACCGAGGTTGCCCTCCTGGATCAGGTCGAGGAGCGGGACGTCGGCCCGCGTGTAGTTCCGGGTGATCGACATCACGAGCCGGAGGTTCGACTCGATGAGCCGGCGCTTCGCCTGCTCGTCGCCCTCGTCCTTCAGGCGGGCGAGCTCACGCTCCTCTTCGCGCGTCAGAAGCGTGCCGCGACCGATCTGCCGGACGTAGACCCTGAGCGGGTCGGTCGTCGGAGCTCTCTCGGCCGCATCCTCTACGAGAGCGGGATGCTCCACACGCGCTGTATCGGCGTGCCGACGCCCCCACTTGAGGGACGCAACGTCGTGGGCTGCCGCTACCCTCGGTGAAGGGTCGCCGGACACATGTGCGGAATCGCCGGATACAGCCTCTCGCCGCAAAGCCGCATCGGGCGGACGCTCGCCGCGCAGGCGCTGCTGGCCGGGATCGCCGAGCGAGGCGCCGACGCCGTCGGCTATGCGTACCGCGGCCCGGGCGACGAGTTCCCGGCCGTGATGAAGCAGCGGACGCCCGCGAGCCGCCTGCTCGAGCGGATCGAGGTGCCGGCGCAGGCGACCGAGCTGCTCGTACACGTCCGGGACTACACGAAGGGCCATCCGTCGGTCTCCGCGAACAACCACCCGGTACGGCACGGGCCGGTGGTCGGCATCCACAACGGGATCATCCTCAACGACGACGAGCTGCTCGCCGCTCACTCGTGCTCCCGCGCCGAGCCGCGGATGACCGTCGACTCCGAGGCGATCTTCGCCCTGGCCGCGCACTCACGGAACGACCCGGGCGCGCTCGAGGCGCTCACCGGCGCGATGGCCGCCGCCTGGCTGGACCGGCGTGAGCCGGGGGTCGTCTTCGCCGCACGCGGCGTCGGCCGGCCGCTCTGGCTCGGCCGCGGCCGCGAGGCGGTCTTCTTCGCCTCGACCCGGACTGCTCTCGAGATCGTCTCGGAGTACACGCGCGAACGGCTGCGGCTGAGCGAGGTGCGCGAGGGCCGCTTCCTCGTGCTCGCCGGCGGCCACGTCGCGCGCAATGCGCGTTTTCGTGCCGATCGCAGCTATGTCGAGGAGACCGCGCTTCCCGCCGTCCGTGCGCCCCACGAGAGCGCGTACTGCCTCGAGCGGCTGGCAGCGATCGCCGCCACGGCCTGAGACGGGGCGCGAGAGACGTCAGCGCTGGAGCGTGCCGTCGCTCGCGACGTCCGTGCCCTGCTCGGTGAGTCTCTGGCGCACGAGGAACTGGAACGTCGACCAGGCGCCGCGGCGCGCGTCGAACATCCGGTACACCTGCCATTCCGTCAGCAGCGACTCGTCCGCGCGGCGCGCCTGCGCCCAGTCCGCGAACTTCGGGAGCCGGCCGAGCCCGCGGGCGAGCTCGACGCCCTGCTCGATCGCGCGCTCGAGCCTCTCCTCCCCCACCGGCACGTCGAAGCCCGCCTCGCGGAGGGCGTTGGTGAGCGAGCCGAACGTGTGCCAGTAGAGCGACTTGGACGGGAGCCGGCCCTTGTGCTCGTCGATGTCGCGGGCGGTCGGCGTCCGGCCCAGCTCGTCGCCGAGTGAGCGCAGGAGGCCGAGGAGCTCCTCGCGGGTCGCGAAGCGCCTCGGCACGAGGCCCGCGGCGCGCTTCGCGGCGTTCCACGAGCCGAAATGCTCGATCACCGTCTGCGGGTGGACGGCCGTCTGCGGCTCCGCGGCGAACTCCCGCATCGTCGGCGAGCGGCCGAGACGCTCTGCGCAGGCGGCGATCTCCTCGATGATCTGCTCGTCGGTGTAGCGCTTGCGGATTCCCGCCTGGAACTCGGCGAGCTCCTGTGGATCGATCGACGCGAGCGCCCGATAGCGGGGCTTCCCGGCCATGCAAACAAGTGTAGAGCAGGTTGAGGATTCCGCAAGTCGAGCCGTGCAGGAGGCCCGATCGAGCCGTCAGGCCCGAGCGTCGCGTACGCTCGGCGCGTGCGCGCCCGTCCCCCACTCTCGCTCGAGATCGCGGCCGCCCGCGCCGTCGCGTCGCTCTCACGCGGCGTGGGGGCCGGCGGCGGGACGACGATTCCCGGCAAGCTGCTCGCTCGGCTCGACCCCGGGGCCGTCGACCGGCTTGCAGCGCGCCTTGCCGGCGGGGCGGCGGTCGTCTCGGCGACGAACGGGAAGACCACGACGGCCGGGATGGCGGCCGAGATCCTCCGCCCAGGTCGCCGCCTCGCGCACAACTCGGCCGGCGCGAACCTCGTCTCCGGGATCGCCTCCGCGCTCCTCGCCGCGCCGGGCGCCGAGCTGGGACTGTTCGAGGTGGACGAGGCGGCGCTGCCCGAGCTCGTGCGCCGCCTGCGGCCGCGGGTCGTCTGTCTCGGCAATCTCTTCCGCGACCAGCTCGACCGCTACGGCGAGCTCGAGCTCGTCGCGGAGCGCTGGCGGCAGAGCATCGGGAGCCTGCCGGCAGACGCCGCGCTCGTGTTCAACGCCGACGATCCCCAGCTCGCCGCCGTGGCCGAGTCGCATCCCGGCGGCGTCGCCTTCGGGCTCGACGACCCGAGCGTCGCGCGCCCGGCCCTCCCCCACGCCGCCGACTCCAAGCACTGCGTCCACTGCGGCGCGCCGTACGAGTACGCGGCCGTGTACGTCGGCCACCTCGGCGACTACCGCTGCCCTCGCGGCCACCTGGTCCGGCCGCCGCTCACGGTCGCGGCGCGGGAGATCGAGCTCGCCGGGCTCGAGCACGCCTCGTTCCTCCTCGTCACGCCCGAGGGGTCACGGCGCATCGAGCTCGCCCTCGCGGGCCTCTACAACGTCTACAACGCGGTCGCAGCAGCCGCCCTCACCCGGGCGCTCGGAGCGGACCTCGACGCGATAGAGAGCGGTCTGACCCGCTTCTCGGCCGCGTTCGGGCGCTTCGAGCGGATCGAGGCGGACGACAGGAGGATCCTCCTGCTCCTGATCAAGAACCCGGCGGGGGCGAACGAGGCGGTTCGCACGCTCGTGGACGGCGGCCCGCCCCGTGTCCTCGTCGTGGCGCTCAACGACGGGATCGCGGACGGGCGCGACGTCTCGTGGATCTGGGACGTCGACTTCGAGCCGCTGCTGGCGTCGCTCGAGACGCTCGTCGCGAGTGGCGGCCGCGCTGCGGAGCTCGCGCTCCGCTTCCGCTACGGCGGGCTCGACGAAGCGGCGATCGAGGTGGAGCCCGATCTCGCGCGGGCCGTCGACCGCGGCCTCGCCCTCACGCCTGCGGGCGGCGAGCTCGTCGTCCTGCCCACGTACACGGCCATGCTCGAGCTCCAGCGCCTGGTCGCGGAGCGGGGCCTCGCGCGCCCGTACTGGGAGCGCTGACCGATGGGCACGATCCGCGTGGGCCATCTCTACCCCGACTACCTCAACATCTACGCCGACCGCGGCAACATCGCCGTGCTGGCGCGGCGCGCGGCGTGGCGCGGGCACGAGCTCGACGTCACGGCGCTCGGGCTGGAGGATGCGATCGAGCCCGGCAGCCACGACCTCTACTACATCGGAGGCGGGCAGGACCGCGACCAGCTTCTCGTCGCGGGCAACCTCGCCCGGAAGGCGGCACCGCTGCACGAGGCGGTCGCGGGCGGAGCGTCGGTCCTCGCCGTGTGCGGCGGCTACCAGCTCCTCGGCCGCGGCTACAAGGGCTTCCGCGGAGAGGACCTGCCGGGAATCGGCCTCCTGCCGCTCGAGACCGTCGCCGGCGAGCGCCGGATGATCGGCGACATCCTGATCGAGTGCGAGCTCGAGCCCGGCGAGCGCCGGTCGCTGGCCGGCTTCGAGAACCACGCCGGCCGGACCCGCCTCGACGCGGGAGCCGAGCCGCTGGGGCGGGTGGTCGCAGGCCACGGCAACGACGGCGAGAGCGGCTTCGAGGGCTGCCGGGCCGGCCGCGTGATCGGCACCTACCTGCACGGCCCGCTGCTGCCGCGCAACCCCTGGCTCGCAGACTGGCTCCTCGCCCAGGCGCTCGCGCACCGCGAGGGAGGCGAGCCGCCGGAGCTCGCGCCCCTGCCGGACGAGCTCGAACGACGCGCCCACGAGGTCTCTGCGGCCCGCGCCCGGGCCCGCGGCGGCCGGTACTAGGCGCGCACCGCGCGCAGCACCTTCTCGACCGCGATCTTGAGCGGCTCCGGCACGTCGCCGTTGCCGCGGTAGCGCTGCCAGGCCTTCCGCGGCTTGCCGCCGCGGGTGCTCGCCTTGAGACCGGAGACCGTCTCGAAGTCCGGCGTGAGCACGACCGTCCGCCGGCTTCCCGCCACCTCCCTGATCTGCCGGTTCACGACCCGCTCGGACTCGACCGGGCGGGAGCCGCGCGGTGCATCGCGGTCGTGCACGACGACGTACGGCACGTCGCAGGCATTGCAGACGCGCGCGAAGAGCGGCATGTTGCCCTTGCCGCCGCACTCGAGGACGAGGATGCCCTCTCGGTCGGCGTCCACGCCGAGGGCCTCGAACACGAGGGGAAAGGCGATCTTCTCGGTCCGTCCCTCCACGAGCACGGCGCAGCGGGCGAGAAACAGCTCGGCGCGGTCGCTGTCGAACTCGGACAGCGCACGGAAGCTCTCCGCCTCGGCGAGCGGCTCCGGCTGGTGCAGCGACGTCCCCCGCGACCGGGTATGGCGCACGAGGGCGAGCTCCTCGAGCCGGTCGACGCTGAGGAAGACCGGTGCGTGCGTCGAGTAGAGGATCTGGTTGCCCGACTGCGCGAGCGAGCGCAGGATGCTGTACAGGTGCCGCTGCGCGTGCGGGCTCAGGTAGAGCTCGGGCTCCTCGATCAGCAGCACGAAGTGCCGGAGGTTCGAGGCGAGGAGCCGCTCCATGCCCGCCACGAGCGCGAGCCCGCCGTCCGCGGCGGCCCAGTGGCGCTCGGCCGACGGCGGCTGCAGGAGCTCGGCGACGTCGGCTGCGCCCCGTCCCGTCGCCGGTGCCACGAGTGTCCGCGAGCGGAGGTTGGCCGGGAGGAAGAGCACCGGCGGCGCGCCCGCCCGGTTGAGGTTGAGCGTGTCCGGCGGCTTCGCGTCGAGGAAGATCGTCCCCCTCGCGACGTCGGCCTCGAGATGGATCCTGCCGCTCGCGCCGTCGCGCGCCACGTCGTCGATCGTCGGCGGCGGAGCCGCAGCCTCGAGCAGCGTCCAGATGGCGGTGAGCACCGTCGACTTCCCGCTCGACGCCTCCCCCACGAGTGCGCAGAGAGAGCCGGGGGCGAGCTCGAGCTCGCGGGCGGCGCGGTAGCCCTGGATCGACACGCGCTTTACCGGAGTCAACGCCAGCGAGGGTACCCCGTCGGCGCCGACGCTAGACGAGCGCTGCAAATGGGTACGAACGGCACATGATCGCGATCGGCTCGCTTCTCGTCGTCGTGCTCATCTCGTTGCTCGTCACCCGGGTGGCGACCGTCGCCCTCATCTCCACCGGGTTGTCGCGCGAGATGGCGCGCTTCCAGGCCCGTTCCGCGTTCACGGGCACGGGCTTCACCACGACGGAGGCCGAGGTCGTCGTCAACCACCCGGTGCGACGGCGGATCGTCCTCCTGCTCATGCTCGCCGGCAACGCCGGTCTCGCCGCGGTCGTCGCCTCCCTCATGCTCGGCTTCACCCGTGGTGGAACGGGGGCGACCGGCTACCGCATCCTCGAGCTCATCGTCGGGCTCGTCGTCCTGCTGCTGCTCGCCCGCAGCAGCTGGGTCGACCGGCATCTCAGCCCGCTCATCGGCCGCTTCCTCTCCCGCTACACGGACGTGCCGCTCCGCGACTACGCGGCGCTCCTCGAGCTCGAGCAGGGCTACCGCGTGCACGAGCTCGCGATCGCCCCGCACGACTGGGTGGCCGGCCGGACGCTGAGCGAGCTGTCGCTGCGCGACGAGGGAGTCGTCGTCCTCGGCGTCTCGCACCGGCGCGGCGGCTGGGTCGGCGTCCCTACCGGGGAGACGCTGGTCGAGGCCGGCGACACGCTCGTCGTCTACGGCAAGGCGGAGGCGGTGGAGGAGCTCGACGAGCGGCAGCGTGGCGCAGAAGGCGACGCCGCCCATGAGCAGGCCGTCGCGAGGCGCGCCGCCTAGGAACTACACCAGCCGCCGGAGGACGGCACCTTCGTGCACGAGCTGCTCGGCCTCGTCGTGCTCTCCGAGTGCTACGGCGCCCAGAGCGCGCCGAGGTAGACCGCCGGATCCCCCGGCTGCCAGCGGGCGAGGAAGCGCTGGATCGGCGGGTGGAGCACGACGTCGTCGAGCTCGGACGGCTCGAACAGGCGGTGGCCGCGTACGGCCGCATCGGTCGAGGTGACCCGCTCGAGCGACCGCCCCGAGAGGTCGCCGGCGAAGATCACGTGCACGACGTGACGGGTGACGAAGGCGCGCTTCGGGCCGATGGACTCCGCGACCGCGACCGGGCCCTCGAACGTGAGGTCCTCCCCGATGCCGACCTCCTCGCCGAGCTCGCGGCGCAGCGCGTCGACGAGGGTCTCGCCGGCGTTGACGCCGCCGCCGGGCAGCAGCCAGTACTCCCCGCGGCCGGACTTCTCGTGGCGGCAGAGCAGGATCCGGTCCTCCCAGCGGAGGATGGCCGAGACCCGGATGCGCGGCTCGAGCGCCATCAGGCCGCCGAGCTGCCGAAGCCTCGCTCGCCCCGCTCGCTCGCGGGCAGCTCCACAGCCTCGACGGGCGCGGGTAGCGCCACGGCGACGACGACGAGCTGTGCGATGCGCATCCCCGGCTCGACGACGAAGGCCTCGTCGCGGTCGGTGTTGAGGAGGACGACTCGAACCTCGCCGCGGTAGCCCGAGTCGATCAGGCCGGGGGCGTTGACCATGCTGATCCCGTGCTCGACCGCGAGGCCCGAGCGGGGCAGGACGAGCCCGGCGTGCCCTGGAGGGATCGCCACGGCGAGCCCCGTCCCGACGAGCGCCCGGGCTCCGGGTGCGAGCTCGACCCGCTCCGACGCGGCGAGGTCGAGGCCGGCGTCGCCGTCGTAGGCGCGGCCGGGCAGCACTGCGTCCGCCCGCAGCCGCTTGAGGGAAAGCTCGGTCACGCTCCCGTCCTCCGCTGCGCGTGGTCGCCGGTGGCGCCGGCCTCGGCGACGAGGTACGGGGCGAAGCGCCGCAGCTCGCGCCGCGGCAGCCGGGCGACGACGAAGACGCCCTGCGGCGTGTCCTCGCGCTCCTCGATCGGCGCCCCGAGCGCGTAGAGCTCGTTGAGGCGCCCTCCCTCGTCGTACGGGAGCAGGAGACGCACGCGCTCGAAGCGCTCGGCGAAGTGCTCCGCGATGCGCTCGCGCAGCGCGTCGAGGCCCTCGCCGGTGAGCGCCGAGACCTGGAGGGCGTGCGGGTAGCGGTTCCCGAGCCGGCGGCGGCCGAGGGCGTCGACGGCGTCGATCTTGTTCAGCACGAGCTCGACGGGGAGGTCGTGGGCACCGATCTCGCGGAGCACGGCGTCCACGGCCGCGATCTCCTCGACGAGCCGCCGCTCGGTGGCCGAGCCGTCGACGACGTGGAGGACGAAGTCGGCGACGAGCGTCTCCTCGAGCGTCGCCGCGAAGCCCTCCACGAGCTCGTGCGGCAGCCGGCGCACGAAGCCGACCGTGTCGGTGACGAGATAGCGGCGCCCCTCGTGCTCGAAGGCGCGCGTCGTCGGGTCGAGCGTCTCGAACAGCCGGTTGCGGACGGAGACGCCCGCGTCGGTGAGCGCGTTGAGCATTGTCGACTTCCCCGCGTTCGTGTAGCCGGCGAGCGCAACCGTCGGCGTCTCGGTGCGCTGCCGTTCCTTGCGGCGGACGTCTCGCTGGCGGCGCAGGCCGTCCAGACGCTCGCGGAGCACGGTGACGCGACGCCGCGCGAGCCGGCGGTCGGTCTCGAGCTGGGACTCGCCGGGGCCACGCGTGCCGACACCGCCGCCGAGCCGCTCGAGGTGCTGCCACATCCCGCGCATGCGCGGCAGGTTGTACTCGAGCTGCGCCAGCTCCACCTGGAGCTTCCCCTCGGCGGTCACGGCATGCTGGGCGAAGATGTCGAGGATGAGCTGCGTGCGGTCGACGACCCGCGCCTGGAGGGAGTTCTCGAGCTTCCGCTGCTGTGCGGGACTCAGCTCGTCGTCCACGAGCAGCACCTCCGCCCGGGTCTCGCCGTAGACCTGCTCGAGCTCCTCGAGCTTGCCCTTGCCGACGTACGTGCGCGTGTCGGGGCGGGGACGGTGCTGGACAAACCGCTGCACGGGATGCACGCCCGCCGTGCGCGCGAGCTCCTCGAGCTCCGCCAGCTCGTCGGCCTCGTCGACGCCCGGCGCGAGCACCGCGAGTACGAGCCCTCGCTCGGGCTCGGCCGCCTGCGAGCGATCGGGCTGTCGCAAGGTCATCCGCCCGTCATTATGACGCTTGCCGTGCCCGACTCCCCTCTCGCCGCCCGCACCCTCGAGCTCGTCGACGTTCCGTCGGAGAGCCGTGACGAGAGCGCCGTCCTGGAGGTCGTCCGCGGCCTCCTGCCCGGTCCGGCGCTCTACGACGAGGGCGAGGCGATCGTGTGGGGGGAGCGCGCCGCTCCGGTCGTGCTCGCCGGCCATGTGGACACCGTCCCCGCTCAGGGCAATCTTCCGGGCCGGATCGAGGACGGCGCGGTGCACGGTCTGGGCGCGAGCGACATGAAGGGCGGCGTCGCGGTGATGGTGGAGCTCGCGCGGGCGGGTCTGCCCGCGCGCTACGTGTTCTTCACGCGCGAGGAGGTGCCGCTCGAGGAGAGCCCGCTGCCCGGCGTGTTCGCGAGCGGCGTGCTGGCGGGGAGCGAGCTCGCGGTCGTGCTCGAGCCGACCGACGGGATCCTCCACGCCGGCTGCCTCGGCAACCTGCAGGCGCGCGTCGAGTTCCGCGGGGAGAGCGCGCACTCGGCGCGGCCCTGGACGGGCCGGAACGCCATCCATGCGCTCGTGCAGGGCCTGGCTCCGCTCCCGACGCTCGAGCCGCTCGACGTCGAGCTCGACGGGCTCGTCTACCGCGAGGTCGTGAGTGCCGTCCGGGTCGAGGGCGGCATCGCGGCGAACGTCGTTCCGGCGCTGGCGGCGGCCGAGCTCAACTTCCGCTACGCGCCCGGCCGCACGCGCGGCGAGGCGGAGGCGCGCTTGCGCGGGCTCGTGCCGGCCGGGGAGCTCGAGGTCCTCTCCAACTCGCCCTCGGCCCCGCCGGCGCTCTCGAACCCGCGGGTGGAGCGGTTGCGGGAGCTCGTGCCGGAGGTCGCGGCGAAGCAGGCGTGGACTCCCGTCGCGCAGTTCGCCGAGGCGGGGATCGACGCGATCAACTACGGGCCGGGCGCGACGGCGTACGCCCACCGTGTCGACGAGCAGATCTCGATCGCGAGCCTGCACGCCGTCTACGAGACACTGGCTAGGTTCCTGTCGTGATCAATCCTCTGCTGACAGAGCTCGGGACGTATCCGTTCGTGCGGCTCGAGGCAGCACGGCGGCGCCTGCTCGCGGCGGGGGTCGAGGTGATCGACTTCGGCAAGGGCGATCCGAACGAGCCGACGGACCCGATCATCCGCCGGGCTCTCGTGGACGCGGTGCCCGAGCGGGCTCCGTATCCGCTCGCGGAGGGGCTGCCCGAGCTGCGCAGCGCCGCGTCCGGCTGGCTCGAGCGCCGCTTCGGCGTCGCGGTCGACCCGGAGACCGAGATCGTGCCGACGTACGGGTCCAAGGAGGCGATCTTCTCGCTCGCGCAGGTGCTCGGCGTCGACGGCCGTGTGGTCGCGTTCGGCGAGCCGGCGTATCCCGTGTACGAGCGGGGCGCGCGCTTCGCCGGCGGCGAGGTGCGGACTCTTCCGCTCCGCCGGGAGGAGGGATTCCTGCCCGATCTCGGCGCGCTCGAGGACGATGTCGCGCTCGTCTGGGTCAACTATCCGCACAACCCGACGGGGGCGGTGGCGCCGCTCGAGTTCTACGAGGAGCTGGCCGAGGCCGCGGCGCGGCACGACTTCCTCGTCGGCTCGGACGAGGCGTACAGCGAGCTCTGGTTCGACGAGCCGCCGCCGTCGGCGCTGCAGGTCGCGGACCGGTCGCGTGTCATCGCCTTCCACACGCTGAGCAAGCGCTCGTCGATGACCGGCTACCGCTCCGGCTTCGTCGCCGGCCCACCGGAGGTGGTGGCTGCCCTGAAGACGTACCGACCGACCGTGGGTACTGCGCCGCAGGAGTTCGTGCAGCGGGCCTCGGTCGTCGCGTGGAACGACGAGCGGCACGTGGACGAGACGCGGGCGCGCTACCGGGCGAAGCGGGAGGTGCTCGTCCCGGCGATCGAGAGCCGCGGCTGGGAGGTCGTCGCGAGCGAGGCGACGATGTATCTGTGGGTCGCGGTGCCGGATGCGGACGCGGTGGCCGAGGCACTGCTCGAACGGGGCGTCGTCGTCTCGCCCGGGAGCTTCTTCGGCCCGAGCGGCGAGGGGTATGTCCGGTTCGCGCTCGTGCCGACGCTGGCGGAGTGCGAGCGGGCGGCGGAGATCGTGCGGGAGTCCGCGTGAGCGTCGAGGAGACGATCGCCGCGCTCGACCGCGGCGAGGTGCGGGTGGCGGAGAAGGTCGAGGGCGAGTGGCGCGTGAACGAGGAGGCCAAGGCGGCGATCCTCGAGTACTTCCGGCTGCGCAAGGTCGAGCCGATCGAGGTCGGCCCGTTCGAGTACCTCGACAAGATCCCGCTCAAGCGCGACCACGCCGTGCGGGGCGTGCGGGTCGTGCCGCCCGCGACCGCACGCTACGGGTCGTTCCTGTCACCGGGTGTCGTGCTGATGCCGAGCTTCGTCAACATCGGCGCCTGGGTCGGGCCGAGGACGATGGTCGACACCTGGGCGACGGTGGGCTCGTGCGCGCAGATCGGTGCCGACGTGCACCTCGGAGGCGGCGTCGGGATCGGCGGCGTGCTCGAGCCCGTGAACGCGCGGCCGGTGATCGTCGAGGACGGCGCCTTTCTCGGCTCGCGCGCAATCGTCACCGAGGGCTGCATCGTCGGCGAGGAGGCGATCCTCGGCGCGGGCGTCGTCATCACTGCCTCGGTGCCGATTCTCGACGTCACCGGCAGCGAGCCGGTCGAGCACCGCGGTGTCGTTCCGGCCCGAGCCGTCGTCGTGCCGGGCGTGCGTCAGCGGGAGTTCCCTGCGGGCACCTTCGGCCTGCCGACGCCGCTCATCATCGGCTGGCGCGACGAGTCGCACGACCGCATCTCCCTCAACGACGCCCTGCGCGAGTTCGAGATCGGCACCTGACCGCGCCGAAGCGGGCTCGTCGCCGCAGCGAACACGCCACACCCCCGCCCTAGGGTGGGGTCGCTTGCCCCTCCGCCCTCGGAGGCGACGATAACGGCGGAGCCGTTACGAGTCCGTCGAGGCTTCCTCGCCGGAGCCCGAAAACTCGAGGGGCTCTGCAGGGCCGACGAGCCATGCATCGCTGCCGGCGAGACGCACCCGCAAGTCGCCACCGGGGAAGTGGACGACGACCTCGCCGTCCTCGTGCGTGGCGGCCGCTACCGCGATCGCGCTCGTGCCGGACGCCGCCGTCTCCCCCACGCCACGCTCCCAGACACGCGCGGTCACCTCGCCAGGCCCGTCGAGTCGCGCAACCTGGACGTTCGTTCCCTCCACGAAGCGCGGGTGGCGCTCGAGCCGTGGGCCGAGCTCCTGCACGCGGTCCGGATCGTCGAGGACGACGGCATGCGGGTTGCCGACCGAGACCGGCGTGAGCTCGATCCCGTCCACGACCTCCGGCGGCCCCACGACGATCGGCCCGAGCTGCGACTCGTACAGACCGCCGGCCGTCTGTCGCACCTCGACCACCCGCTCCTCCACCCGCACGCGGACGTGGGTGACACCGGTCCGGCGCATGAGCCAGGCCGCAGCGATCCGCGTTCCGTTCCCGGACATCTCGGCGTGCGAGCCGTCCGGGTTGAGGATGCCGATGGTCAGCTCGTCCCCGTCGACTGCCAGCACCTCGACGACACCGTCCGTTCCCGCCGCCGCGGCAGGTGCGGCCGGCCCGTCATGGACGAGGTAGACGTTCCCGTGTGCGTGCCAACGCGACGATCTCAGCGGCGATCTCCTCCGGTGGCCGGTCGCCGGCGACGATAACGAGCCCTTCGAGCCGCCGCATCCACTTGCGCTGGTACGCGGCGTAGCGCCGGGTGCGTACGAGTACCGCCTCGAGCGCCTCCTCCCGTGACAGGCCGGCGACCTCTTCGAGCCCGATCACCTTCCGCGCGGTCTCGGAGACCGGTGCCGCCAGGGCGCGGCGCACCTCGTCCTCCACGCCGCTCTCGAACATCCGCCGCGTCCGCTCGACGATCCGCCGCTCGAGCTCCGGCTGCGGGACCTCGAGCCCGACGAGGAGCGTCGGATGCCGCCAGGCGCCGCCGAACAGCTGCTCCCGCTCGGGTACCAGCGATCCTCCGGCCTCCGCCAGCTCCAGCGCCCGGACGACGCGCCGGCGGTCGTTCGGGTGCACGCGTGCCGCGGCAGCAGGATCGACCTCCTCGAGCCGGGCATGCGCCACCTCTGCTCCGCCCTCGTCGTAGAGACGAGCCCACCGCTCCCGCGCCCCGGGCGCGGGCGCCGGCGGCAACGCGAGCTCGGCGAGCGCCGCGCGGAAGTACAGGCCCGTGCCGCCGACGACGAGCGGCGTCCTTCCCGTCTCCAGGATCTCGTCGATCGCCGCGTGTGCGAGCGGTGCGTACTCCCCCACCGACGCGGCATGCGAGAGCGGCCAGATGGCGACGAGCCGTTCGGGATGCGAGGAGCGGTTGGTGAGGATCGGGAGGCCCTCGTAGACCTGCATCGCGTCGGCGGAGACGACGTCTGCCGGGATCCGCGCCGCGATGGCGGCGGCGACGTCCGACTTTCCCGCCGCGGTCGGCCCGAACAGCCCGATCACGAGCTCAGTCACGGAGGCGCCGGCGAACGCGCGCGAGCTCCTCGTCGCGTACGCCCGCCCCGAGGAGGTACTGCTCGACCCCGCCGTACCGCTGCTCGAGCTCGGCGAACACGCCGAGCATCGACTCCAGGGGCGTCTGGGCGATCCGTCGCAGCCGCTCGAGCTCCTCCTCGGTCTCGGCGGCCGCGAACCAGGCCTCGTGACGTGGCCGCAGCCGCTCCTCGCTGAGCGCGTAGTCGGCGGCGATCCTCTCGTCGTCCACACCCGCGAGGTGGAGGAGGAACGCGACCAGCAGCCCCGTCCGGTCCTTACCGCCGACACAGTGGATCACGATCCCGCCCGCCGGCGCGTCCGCGACCGCTCGCACGGCCGCTGCGACGTTGCTCCGAAAGCGCTCGAGGAAGATCAGGTACACGTCCCGGGTCGCCGCCGCGGCGTCGGGCGCAGCCGCGGCGGTGGCGTCGAGCTCGTCCGCTATCTCGTCCCACTCCGCCTGGCTCGCCTCCATGAAGGGGACGTGCACGACGTCGACGGGCCCCTGGGCGGGTGGATCCTGCTCGCGCTCGTGGTCGCCGCGCAGGTCGATCACGGTGCGGACGCCGTGCTCGACGAGCGCCTGCCAGCCGTCGTCGCTCAGCTCGCGGATGCTGTCGGCGCGGACGACGGAACCGAACCTCGTCTCGCTGCCGTCCGCGGTGGGCAGGCCGCCGAGGTCGCGGACGTTGAGACAGCCGTCCCAGACGAGGTCTCTAGGCTGCAACTGCCGCACGCTGGCTACCGCTCAGCGTCGTCGAGGTCGCTGTCTCGATCCGCACCGGCACGAGGTCGCCGGGGGAGGCGCTACCGCGGAAGTTGACGGTCGTGTTGCGGCGGGTGCGGCCGCGAAGCAGCTCGGGCTCCGTGCGGCTCGGGCCCTCGACGAGCACCTCCTCGACGAGATCGACTCTCCGCGCGTTCCGCTCGGCCGCCACGCGCTGGACGACCTCGACGAGCAGCTCGATCCGCTCGCGCTTCACCTCGTCCGGCACCTGGTGGGGCAGCGCCGCCGCCTCGGTCCCGGCGCGCGGCGAGTAGACGAACGTGAAGGCGCCGTCGAAGCCGACCTCCTCCACGGCCTCGAGCGTCGCGCTGAAGTCGGCCTCGGTCTCGCCCGGGAAGCCGACGATCAGGTCGGTCGTCAGCGCGAGATCCGGGATCGCGGCCCGCAACTCGCCGGCGAGGCGCAGGTAGCGCTCGCGCGAGTACGTGCGCCGCATCGCCTTGAGGATCCTCGTCGACCCGGACTGGAGCGGCAGGTGGGCGTGCTCGCAGACCGTCGCGCATTCGGCCATCGCGGCGATCACGTCCCGGCGGAAGTCCTTCGGATGTGGGCTCGTGAAGCGGATCCGCTCGATCCCGTCCATGGCATCGACCGCGCGCAGCAGCTCTGCGAAACTCGAGCCGACGTCGCGGCCATACGAGTTGACGTTCTGGCCGAGCAGCGTCACCTCGCGGATCCCCTCCGCGGCGAGCTGCCCGACCTCGGCGAGGATCTCGCCGGGTCGCCGGGAGGTCTCCCGGCCGCGCACCGCGGGCACGATGCAGTACGAGCAGACCGAGTTGCAGCCCATCGACACCTGCACCCAGGCCTGGAAGCGCCGCTCGCGCCGGACCGGCAGCTCCGCGGCGAACTCCCGCTCCGCGGCGGTGCCGAAGCTGCCCCGGGCGACGCCGTGGCCGCCCGCGCCGAGCCAGGCGCCGAGATGCGCGATCGTGCCCGGCCCGAACGCGACGTCGACCGCCGGGTAGAGCTCGAACAGCCGCTCGCGCTGCGCCTCCGCGTAGCAGCCGCCGACCGCGATCACCGTGCCGGGCCGGTCGCGCTTGAGCTTCGCCGCGTTGCCCATGTGCGCCGCGAACCGCGTGTCCGGCTTCTCGCGGATCGTGCACGTGTTGAGGACGATGACGTCCGCCTGCTCCTGCGACGGCGCCTCGCCGAGGCCGAGCTCCTCCAACAGGCCCCTGATCCGCTCCGAGTCGTGAGCGTTCATCTGGCACCCGAACGTCGTAATGAAATACCGGCGCACCGGCACAGGGTAACCGTGTGTTTCGGCGCGTCGGCCTCCGCCGGGGCGAACGGTGTGTCATACGCTACGGCGATGTCCTCGGCGTCCGAACTGGCGTCCGCGTACGTGAACGCGCTAGGAGCACGCGATTACGAAACCGTCCGTGATCTCATGGCACCGCAAGTGCGGTTGCGTGACCTGAGCCCTCCGGGTTTCACCGAGCTGACCGGCGTCCAGGAGGTGCTGGGCTACCTCAGCGGTTTCCTCGACTCGTTCGACGAGGTCGAGCTGGTCGAGACGGATGCCTACGACGTGGGCACGGTGACGTACGCCCGCGCCCGGATGCGCTTCGTGCGCTCCGGGTCGCCGGAGCGTGTCCTCGAACAACACCATTTCCTCACCGTCAACGAGGACCGGATCGTCGCGATCGACGAACTCTGCTCCGGCCTGCAGACGGCCTGAGCGCCTCGGTCAGGCGGCCTGGATCGGTGAGTCTGCGGGGCGATCCGGCTCCTCGGGCGCCGGCGGCTGCACCTGTCCCGCGGAACGGCTCTTCGCGACGTCGACGGCGCGGCTCTCGCGGATCACCGTGACCTTCACCTGCCCCGGATAGTCGAGTCGGTCCTCGATCTCGCGGGCGATCTCGTGCGCGAGGAGGGCCGCCTCGTCGTCGTCGACGTCCCCCGGGCTGACGATGACCCGGATCTCCCGTCCCGCCTGGAGCGCGTAGACCTTCTCCACGCCGGGCTTGGCACCCGCGAGCTCCTCGAGCCCCTCGAGCCGCTTGATGTACTGCTCGAGGCTCTCCCCGCGGGCTCCCGGCCGACTGGCGGAGATCGCGTCTGCGGCGATCACGAGCACCGCCTCCACGGTCTGCGGCTGAACCTCGTAGTGGTGGGCCTCGATCGCGTGGACGACGCCCTGCGACTCGCCGTAGCGACGCCCCAGCTGCCCCGAGATGAGCGCGTGCGACCCCTCGACCTCGTGCGTCATGGCCTTGCCGACGTCGTGGAGCATCGCGGCCCGCTTCGCCGTCCTCACGCTCGCGCCGAGCTCCGTGGCCATGATCCCCGCGAGGTGGACGACCTCGAGGGTGTGCCTGAGGACGTTCTGGCCGTAGCTCGTCCGGAAGCGGAGGCGGCCGAGGATCTGCACGAGCTCGTCGTGGAAGGGGCCGCAGTTCGCCTCGAACACGGCCTGCTCGCCCGCGTGGTGGACGATCTCCTCCACCTCCGCCTTCGACTCGTAGTACGTCTCCTCGATCCGGGCGGGATGGATCCGGCCGTC
>CAZRTE010000033.1:0-25056 GCA_964602945.1 uncultured Gaiellales bacterium
TCGCAGGCCGGCCAGCTGCACGACGTCACGAGCGGCTCGAACGGGAGCTGCGGCGGCAGTTATCTCTGCACCGCCGGAACGGGCTTCGACGGCCCGACCGGCCTCGGCACGCCGAACGGGATCGCGGCCTTCGCCGGTGCCCCGCCCACCCCCGACTACTCGCTCTCCGCCAGCCCGTCGAGCCAGACCGTCGCTCCCGGTGACGGGACGAGCTACACGATCACGCTGACGCCGGCCGACGGCTATGCCGGCACGGTCTCGCTCAGCGGAGTGCAGGGATTGCCCAGCGGAGCCTCTGCCGACCTCTCGCAGTGCTCCGGCCTCTCGGCCGGCAGCCCCTCGTGCGCGGTGCCCGTGACCACGTCGAGCTCGACGCCGGGCGGATCGTCCACGCTCACCTTCACCGGCACCGACGGCAGCGTCAGTCACGAGGCGACCGCGACCCTCGTCGTCCAGGCAGGCGACTTCTCGCTCTCGATCTCGCCGAACCGGCAGACCCTGCGGACGCCCGGCTCGGTGCAGTACACGATCACGATCACGGACCTCGGCGGCTTCGCAGGCACTGTCGCCTTCTCGGTGAGCGGCCTGCCCAGCGGGCTCACCGCCTCGTTCTCGAGCTCGTCGCAGACGTCCGCCACCTTGACGATCTCGGCCCCGTCGCGGATCCGGCATCACCACAACTACACCTTCACCGTCACGGGCACA
This sequence comes from uncultured Gaiellales bacterium, assembly GCA_964602945.1. Taxonomy (GTDB): domain Bacteria; phylum Actinomycetota; class Thermoleophilia; order Gaiellales; family Gaiellaceae; genus Palsa-739. Next base: position 706 of record CAZRTE010000033.1, read on the forward strand.
GCGCCCGGAACGCCGACGCACACGGTCAGCGCGAGCCTGTCCGTCCGCTGACGCCTGCCGCCGGCGCACGGCACACGTTGCCCTGCAAAGTCGAGAGTGGAGCTACGACGTGTTCAGGGCGACGGCCGCCCGAACGAGCGCCTTGAACGCCTCCCCGTCGAGCTCGTCGCCCTCGCGCAGGTCGATCGCGCGCCTGACCCTGCCGTCGAGGCCGGCGTTGAAGAGGCCGGCCGGGTCGGGGAGCGAGGCGCCCCTGGCGAAGGTGAGCTTGACGGCGCGCTTGTACGTCTCGCCCGTGCAGACGATCCCGTCGCGGGACCAGACCGGCACGCCCGCGGGCTGCGAGGGCTTCGCCCACTTGCGCTCCTCGACGATCTCCGGATCGGCTTCGCGGATCAGCTCTCGCACCCTCGACAGCGCCTGCGCGCGCCAGTCCCGATCGGCGCTCATGCCGCGAGCTTCTCCAGCACCGCGTCGACCCGCGCGAAGCCGCCCTTCGCTCCCTCCTCGACGCCGTACTGCATCGTCGTGTCGCGCTCCTCGGTCGTGGCGAAGCGCATCGTCTGCGTCAGCTTCGTCCGCCCGCCGAGATCCTCGAACTCCAGGGTCTGCAGGTGGTTCTGGAACGTCTGCACGAGCCGCTCCGGCGATTCGACCTCGCGGTACTCGCCCTCGACGACGCCGAACTGCGTGCGGAAGCGCCACTTGCCGCCCGGCCGGACGTCCATCTCCTCGACGACGGTGCCGTCCCCCCACCACTCCGGGATCAGCGCCGGATCCGTCCAGACGGAGAAGACGTGCGCACGGGGCGCGTCGAAGACCCGCTCGACCCGGATCTCGAGCTCGCTCGGGGTGGTGACCGTGGTCTCGTTCATCGTGCTCCTTTCGTCCGTTCGACGACCTGGGCGAAGCGGTCGAGTCGCTGCAGCCACAGGCTGATGCCCTCGAACGCGTACGGCGCCAGCGTGCACCTGCGTGCGCGGCCGACCTTCTCGGTCGTGACGAGCTCCGCCTCCTCGAGCCGCCGGATGTGCTTCTTCATGCCGGTCAGCGACATGCCGAAGGGCTCGGCGAGCTCGCTGATCGTCGCGCTGCCGGCGCCGAGCCGTTCGAGCACCGCGCGGCGGGTCGGGTCGGCGAGGGCGGCGAAGGCCCGGTCGACGGTCGCAGTAGAGTGAACCATCCGGTTCACTATAGCGAGTCTAGCGCGGCTCGAAGCGTGCCGTGAAGTGCCGCAACGTCGCGGGCTCGTAGGTCATTCGCAGCCCCTGCAGCTCGCTCCGCCGCTCGCCGACGTAGGCGCAGACCTCGGCGACGTAGTCGATGTGGCTCTGCGTGTACGTCCGGCGCGGAATGGCGAGACGGACGAGGTCGAGAGGGGCCGGCTCCTCCGTGCCGTCGGGGCGGCGCCCGAACATCACCGTGCCGATCTCGCAGCCGCGCACCCCACCCGCCTCGTACAGCGCCACGGCGAGCACCTGCCCCGGATACTCGAGCGGCGGGATGTGCGGCAGGAGCTCGCGCGCGTCGAGATAGACGGCGTGACCGCCGGTCGGCCGCACGATCGGCACGCCCGCGCGGACGAGGGCGTCGCCGAGGTACTCGGTCGAGCGGACGCGGTAGCGGAGGTAGTCGTGGTCCGTCGCCTCCTGCAGGCCCTGGGCGATCGCCTCGAGGTCGCGGCCGGCGAGACCACCGTAGGTCGGAAAGCCCTCGGTGAGCACGAGGAGGTTGCGGCAGCGCTCCGCGACCGCGTCGTCGTTCAGGGCGAGCCAGCCGCCGATGTTCGCGATCGGGTCCTTCTTCGCGCTCATCGTCATCCCGTCGGCGAGGGAGGCCATCTCGCGCACGATCTCGGCCACCGGCCGGTCGCCCTGGCCCGGCTCCCGCTCGCGGATGAACCAGGCGTTCTCGGCGAACCTGCAGGCGTCGAGGAAGAGCGGGACGCCGAAGGCGTCGCAGACGGCGCGTACGGCGCGCAGGTTCTCGAGCGAGACGGGCTGCCCGCCGCCGGAGTTGTTCGTGACCGTGACGAAGACCGCGGGAACCGCGTCGCGGCCGCGCTCCGAGAGCAGGCGCTCGAGCGCGGCGACGTCCATGTTCCCCTTGAACGGATGCTCGAGCGAGGGCACGAGCGCCTCGGGAATCGGCAGGTCGACGGCCTCGGCGCCCGTGAACTCGACGTTCGCGCGCGTCGTGTCGAAGTGCGTGTTGTTCGGGACGACCTGCCCCGGGCCGGCGATCGCCGTGAACAGGATCTTCTCGGCCGCCCGCCCCTGATGGGTCGGGATGACGTGCGCGAACGGGAAGAGCCCGCGCACCGCGTCGAGGAACACGTACCACGACGGCGAGCCGGCGTAGCTCTCGTCCCCGTGCTGGATCGCGGCCCACTGGTCGCGCGACATCGCGCCCGTACCCGAGTCGGTCAGGAGGTCGATCAGCACGTCCGTCGCGTGCAGGTTGAAGAGGTTGAAGCCGGCCTCGCGGATCGCCGCCCGCCGCTCCTCCTCGCTCGTCAGCCGCAGCGGCTCGACGGAATGGATCCGGAACGGCTCGATGATCGTCCGAAAGGCCATCCCTCGCAGGTCAGCAAGCCCCGGACGCCGGAACATCCGGGGCTTCGCTGAATCGCCCGTACGGGACGGGGCCTACGCCGGGGCGGTGACGACCGTCGCGCCCGAGCTGCCCGCGAGCCACGTCGTTGCCCACGGCGTGGTTGGTCGGGCGGCGACAATCGCACGTGCCGCTCGTCACCGTCACCCCCGCGGCCTGACGACTGTGCGCACGACCCAGCGGTGCTTGCCGAGCTTGCGGTCGCGGGTGAAGCCGAGCCTCTCGTAGGTCGACAGCGCGCCGTTGAAGAGGAAGCCGGCCGGCACCGCGCCGGCGGGCTCCGGGTAGCCCTCGACCGTCCCCCCGCCCAGTCCCGCGATGAGGTCGAGCGCACCGGCGAGGGCCGCGGTGGCGACGCCGCGGCGTCGCTTCCCCTTCCCCACGAAGCAACACGCGATCCGCCAGTCGGGCAGCTCCGTCACGCCCTGCTCGTACGCCCTCCGGCTCTTGATCCGGGGCAGCTCCGCGGGCGTGCCGAACTGGCACCAGCCGAGGCACTCGTCGCCCTCGAACACGAGCGCCGCATGCGTGGTCCCGGCTCGCACGCGCTCGCGCTTGCGCTCGCGGTTGAGCGCGGGCGTCCTCGTGTCGTCGGGGTGGAAGCCCATGCACCAGCACCCGCCGAAAACGCCGTCGTTGCGCTCGACGAGCTCGGCGAACGGAGCCCAGGTCGCCTCGGAGAGCGGCTCGATGCGGTAGCCCGGCTCCGCCATCGAGACCGGAGGCTAACGCCTACAGTGGAGGCGTGAGCTCGGCGTTCCTCGTCCTCTCGGCCTTCCTGGCGAGCGCGGTCGAGATGGTCGAGGCGCTGACGATCGTCCTCGCCGCCGGAGTCGCCCGCGGCTGGCGTTCCTCGCTCACCGGCCTCGCCGCGGCGACCGTCGTGCTCGCGGCCGTCGTCGCCGCCCTGGGCCCGGCGCTGACGGTGATCCCGCTGCGCGGGCTCCGCCTCGTCGTCGGCGCCCTGCTGCTCGTGTTCGGGCTGCAGTGGCTGCGCAAGGCGATCCTCAGGGCGAGCGGCTTCAAGGCCCTCCACGACGAGGACGCGATCTTCGCGACCGAGCTCGACTCGGCCCGCACCGCCGCAAGCGTCGAGCGGGCCGGGCTCGACTGGTACGGCTTCACCCTCTCCTTCAAGGGCGTGCTGCTCGAGGGCCTCGAGGTCGCCTTCATCGTCCTCACCTTCGGCAGCACGCAGGGCAGCATCCCGCTCGCCGCCGCCGGCGCGGCCGGCGCCCTCGTGCTCGTGGCAGGTGTCGGCGTCGCCGTCCGGACGCCGCTCTCGCGCGTGCCGGAGAACAGCATGAAGTTCGCCGTCGGGATCATGCTCACGACGTTCGGCATCTTCTGGGCGGCGGAGGGGGCCGGCGCCCACTGGCCGGGCTCCGACGCCGCGCTCCTCGGCGTGCTCGGCTTCGTCTGCGCCATCTCCGTGGCACTCGTCGCGCACCTGCGCGGGCGGAGACGCGCGCTCGCCGCGGCAGGAGCCGAGGCATGAGGTACATCGCCGCCTTCGGCCGCTTCTGGTGGAGCTTCGTCATCGGCGACGACTGGCGCGCCGCGGTCGGAGTCGCGGTCGCGATCGGCGGCACGGCGATTCTCGCCGCCGAGGGCGTCACGGCGTGGTGGCTCCTCCCCGTCGCCGTGGCCGTCGTGCTCTACGCGTCGCTGCGCCGCGCGATCTCGGGCTAGGTCGGCATCGCCGGGGGCTGGTTCGGGTCGCCGCCTGCGTCACCGCCCGCCTCCCCGCCGCCGTCCCCTCCGGGCGAGCCGGCCAGCTTCTCCTTGAGCGTGCGGATCTGCTCCGCGGTTCCCTCGAGCTTCGCATGCGCGATCTCGCCCGACTCGAGCAGCTCGAACGCGGTCTTGCCGAGCTCGCCGTAGGCCTGCCCGAGCTCCCGCTTCTGCTGGACGTCCTCGACGCCCTCCTTCGCCCTGGTGGCGGCCTGCTCGGCCGCCTGCTTCGCCTTGTCGAGCAAACTCATCGCTCTACCTCCTACTCACTCGAGGATCTTGCCGAGAAACCCTCCCACGCCCGACTCGTCACCGCCGCCGCCGGCGGCGGCGAGCACGCGCCGGGCCGTGCGCGTGAAGGGCAGGGTCTGCAGGGTCACGTGGCCGGGACCGGTCATGTGGACGAGGAACAGGCCCTCGCCTCCGAACAGGCTCTTGGCGACCCCGCCCTGGAGCTTGACCTCGTACTTCACGGTCGGGTCGACCATGACCATGCAGCCGGTGTCGACGACCAGCCGCTGGCCCTCCGCGAGGTCGAAGTCGAGGAAGTCGCCGCCGCCGTGCAGCCAGACGATGCCCTTCCCCTTCAGCCGCTGCAGGGTGAAGCCCTCGCCTCCGCCGTGGATGCCCATGCCGAGCCGCTGGGAGAATGCGCCCTCGATCTCGACCTCGCCGTGGTGGCCGAGGTACGCGTGCCGCTCGCAGATGATCTCGCCGTCGAGCTCGTGCTGCCGGATCGAGCCCGGGAACGGGCCCGTGATCCCGACCGTGCCCGGCCCCTTGGCGACGTAGTGCGTCACGAACAGGCTCTCGCCGGCGAGCAGCTTGCGCTTCAACCCGCCCGCCAGGCCGCCCGGCATCTCGACCTCCATCGAGATGTTCCCGGAGACGAACGTCATCGCCCCGGCCTCGGCGGTGAAGCGCTCGCCCTCCTGGAGCGAGACGATGACCGCCGGCGCCTGCCCCTCGCGAATGGTCGCTTCCACGCCCCGGATCCTATGCCCGGACGACGCCCGCGCCTAACGAGGTTACCCTGGTCGCTCGTCGGGCTCGTCCGGCCCGCCGCCACCGCGTGAGAGCCCAGGAACGAGTGGATCCATGCTGACCCTGGCCGCCTGGTCGGCCCGCCACCGCCTCGCCGTCGTCGTGCTGTGGGTCGCCGCTCTCGCCGCCGCGATGGGGATCTCGTCCGCCATCGGCTCGCACTACGGCAACTCCTTCCGGCTGCCGGGGACGGGCGCGCAGCGGGCCGCCGACCTCCTCGCGAGCGGCTTCCCGGCCGAGGCGGGGGACATCGACCAGATCGTCTTCCACACGCGCAGCGGCAGGCTCACGGCGCCCGCCGTGCGCGCACGCGTGGCCAGGATGCTCACGCAGGTCGACCGGCTGCCGCACGTCGTCTCCGTCGTCAGTCCCTATGCGGCGAACGGACAGGCGATCTCCCGTGACGGGACGATCGGCTTCGCCACCGTCGTCTTCGACGAGTACGCGAACTCCCTGCCGAAGCGGGCGATCGAGCGGGTGATCAGGACGGCCGAGAGCGCGCGCTCGCCGGCGCTCCAGGTGGAGCTCGAGGGCCATGCGATCGAGCAGGCGATCGGCTTCTCCATCGGCTACACGTTCCTCGTCGGGATCGGTGCCGCCGTCGCCGTGCTGCTGATCAGCTTCGGCTCGGTGCTCGCGATGGGCCTGCCCGTCGGCACCGCGCTGCTGGGGCTCGGCACCGGGTTCGGTCTGATCGGCCTCTTCAGCCGGCTCGTCTCGATGCCCGACTTCGCGACGGAGCTCGCGCTCATGATCGGGCTCGGGGTCGGCGTCGACTACGCGCTCTTCATCGTCACCCGCTACCGGGAGGCGTACCGGCGCAACGGAGGGGACGTGCCCACGGCGATCGGGCAGGCGATCAACACCGCAGGCCGGGCGGTGATCTTCGCCGGCATCACGGTCGTGATCGCCCTGCTCGGGATGCTCGCGCTCGGGATCGCGCTGCTCGACGGGGTCGCGATCTCCGCCGCGCTCGCGGTGCTGCTCGTGCTCGCGGCCTCGCTGACGCTGCTGCCCGCGCTGCTCTCCCTGTTCGGCCACCGGATCGGGCGCCCGTCGCTGCTCGCGCGCCGCCGCCGCACGCCGCCGCCGGATCGCAGCACCTTCTGGACGCGCTGGATCGGCGTGATCCAGCGGCATCCCTGGCCGTCCCTCGTCGCCTCGGCCGCCTTGCTCGTCATCCTCACGGTGCCGGTGTTCAGCATCCACCTCGGCAACACGGACGCCGGCAACGACCCGAAGAACCAGACGACCCGCCGCGCCTACGACCTCGTCGCACAGGGGTTCGGCCAGGGCTTCAGCGGCCCGCTGCTCGTGGCCGTCGAGCTGCCGCGGGCCGGCGACACGGCCGTGCTGGCGCCGCTCGAGTCCGCGCTGCGGCGGACGCCGGGGGTCGCGGCCGTCGCGCCGCCGCGCGTCAGCCCCGGCGGCACCGTCGCGACCGTCGCCGCCTATCCCACGACCTCGCCGCAGAGCACGCAGACCGAGCAGCTCGTCCGGTACCTGCGCCGGGACGTGATCCCGCCCCTCGAGCAGCGCACGGGGATGACCGCCTACATCGGCGGCACGACGGCTGCGCAGATCGACTTCTCGAGCGTGCTCGGCGGCCGGCTCCCCTACTTCATCGGCATCGTCGTGCTCCTCTCGGCGCTGCTCCTGCTCGTCGTCTTCCGCTCGCTCCTGATCCCGTTGCAGGCCTCGGTGATGAACCTGCTCTCGATCGGCGCGTCGCTCGGCATCGTCGTCGCCGTCTTCCAGTGGGGGTGGTTCGGCTCCCTGTTCGGGATCGCCGGCGGGCCGATCCTCGCCTTCCTGCCGGTGATGGCCTTCGCGATCGTGTTCGGGCTCTCGATGGACTACGAGGTGTTCCTCGTCAGCCGGATCCACGAGGAGTGGACGCACGGCGCCGACACCTCGGAGTCGGTGCGCGAGGGGCTGATCCGGACGGGGCGCGTGATCACGGCGGCCGCGGGCGTGATGGTCGTCGTCTTCGCGAGCTTCATCGGAGGCGGGCAGCGCGTGATCGAGATGTTCGGGCTCGCGCTCGCAGGCGCGGTCTTCCTCGACGCCCTCGTCATCCGCGTCCTGCTCCTGCCGGCGACGCTCCAGCTCCTCGGCGAGCGGACCTGGTGGTTCCCCGCCTGGCTCGACGGGCGCCTGCCGCGGTTCGCGCTCGAGCCGCCCGAGGAGCAGCTCGCAGAGGACCAGCCGCCGGCGGGCACGCCCACGAGCCTCTCCAGGCCGGGTGCCGCGGGAGCGCGAGCTCCGGCTGTCGGCAGCGTGGTCGCGAGCACGCGGACGAAGAACGAGGAATCCGACCGGTAGGCCGGTCGAGGCGCCGCTTCCCTGCGGATCGGGCGGCACCCGCGGCTCGCTGCCCGCGGCTGCGCCCGCCGTCCCTCGGCTCCGGTGTCAGGCCGCGCCGTTGTCCCGCCCGGGATCCACTTCCTCGCCGGGATGCGGGAACGAGAGGATGACGCGTCCGCGGGCGCGCCGGGACCGCCGCGGCGGGGTCACGCCGACCTCCTCGGGGGGAGCCTCCGTCGTCGGAGCCGGGGCAGGCTCCGGTGGCGCTGGGGCAGGCTCCGGTGCCACGGCGACAGGCTCCGGCGCCGCGGGAGCAGGCTCCGGCGCCACGGGAGCAGGCTCCGGCGCGGCGGCGGCAGGCTCCGGCGCCACGGCGGCAGGCTCCGGCGCCGCGGGAGCGGGAGCCGGGGCGGATGCCTGGACCGGCTCGGCGGTCGCCGCCGTGTCCGGGGCCGGCTCGACGCTCGGGGCCGTGTCCGGGGCCGGCTCGACGCTCGGGGCCGGCTCCGGAGCCGGCTTCTCCGCCGAGCCGGCCCGCGGCGCAAAGGTCGGGAGAGACGAGCCGTCGAGCGCGGCCAGCAGCCTGACCGCCCCGAGACGAAGCTCGCTGGGATGGTCGAGGACCTCGGCCAGCCTCAGCTTGCGGATCCGGCGCGCCACCGGTTCCAGCCTCACCGTCTCCGGCGGTGGATCGAGGGCTGCGACGAGGGTCAGCAGGACCTTGAAAGCGGCATCGTCTTCGCCAGGGCCGTTCGCGAGGTCGGCGATCTTGTCCAGGACCCAGTCGATGCTGGGACTCGAGCTCATTCGCACACCTCCATTCGCATCCGGCGCGCCACGGGGAGCAGCGGTCGAAGGAGCCCCGGGCCGGAGCGGACTGCAACGCTCATCGCAGGATCACTTCCTCGTAGAAACGCTCCATGGTCACGCCCGGCTCGTACGCCAGCCGCTCGCCGCGGAGGGGCAGCCCGAGGATTCCGTGTAGGTACTCACCGACGAGGTCGGCCCCGGCTGCGAGGGACAACGAGAGCCCGCTCGAGAACCGCGGGTGCACCCCGGTGAACGAGTACTCGCCGTTGGACGAGAGCAGGAATCCCTGCACGCTGACCGGGCCTTCCAGGCCGATCGCGGCTACGAGCGCCTCCGTCTGCTCGAGGAGCAGTGGGTCCTCGAACGTCCGGCCCTTCGTCGAGACCCCGGCCCTCGTCTCGAGGCGCCAGCGCGGCACGGCGCCGGCCAGCGTCCCGTCACGGTCGACGAGCGCGTCGACCGTGAACTCGATGCCCTCGAGCCGGCTCTGGACGACAGGCGGCGGCGTGCGCTGCAGCGCCCACTCGAGGTCGGCCGTGTCGTCGATCGCATACACCTGGCGCGGTCCCGGCCCGAGGCGCGGCTTCACGATCCAGGGGCCGGGCACCCCGTCCCGCTCGCCGTTGCCCGTCGCCGGATGGGGGATCTCTGCCGCGGCGAGCGCCTGGGCGAGCTCCCACTTGTCGAGGCAGATTCTTGCTGCGTACGGGTCGGGCAGCCAGGTCGCGAGGCCTACGCGGACGAGCTCGTTCTGCCCTTCCGCGAGCGGCGGTAGCTCGTCGGAGACGGTGCTGATGAGCGCTCCGGCCCCGGTGGCACGCCCGAGCTCGCAGACGGCTTCGAGGAACCCGTCGTCGTCGGGGCGCGGGACCGATCCGGCCACGTCGGCGAGCTGCAGTCCGACGGCGCTGTCGTCGGGATCAGCCGCCACGACGCGAACGCACATCTCCCTGAGGGCCCGGATCACGCAGACGCCGGCCGGACCTCCCGCCCCGGTCACGAGGACCGTCGGCAGCGAAGCCGGCTCGACCGGAGGGGCGACGGGCCCCGTCACGACCGTCGCCGGGTCTGCCGCGCCGGCGGCCGGCTCCTCCACGGTCGTCGGGGACTCCGCCGCGGTATCGACCGGGTCGGCCACGGCGGGTCTGAAGCCGGCATCCGAGGCGGGCCCGGCCGTCTGTTCCGGCGGCGCCGGAGAGTCATCCGGCGGCGGCGTGGCCGGAGGACTCTGCGCCCTCAGCCGGTCCCGTGCCCAGAGCCGCAGCTCGATCGCCTCCGCACGGGAGGTGCCTTCCCACGCTTGCTGCGCGACGATCTTCGCGAGGGCATCGAGAACGTCCTCGTCCTCCTCCCTCCGCGCGACTGCGAGCAGAGCAGGAGCGCTCTCGTTCACGCCGCGCTCGGCGGCGGCGACCAAGCCGGCGATCCTGGCGGACGGATCGGCGGCCTGCAGAGCGACGTTCAGCCCCTTCTCACGGGCGTGCTTTCGCCTGCTGCGCACGAGCCAGGCAACAGCGGCGACGAGAAGCAGGCCGCCGGCGACGAGAAGAGCGACGTCAGAGCTGGACATAGGCGGAGGGCGGCGTGCGCCGCGGTCGTGGGAGCAGGGGGAGCGCGAACCGCCTGCCGAGAGCAAGAAATTGAGCGCGAACCGTCATTGTCGGCTACTCCTTCGCCACAGGAGCCGCTTCCCCCTGCGAGGACCGTAGCAACGCCCGGAACGAGACGAACCCGTACGGACCGGCCGAAACCGCGGCCCGCGTGTCCCGCTCTACAGGCCGAGGGCGAAACCGACCCAGATGATGCCGAGCACGATCGCGCCGCCGGTGACCGCCGCCACGGTGGCCTGCCGGCGGCGGCCGAGCCGGTACGGCTTGACCAGCGCGCTACGGGCCAGCAGGACGAGCATGCCGAGCACGAGCGGCAGGAGCAGCGCGTTGAGGATCTCGACGCCGACGGCGAGGCGGACGAGCGAGCCGCTCGCGAGCACGGCGCCCGCGCCGAGTGCCACCGCCCCGATGTAGATCCCGTAGAAGAGCGGCGCGCTGCGAACCCGCGAGTCGAGGCTGCCGGGACGGCCGGTCGCCTCGGCGACGGCCCAGGCGGCCGCGAGCGAGACGACGATCCCGGCCACGAACGCCGCGCCGACCATCCCGAGCGCGAGGATCGCGCGGGCCGCCGTGCCGCCCAGCAGCGGGGTGAGCGCGGTCGAGATCTCCCCGATGCTGTGCAGGGACCGCGTACCCGCCCGGCCGCCGAGGGAGACGGCGGTCGTGACGAGGACCGCGGCCATCACGACCTGCGTCAGCACGGCACCCACGGCCGTGTCGATCCGGGCCATGCGCAGATGTCTCGGCCGCAGGCCTTTGTCGACGACGGCGCCCTGCTGGTAGAAGAGCATCCAGGGCATGATCACCGCCCCGACGTTCGCCGCCACGAGACCGAGGTAGGCGTGGTCGCCGAGCGGCTGGCTCCCCAGCACGCCGCGGGCGAGCTCGTGCGCGCTCGGGTGCGCGACCAGCGCCGCGGCGACGAAGGAGAGCTCGAGCAGGCCGAGCACGATCCCGACCACCTCGACGCGCCGGTAGCCGCCGGTCACCACGAGCCCCACGAGCAGGGCGGCGGCAGCCGTGACCGTGAGCCCGCGCGGGAGCCCGTACAGCTCCCCCGCGCCGGCAATGCCGGCGAACTCGGTGACCAGGGCGCCGACGACGCTGACGAGCAGCGCGCCCACCGACACGTAGGCCCAGCCCGGGCCGAAACGCTCCCGGATCAGCGCGGCGTGGCCCTTGCCGGTCGTGACCCCGAGCCGCACCGTCAGCTCCATCACGAGATAGAGGACGGGCACGAGCACGATCTGCAGGAGCAGGAGGCGGAAGCCCCAGCGGGCGCCCGACTGGGCGGCGGTGATCACGCTGCCCGCGTCCGTGTCGGCCAGCATCACCATCAGACCCGGGCCGACGATCCACAGCGCCCGCCGCAGCGGGAGACTCGTCGTCATCGACCGCATCGTGCGGCCGGACGGCTGCACCGGCATCGGCCCGGGCGCTGCGAACGGCTACGGCTTTCTACGATGACCTCAGGCGGCGACTTCGAACTCGCGCAGGAAGCCTTCGAACAGCCGCCGGTGGCGCTGCTCGTCGTGAAGGATCCCGATCACCAGGTCCTGGGTGACCCAGTCGACGCCGTCGGTCGCCTCGATCATCCGGTTGTAGTGCTCGATCGCTCCGGTCTCGGCCGCGATCACGCCCTTGATCACGTGCACGAGGTCGGTCTGCTCGTCTGGCGGCTGCAGCTCGTGCTGCTCGGCGTGGAACTCGAGCGAGCCGGGGACGACGCCGTAGAGCTCCTTGATCCGCTTGCCGAACTCCTGCGCGTGTCCGAGCTCCTCCTCGATGTCCTCGCCGAGCGACTCGCGGATCTCCTGCGCGCGCACCCCGTCGAGGTTGATCGAGTTGGCGATGTAGCTCATCACCGTCTCGATCTCCATCCAGTAGGCGCGGGTCAGGAGCTCGACGATCTCCTCCCGCTTCTCCGCCAGCTCGTCCGAGAGGATGTCGCGGGCGGTCGCGCTCTGGGTCGCCATGTCTCCTCCTCCGTCTGGGTTTCCTTGCCTTCTTTGTAAGGTACCCCTTGCATGGTGGTGCGTCGTCGGTGTCCAACCGCAGAGGAGCTGGCGGCCCGTCGGCGGCTGCGCCGCCGCGCGGCCTGGAGCCTCGTCGCGGCCGCTGCGCTCGGAGCGCTCACGTGGAAGGCGGTCACCGCCCCGGGCGGCGTCCCGGACCCGACCGCGGCGGGCGTCCACCTCGGCCACGGGGCCGTGATCGTCGACAGCGGGCTGCTCGTCTTCCGCGAGGGGCTCGAGGCGGTGCTCGTGCTCGCCGCGCTCACCGCGAGCTTCGTCGGCGCGAACGGACGGTTGCGGCGGCCGGTGGCCGCGGGCGCGGGTGCCGGCCTGGCCGCCTCGGTCGCGACCTGGTTCCTCGCGATCCTGCTCGTCGGCGCCCTCGGTGGCCCCGGGCTCGACCTCCAGGCGGCCACGGGCCTCCTCGCCGTCGCGGTCCTGCTCGTGGTCATGAACTGGTTCTTCCACAAGATCTACTGGACGGGCTGGATCTCGGCCCACAACCGCGTCCGCCGCCGCATCGCCACGCCCGCCGCGGGGCGCCGGGCGCTGCTCGGCCTCGCCGTCCTCGGCTTCACCGCCGTCTACCGGGAAGGGTTCGAGGTCGTCCTCTTCCTCCAGAACCTCCGCCTCGACGCGGGCTCGCTCACCGTGCTCGAGGGAGTCGCCGTCGGCTTCGCCCTCACCGTGGCGGCCGGCGCGATCACCTTCTCCGCCCAGCACCGGCTCCCCTACCGCCGCATGCTCGTCGCCACCGGCGTCCTGCTCGGCTTCGTCCTCCTCGTCATGGTCGGCGAGAGCGTGCAGGAGTTGCAGCTCGCCGGCTGGCTCCCCTCCACGCCGGTCGGCATCGGCTTCCCCGGTTTCGTCGGCCTCTGGTTCGCGACCTTCCCGACCGTCGAGGGTCTCGCCGCCCAGGCGGGTGCCGCAGCGCTCGTGCTCGGCTCCTACCGGATCGCGGAGCGGATCCGCCGCCCGTCCCGGCGGAGGCTGGAGCCCGCCGCCGAGGCTCCGTAGGAGCGATCGGCGGAACGAAGCAGCGCACGTTGGTAGGCTCCTCGGTCGCCTGCTCGAGGAGGCGCCAAGGGCAATCAGGAAGAGAGGGAGAGCATGAGGATTCGCACGTTGCTCGGTGTAGCTGTGTTGGTCGTCTGCGCGGGGAGCCTTGCTCTGCTGCTCGGCGCCACAGGTGTCGCGAACGCCGATCCTGTGGCCGCGCCGATCTGTGGTAGCTCGGAAGGAACCACCGGAACTGCGTTGTCCGGCACGTATCAGAATCTCACGATCAGCGGGGTCGCCTATGTCGCCAACGACGCGACGGTGACGGTGACCGGCGACCTGAACCTGCTGCCGGGGTCGTGCCTCGACGCGTTCAGCACCGGGACGGTGCAGGTGGGCGGCAGCGTGACGGTGGGCTTCGGTGCGACCCTCGCCCTCGGCTGTGCGCCGGGCGCGAATGGTCCTCCCGGAACCCCGCCGTGCGTCAGTGTCCCGCCCGACACGGTGGGCGGCAGCATCCTGGCTCTGCAGCCGAGGACGATGTATCTGACTGCCGTGACCGTGGGCGGCAGCGTCCTCTCCTTCGGCGGCGGCCTGGGCATGCCCCACCTGAACTTCCCGGTGAAGAACATGGACATCAAGGGCGATCTCACGATCGTGGGCTGGAGCGGCGGCCCGGGATCCTGGATCGGAGCGTTGCGCAACCACGTCGGCGGCAACCTGGCGTTCTATGCGAACAACGTGATCCTCCCGGATCCGGACGCCATGGAGGTCGACGGGAACACGGTCGGCAACAACCTGGACTGCCGGTCGAACGCCCCGCTCGCCCAGTACGGCGATGCGTACGATCCGACGATCGGCAACGGCCCCAATACGGTCGGCGGCGCGGCGACCGGTGAGTGTGCGAGCCTCACCGCTCCGCTCTCCTCGTAGCGGCCCGAGCACAAGTCCTGACGGCACGGGGCCGGGAGACCACGTCTCCCGGCCCCGTTCCCTGAGCTCTCAGCGCCGGGCCCGGACGAGCAGGTCGAGCGCCGTCCGCTCTCCGTCGTCCGTCACCACCGGCCGCTCGACGACCGCGGCCCGCTCGATCTCGAGCCCCTCGGGCTCGACGTCGGCCGCGACGTCGGCCGGGCTGTAGAGGACGGACGGGTTCTGCGGGCCGCCCCAGCCGTGCTCGAGGTTACTCCTGTCGTGCGCGACGACGAGCAGCAGCCCGCCCGGCGCGACGGCGGCCGCCGCCCGGCGCAGGACCGGCCGCCGTTCCGCCGCGGGCAGCTGGAGATAGAGGACGACGACGAGGTCGAAGGCGGCGCGCTCGGGCTCCCAGCCGGCGAGGTCGGCCCGCACGAGCTCGACGTCGACTCCGCGGGCGCGCGCCAGCTCCTCCGCCTTGGCCAGTCCGGCCGCGGAGAAGTCGACGCCCGTCACCTGCCAGCCCCGCTCGGCGAGCCAGACGGCGTTCCGCCCCTCGCCGCACGCGAGGTCGAGCGCCCGTCCCGGCGGGAGCCCGGCCGCCTCGGCGACGAGAAAGCGGTTCGGCTCGGCGGTCCAGAGCAGCTCGCTGCCGGCGTAGCGGCGGTCCCAGTCGGCGCTGCTCATCGAGCTCAATTCTCTACGCCGGCACCGCCGCGGTGCGCAGGACCGCGAGCAGGTCGGTCGCCTCCATGATCAGGTGGTCCTCGCCGTCGACGGCGACCTCGCTGCCGGTGTACTTCGGGTAGAGGACGAGATCGCCCGGAGCGACCTTGATCAGGTCCTCCTCGTCGCCGATCGCGACCACCTCGCCGCGCTGCGGCATCTCCTTGGCCGTGTCGGGCAGGACGATGCCGCTCACGGTCGTCTCGGGCTCGGCCAGCACGCGCACGAGCACGCGGCCGCCGAGCGGCTGAATCTGATCTTCCATCGTTCCGAGTCTCCTTCTCTCAGCGGCGCAGGAGGCCGCGCTTGTGGTTGTCGAGGCCGAGCAGCTTGTCGATCTTGCCGCGGTCGAATCCGACGACGGGCTTGCCGTCGATCTCGACGACGGGCACTCCCGTCTGACCCGTCTTCCGCACGAGGTCGCGTGCGGCGGAGGGGTTGCGCGAGACGTCGACCTCGTGGAACGAGACCTGCTGCTCGCGCAGGTACTTCTTCACGCGTACGCACCAGGGGCAGGTTCGCGTGGTGAAGACGAGCACGCGGGGCTTGCGCAGCCGCGCCGCCTCCGCGACGCCTGCGGCGGTCGTGCCGGGGACGCGTCCCATGGCCCCTAGACCGCCGCCGACTCGTCGGTCGTCTCCGCGAGCACCTGCTCGTCGAAGAACTTGCCGATCGTGCCCGCCGGGTAGGCGCCGATGAAGCCGGTCACCGGCTGGCCGTCCCGGAAGACGGCGACCGTCGGGATCGACTGGATGCCGTACCGGCCGGCGATCACCGGCTCGGCGTCGACGTTCAGCTTGGCCAGCTCGAGCCGGCCCGAGCGCTTCTCGACCTCCTGCTCGATCGCAGGCCCGAGGGCACGGCAGGGGCCGCACCACTCGGCCCAGAAGTCGACGACGACCGGCAGCTCGCGCGACCGCTCGATCACGTCGCGCTCGAAGGTGTCCGTGGTCACTTCCATGTCAGTGATGACTCCTTTCGGGAGAGGTGGAGGCGAAGCCGTCGACGAGGGCGACCAGGCCGCGCAGCTGCTGCTCGAGCGAGCCGCAGACCTGCTCGCAGAGGGCGAGCACGCCGTCGTCGGCGATGCGGTAGTAGACGTGGGTGCCGTCCTTGCGGCGGGTGAGCACCCCGCCGTCGGCGAGCAGGGCCAGGTGCTTGGAGACGTTCTGCTGGTTCATGTCCAGTCCCTCGGCGAGCTCGCGCACGCTCGCCTCCCCGTCGCGCAGCTGGTCGAGCAGCCGGATCCGGCTCGGCTCTCCGAGCAGCTGGAAGCGGCGGGCGATCAGCTCGACGAGGTCGGCGGGGATGGGATGGGGCAGCGCCATCAGCCGTTCCTTTCTCCGTTCAACAGTTGCACAGTTGTAGAGTAGCAGATACGGTTGGGGTACGCCCCTGAGATGATTCGAGTCGTCTGACGCAACCGCTCGCACATCCCCTGTCCGACGTCGCGTTCGAGCAGCTTCGCCGCGACGAGTTCGCGCGCCTCGACGAGACCGGCCAGGCCTACCTCGACTACACGGGCTCCGGCCTCTACGCCGAGTCCCAGCTCGCGGAGCACCTCGAGCTGCTGCGGACGAGCGTCCTCGGCAACCCCCACTCCGACAACCCGACCTCGACGGCCGCGACCGAGCTCGCCGAGCAGGCGCGTGCGGCCGTCCTGCGCTTCTTCCGGGCCGCCGAGGACGAGTGGGTCTGCGTCTTCACGCCGAACGCGACCGGCGCGCTGCGGCTCGTCGGCGAGGCGTATCCGTTCCGGCCCGGCGACCGGTTCCTGCTCACCTTCGACAACCACAACTCCGTCAACGGGATCCGCGAGTTCGCCCACAGCCGCGGCGTCGAGACGACGTACGTCCCGAGCATCCCGCCCGAGCTGCGGGTGGACGAGGACGCGCTCGGCCGCTATCTGACCGCGACCGTCGGCGAGCACCACAACCTGTTCGCCTACCCCGCGCAGTCGAACTTCTCCGGCGTCCAGCACCCGCTCGAGTGGATCGAGCGCGCGCACGCCGCCGGCTGGGACGTCCTCCTCGACGCAGCCGCGTTCGTGCCGACGAACAGGCTCGACCTCTCGCGCGTCCGGCCCGACTTCGTCGCGCTCTCCTTCTACAAGATGTTCGGCTGGCCCACGGGCGTCGGCGCGCGGATCGCGCGCCGCGACGCGCTCGCGCGGCTCGAGCGGCCGTGGTTCTCGGGCGGCACGATCCTCGCCGCCTTCGTGCAGCGCGCCTGGCACCAGTCCGCCCCCGGCGCCGCCCAGTTCGAGGACGGAACGGTCGACTTCCTCAACCTGCCCGCCGTCGAGATCGGGCTGAGGTTCCTCGACTCCGTGGGGCTGGAGCGCGTCCACGAGCACGTGCAGGCCCTCGCCGCCGACCTGCTCGAGATCCTCGCGACGCTCCGCCACTCCAACGGGGAGCCGGCCACACGCCTCTACGGGCCGCCCGGGATCGGAGGCCGGGGCGCGACCGTCGCCTTCAACTTCCTCCACCCCGACGGGCGCATCGTCGACGAGCGCTACGTCGACCGACTGGCACGCCGGCACCGGATCTCGCTCCGCACCGGCTGCTTCTGCAATCCCGGCGCCGGCGAGATCGCCTTCAGCATCGCGCGGGAGACGCTGCTCGGCGGCGAGTTCGGCCCAGGGATGACGCTCGACGACTACGTCGAGGCGATCGGCCTGCCCTCCGGCGGCGCCGTCAGGGCGTCACTCGGCCTGGCCTCCGACCGCGCCGACCTCGAGCGGTTCGCGGTCTTCGCCCGCGAGCTCGTCGACCTCGACGACGTCCCCGACGACCTGCCGCCCCGCAGCGGCTGCTGAGTCCTAGGCAGAGGTGGACAGCTGCCGGCTGTCGAGCAGCACCTCGGAGAGGTCTCGGAAGGTGACCTTTCCGTCTGCGGCCTTCGAGAGGTTGACGAGGCAGAGCGGGCACATGGTCACGCACTGCACGCCCGCTGAGCTCAGCTGCTCGACGCGCCGCTGCGCCTGGGCGAGCGCCTTGTCGGGGTAGAGCGCCTCGACCGGCCCGCCGCAGCACCACGTCAGCTTGCCCGCGTGCTCGGGCTCGACCACGGTCACCCCGGCCCGCTCGAGCAGCGTCCGCGGCTCGTCGACGACGCCCTCGTAGCGGGCGAAGACGCAGGAGTCGTGGAGCACCGCGCTGCGGAACGGCGGCCTCTCCGCGGCCTCGTTCCGCTCCGCGAGCACCTCGAGATAGCTCCTGACCTCGACGTCGTAGCCGTCGACCAGCGTCGGGTAGACGCTGCGGAGCATGTTCGTCGTGTGCGGGTCGATCGTGATCACCGTGCGGACGCCGTGCTCGAGGAAGATCTCGTGCACGCGCCGCGCATGGGCGGCGACGAGCTCGTCGAGCCCGAGGTCGTGGGCGAGCGCGCCCGAGTAGAGGTCGTCCTCGTAGAGGCAGCCGAACTCGACGCCCGCGTCGCGGAGGAGCTGGGTGACGGCGCGCGGCACCCGGTCGAACTCCTCCCGCTCCCGCCGCGAGGGGCGGGCCAGGAACGCGGAGACGTTGACGAGCCGGTTGACCCGGCGGCCGACTCCGGCAAGGCGGGCGAGCGGCGAGTCTCCCAGTCGCCGCTCGGCCCGCACTAGCCGCTCGATATAGGGGATGAGCTGGTACATCTGGCCCGTGTAGAGGACGGTCTCGCCGCCGCGCGGCAGGTCGAGACCCTGCGTCCACCGGGTCGCGCGCCGCGCGGGGAGCGGCAGCACCGAGCCGCGCAGGCGCAGGTTGTCGGCGAGGATCCCGATCACGTCTCTCGTCGGCAGCGCCATCAGGCCGCCGCCTCTCTCTGCTGGAGGTTCAGGTGATGCCGCAGGGTGCGCACGTTCTCGGTGATGTGGACGCCCGCGGGGCAGCTCTCCTCGCAGAGCCGGCAGAGCAGGCACGACCAGACGGTCTCCGTCTCCGCCTCGACGCGCTCGGAGAGCCCGAGCTCGACGTAGCGGAAGAGCCGGCGCGGCAGGACGTCGAGGCCGAGCGGGCAGGTGGCGGTGCAGACGCCGCAGTTCATGCACGCCCCGGCGTCGAAGGGGCCTGCCTCGCGGACGCGCTCGGCGAGATCGGGGCTGACGAGGGCGCTCATCGGGCAGCCGCCTGGAAGCGGTAGTAGTCGCCGTCGGGCTGGGGGAGCTCGGCGAGCAGGCCGTACTTCCGCATCCCCATGACCCAGAACATCGTCTCGTTCTCGGGCGCGCCGATCGCGGCGGCGATCTCCGGCACCGTGTGCGGACCGTCGGCGACCGCCTCGAGGATCCGCCCGCGCATGAGCGGCTCCTCGCGGATGATCTCGCGCGTGTCGCGGCTCATACGAGCGCCTCCACCATGCCGTCGATCATCGAGCGCACCTGCATGTCGGTGTAGCCGAGCAGGTCGATCGCGGCCTCGGGGCAGACCGGCGTGCACGCGCCGCAGCCCTTGCAGCCGGCGCCGTCGACGAGCGCGACCGTCTTGCCGTCCGCCTCCACCGTCGCGATCGCGCCGAACGGGCAGGCGGCGAGGCAGTCGCCGCAGCCGGTGCACGCCTCGGCGTCCACGAGCGCGACCTGCGGCTCGAGCTCCGCGTGGCCGAGCTTGAGCATGGCGGCGCTCTGCGTCACCGCCGCGAGCCCGGAGGCGACGCTCTCGCTCGCCGTCTTCGGCCCCTGGCAGGCGCCCGCGATCAGCACGCCGTCCACGACGGTCTCGACCGGGCGCAGCTTCGGGTGGATCTCGTTGAAGAAGCCGTCGTTGCCGACCGGCAGCTTCAGCGCCGCGACGAGCTCGTCGTTCTCCCGCGGCACCATCCCGGTGACGAGGACGAGCAGGTCGACGGGGATCGTGACCTCCTCGCCGGCCGTGAGCAGGTCGCGCACCGTCACCTGCAGGCCGTCGTCGTCGCGCGTCACCTCCGGCGGGTCGTCGTCGGGGAAGCGCAGATAGAGCGAGCCCTGCTTGCGGGACTCGCTGAACGCGAGCTCGTGCTCGCCGTAGGCGCGGATCTCGCGGTAGAGGTGGTACTGGCGCACCTCCGGGTCGCGGGCGGCGACCTGGAGGGAGGAGTGGATCGCCGCGGGGCAGCAGTAGCGGGAGCAGTACGTGTGGCCGTCGGGCTGGCGGCTGCCGACGCAGTAGACGTAGCCGATGCTGCGCACGGGCCTGCCGGCGAAGACGAGCGGGCCGTCGCCCTCGTCGATCAGCTCCTTGAACTGCGGCAGCGTGAGGACGCCCTCGATCCCGTAGCCGAACTCGCCGGCCTCGGGCTCGTAGACCTCGAAGCCCGTCGTGACGACGATCGAGCCGACCTCGACGTCGATCGTTTCCGGGCCCTCGTCGCCCTGGACCCGGATCGAGGCGGTGTAGTTGCCGTAGCTGCCCGCCTTGCCGACGACCTCGGCGTTGGTGAGCACCGTCACGTCGGGGCGGGCGCGCACCTGCTCGATCAGCTTCCCGACGAGCTCGCGCCCGTTCCTGCCGTGCGGGTACAGCTCGCCGAGCCGGCCGACCCAGCCGCCGAGCTCCTGCTCGCGCTCGACGAGGAAGACGCCGAGGCCCAGCTCGGCCAGGCCGACCGCGGCGCGCAGCCCGGCGACGCCGCCTCCGACAACGAGGACGCGCTGAGACGTCTCGACGACGAGAGGCTCGAGCGGGGAGGTGAGGCGTGTCCGGTTGATACCGGCTCGCACGAGCCGGATCGCCTTCTCGGTCGCGCCCTCGTGGTCGTCGGTGTGAGCCCACGAGCACTGCTCGCGGATGTTGACCTGTGTGTACTGGTACGGGTTCAGCCCGGCCCGCTTGGCCGCGTTGCGGAAGGTGAAGGTGTGGAGCTTCGGCGAGCAGGAGGCGACGACGAGGCCGTCGAGCTCCTGCCCCTCGATGTCCGCGACGATCTCCGACTGGGTCGCGTCGGAGCACGTGAACATCGCCGTGCGCGCGACCTTGACGCCGGGCTCGCTCTCGACCGCCGCGACGACGCTGTCGACATCGACGTAGTCGGAGATGTTGCCACCGCACTGGCAGACGTACACCCCGATCTTCCGCTCGGGCAGCGCGCTCATACGGCCACCTTCTCCCGGTCGATGTAGGCGGCCGCCTGGGCGACGGCGGCGCCGGCGTGGAGAATCGACTCGGGGATGTCCTTCGCTCCCGACGCGGCGCCGGCGACGAAGACGCCGGGGATGCTCGTCGCGGCCGGGTTCACGTCCTCGTCGGGCTCGTCGACGTACTGGAACTCGTCGAGCGCGAGCTCCTCCTCCGAGAAGAGCGTCTTCGTGTCGAGGTTCGGCCGGACGCCGACCGCGAGCACGACGAGGTCGTACTCCGCCTCGGCGATCGTGCCGCCGTTCTCGACGTCCTCGTAGCGGAGGACGAGGTTGCCGCCCTCCGCCTCGGCGATCGAGGCGACGCGGCCCTTGACGAACTGCGCGCCCATCGCCTTCGCCTGCTCGAAGAACTCGTCGTAGCCCTTGCCCGGCGTGCGGATGTCGATGTAGTGGACGGTCACGTCCGCGAGCGGCAGCGCGCCCATGATCAGCTGGTTCTGCTTGATCGAGTACATGCAGCAGAACTTCGAGCAGAGCGGGTTGCCGACGGTCTCGTCGCGCGAGCCGGTGCACATCACGTAGGCGATCCGCTCGGGCACCTTGCCGTCGCTCGGCCGCAGCACCGTGTTGTAGGGCCGGGTCGGCGCCAGCAGCCGCTCCATCTGGACGCCGGTGATCACGTTCTGGAAGCGGCCGTAGCCGTACTGCGGCTTCGCGTCGGCCGGGAAGAGGCTGTAGCCGGTCGAGACGATCACCGAGTCGACGGCGACCTCGAGCTCCTGCGCGCGCTGGTCGAGGTCGATCGCGTCGGCCGGACAGGCCGCGACGCACTCGTGGCACTCGGAGCAGACGCCGCAGTCGAGGCAGCCGCCGGCGGCGACGCGCGCCTCCTCCTCGGTCAGGCCGGGCTCGAGCTCGGCGAAGTCGGACGGGGCACCGGCGAGCGAGAGCGCCGGCAGCGGCTCGCGACGGCTGTGGCTGCGCTGGCGGGCGAGGACCTCGGTCTGCTCCACGACGGGTAGTCGCTCGTCGAAGGGGAGCTCGGTGAGGCTCTCGCCGCGGAGGAAGCGGTCGATCATGAACGCGGCGCGGCGGCCGGCGCCGACGGCGTCGACGATCTTCGACGGCCCGACGACCACGTCGCCGGCGGCGAAGGTCCAGGGCTCGGCGGTCTGGAGGGTGACCGGGTCGGCGGCGACGTCGCGCTCGCGCCGCATGCCGATCGCGACGATCGCGACGTCGAACGGCAGCTCGCTCTGCTCGTCCTCGTCGTAGCGGGGCGAGAACCGCCCCGCGTCGTCGAAGACGGCGGTGCAGCGCTTCAGCTCGACGGCGTCCGCGCGGAAGCCGCGGATGCCCCAGGAGTCGTGGAGGATCACGCCCTCGGCGAGCGCCTCCTCGACCTCGAACTCGTGGGCGGGCATCTCGGGGCGCGACTCGAGGCAGGCCTCGTGCACCTCGGCGGCACCGAGCCGCAGGGCGCTCCGCGCGGCGTCGATCGCGACGTTGCCGCCGCCGATCACGACGACCCGCTTGCCGCTGAGGTCGGGCGCGTCGGCGAGCTTGATCCGGCGCAGGAAGTCGAGTGCGGGCCAGACCTCGTCGCGCTCCTCGCCCGGCACGTTCAGACGGGCCGAGACCGGGGTTCCGGTCGCCAGCAGGACGGCGTCGAAGCCGTCCTCCCTCAGCGCAGCGAGCTCTTCGATGCGCCTGTTCGTCTCGATCTCCACGCCGATCGCGGTGACGTTGGCGACGTCCCGCTCGACGACCTCGGCGGGCAGGCGGTAGCTCGGGATCGAGAGGCGCATCGCCCCGCCCGGCTCGGGCTCCGCCTCGAAGATCTTCACGCCGTGGCCGCGCAGCCGCAGCTGCCAGGCCGCGGTCAGCCCGGCCGGACCGGAGCCGACGATCGCGACGCGCTTGCCGGTCGGCTCGCCGGGCTCCACGCCCGGGCCTCCCTCGTGACGGTCGCCGATGAACCGCTTGATGCGGCGGATCGGCAGCGGCGCCTCGAGCTCGCCGCGCGTGCACTGCTCCTCGCAGGGCGCGTAGCAGGCGCGGCCGAGGCTGCCGACGAGCGGCGTCGTCTCGAGCACGAGCTGGAAAGCCTTCTCGTACTCGCCGCTGCGGACGAGCGAGACGTAGCCGTGCGCCTTGATCCCCGCGGGGCACGCGAACGTGCAGGGGGACGTGCCGGCGCGCTCGATCAGCGCCTTCTGCGGCACCGCCTGCGGGAAGGGGATGTACGCGGCGCGGCGGGCGACGAGCTCGCCGTTGAACTGGTCGGGGACGGAGACGGAGCAGGCGACCTCGCACTGGCGGCAGCCGGTGCACGCGCTGACGTCGACGAAGCGCGGCTTCTGCTGCACGCGCACCGTGAAGCGGCCGTCGCTGCCGCGGACGATGCCCGCGACCTCCGCGTCCGTGAGGACGGTGAGGTTCGGGTGGTGCGTCGTCTCCCCCATCTTCGGCGTGGAGATGCAGCTCGCGCAGTCGAGGGTCGGGAAGACCTTGCTGAGCAGGATCATCTTGCCGCCCACGCTCGGCTCCTTCTCGACCACGAGCACGCGATAGCCCATGGCGCCGAGCTTGAGCGCCGACTCCATGCCGCCGATGCCGCTGCCGACGACGAGCGCGTCGTAGGCGGGGCCGGCACCGTTGCCGTTCGTCCCGCTCATGCGCGCTCCACCGGGCCGAGCTCGGCCAGCGCCTCTGCGAACTCGCGCACGTGCTTCGCGAACGGCGCCGCGCAGACCGAGCAGATCGCGGCCATCTTCAGCCGCCGCGCCTCGTAGCCGTGCTCCTGCAGGAGCGCCTGCGCCTCGGCGACGATCCGCGAGGAGCGCTCGGAGCAGTCCTGGAGGTAGGCGCACTCGTCGCCGTCCGAGGCGATGAACACGCCGTCGAAGCCGCGCTCGAGCGCGTGCAGGATCCAGGCCGGCCGGATCCCGCTCGTGCAGGGGAGTGCGATCGTCAGCGCGCTCGGCGGATAGTGCAGGTGCGAGCTGCCGGCGAGGTCGATGCCGGGATCGGAGATGGCGTTCGTCGAGAAGACGAGGATCTTCGGGACGAACCCCGTCTCCGGTCCCGCTTCGAGGGGAGGGCGTGCGGGTGCCGTGGCGGCCGTCGCTGCTCCCTTACTTCCCGCGGCGCACGAGGACGCGGTCGTAGCCCTCGGCCGTCTCGACGCCGAGGAACTCGTGCCCCACCTTCGCGGCCCAGGCCTGGACGTCGTTCTTCGTCTGCGAGTCGCTCGACCAGAGCTCGAGCACCTCGCCGACGGCCACGCCGCCCATCGCCTTCTTCGCCTCGAGCAGCGGCCCGGGGCAGGCGGCGCCGCGTGCGTCGACGACCTTCGCGGCGGTCAGTTCGGTCAGGGTCTCGGTCATCTCTCCTCCTAGTAGACGAGGCTGTTGGTCGCGTCGGTGACCTCGGCGACGAAGCGGCCGGCGGCCACGATCTCGGCGCCGTCGACGAGATCGTCCTCGGTCAGGTGCCGCTTCTTGATGCAGGGCGAGCAGACGAGCAGCTGTCC
>CAZRTE010000034.1:0-24450 GCA_964602945.1 uncultured Gaiellales bacterium
GCTCGCGCCGGCCTCCGCCGCGCGCGAGCACACCAGGCACCGGCTCCATCCAGACGACCTCAAGCCAAACAGCACGGAGCGCGCCCGAGACCGCGCTCTCGGGCGCGCGCAGTTCGGCTTCCTCCGGGCGAAGCGCGAAGCGCTTCGCCCGGCCCCAGCGAGCGGGTGCGCAGCACCCGCGAGCTACCTGTGGAAGCGGTTCTCCTCGCCGCGCGCCAGCCGCCCGATGTTGGCGCGGTGGAGGAAGCCGACCCCTGCGCCCGCGGCGGCGCCGAAGGCGATCACCGGCCAGGGATAGCCGAAGAGCCAGGCCCAGAGCGCGAGGGATGCCGCCGCGGTCATCGAGGCGACGGACGCGTAGCGGGTGAGGGCGAAGACGAGGAGCCAGACGCCGGCGCTCGTCAGGCCGACGAGCGGCGCGACGCCGAGGAAGGCGCCGCCGGCCGTCGCCACCATCTTCCCGCCCTTCTTGAAGCCGAGGAAGAGGGGCCGCCAGTGGCCGAGCATCGCCGCCGCGCCCGCGAGGACGCCCGTGCCGTGACCGACCACGAGCACCCCTACGAAGGCCGGCGCAAAGCCCTTGGCCGTGTCGAGCAGGACGGCCGGCAGCCCGAGCCGCGCTCCGTAGACGCGCCACACGTTCGTGGCGCCGAGGTTGCCGCTTCCTCTCGTCCGCACGTCCTCGCCGCGGAAGATCCGCACGAGCCAGTAGCCCCACGTCAGCGAGCCGGACAGATAGCCGGCGGCGACGAGCGCGGCGATGAGCACGGACGAGCGTCCCTACGGGGTGATGCCGTACTGCTCGACCCAGCCGTTCACGACGTCCCAGTCGAGGTTGGCGAAGAAGGCGTCGATGTACGAGGCCCGGTCGGTCTGGTAGTCGAGGAAGTACGCGTGCTCGTAGACGTCGAGCGCGACGAGCGGCGAGGCGTTCCAGACCGGGAACGTGTTCTGCGCGTCGCCCACGTAGTTGAAGAGACGGCCCTCGTCCCAGTCGTACGCCGTCCAGGCCCAGCCGCGGCCCGCCATGCCGGTCGCCCGGAGGTCGGCGCGCCAGGCGTCGGCCGAGCCGAAGTCGCGCGCGACGAGCTTGCCGAAGACGCCGTCCGGATCGCCGCCGGCGCCGCCGAGATGGGCGAAGTAGAGCTCGTGGTTCTTGATCCCGCCGATCGCGAACGTGAGGTCGACCTTGAGCGACCGCAGCTCGGAGAAGGTCTGGTTCGCCGGCGCGAGGTCGACGTCCGCGAGCCGGCCGAGGATCTCGTTCCGCTTCGCGACGTAGCCCTCGTAGAGCTTGTAGTGCGCCTCGACCGTGGCCCGCGAGATGCCGTCCAGCTCGAGCACCTCCGACCGCAGCGGGCGCGGCGCGATCTCCTCGAACTTGTACGCAAGCGTGGACACGAGCGCTGAGCATATCCTCCGTGGCAGGAACGCGGAGCAGCGAAAGGAGCCCAGGACATGGCATTCGAAGTGCCGGATCTGCCTTACCCGTACGACGCGCTCGAGCCTCACATCGACGAGGCGACGATGCGCGTCCACCACGACGC
Source organism: uncultured Gaiellales bacterium (assembly GCA_964602945.1). GTDB lineage: Bacteria > Actinomycetota > Thermoleophilia > Gaiellales > Gaiellaceae > Palsa-739. Next base: position 1,548 of record CAZRTE010000034.1, read on the forward strand.
CCACCACGCGGCGTACGTGAACAACGCCAACGCCGCCCTCGAGGGGACGGAGTGGGCGGACGCCTCCGTCGAGAGCGTCCTCGCAAGCCTCGACGCCATCCCCGAGGAGAAGCGAACGGCGGTGCGCAACAACGCCGGCGGCCACGCCAACCACTCCGTGTTCTGGCAGATCATGAGCCCGGACGGCGGCGGCGAGCCGGGCGGCGCCCTCCGCTCGGCGGTCGACGACACCTTCGGCTCGTTCGACGCCCTCAGGAGCGCGGTCAACGACGCGGGCGCCAAGCGCTTCGGCAGCGGCTGGACGTGGCTCGTCTGGGACGGCACGGGTCTCGCCGTCTACTCGACGCCGAACCAGGACTCGCCGCTGATCCAGAGCGACGTGCCGCTGCTGGGCATCGACGTCTGGGAGCACGCCTACTACCTCAAGTACCAGAACAAGCGTCCCGCCTACCTCGACGCCTGGTGGAACGTCGTCAACTGGCCGGAGGTGGAGCGCCGCTACGCAGAGGCGACGACCTCGTAGCCGGTGCCTCTCAGTGAATGTTGCCGCGTCACTGGCGAGCGAAAAGCAAGCGAGGCAAGGACGCAGGGAGCCTCGATAGCCGAAGCTATCGGGGCTCCCGAGGACACCGCATCGCGCCGCTTTGCAGCCGCCAGGGACGTGGAGGACATTTGCTGAAGGGGTACCACCACTAGTCGACCTCGGCACCGAGGGCGCGGGCGAGCTGGACCGCGCCCGCCAGGTCGAGCCTCGCCCCCGCGACGCGGGCCGCCGCGAGGTCGACGCCGTCGAGCGTCGCCTCGCGGAGGTCGGCGCCCGCCAGGGTCGTGTTGTGCACGAGCGCCCGCGTCAGGTCGGCGCCGCGCAGGTCGGCCTCGGAGAGGTCGGCCTCGGAGAGATCCGCCTCGCGCAACCGGATGCCGTGCAAGTCGATCCCGGAGAGATCCTGGCCGCGCAGCGACACGTAGGACCAGTCCCCCGCCTCGACCGCCAGCCCGGTGAGCGTCGCGCCGGCGAACGAGGCGCCCGCCATCCTGCAGCCGGCGAAGCGGGCGCCGAACAGGTTCGCTCCCTCGAAGACGCTCGCCGAGAAGTCCGAGCCCTCGTGCTCCGAGCCGTTCAGCCGCGCGAGGGTGAAGTCGCACGAGCTGAAGGTGCAGCCGCGCGTGCGGATCCCGGCGAGGTCGGCTCCGCGAAAGCTCTCGCCCTCCCAGACCTCGTGCTCGAGCTCAGAGCCTGGATCCACCGGAATGCGTGATCGCGGGGCGTTCGGCTGGGCCGTCAGGACCGGACGCGGTGGCGACGGGCGGGCCGAGGCCCGAACGTCGACGGCGCGGCCGGGAGCGCACCGGCCGGCTTGCGGGCCTGCCAGGGCCGGAAGCCGGCCGGGGAGCGGCCTGGCGAGCCCAGACGGGCGCCCCACCCGCGCAGGTCGGTGGATCCAGGCTCAACGTCCGGCTCGAGCTTCATTGCGCATCTCGCTGAGCAGCCGCTCGAGCCGCGGCTCCGTCGAGGCGTCGGCGAAGATCATCGCGGCCGCGACGCTCGGGTGCACCGCGGCGATCGCGTCGCGCATCTGGAGGGCGACGGCGCGGTAGGAGGGATGGCCCTCGCGGCCCGAGCGCAGCTCGATCAGGTGCAGCGCCTCGCGCGCGTCGAGCTCGAGCACGTAGCGGATGCGGTAGGCGAGGCAGAGCGCGTACGGCGCCTCCTCGGCGAAGCCCTCGCCGCACAGCCGCTCGTACTCGCCGCGGGAGACCTCGAGGCTGCGCGCGTACTCGTCGCCGAGCCCGGCTTCCGCGACCTCGTGGGGGACGTCCGCGCCGAGGCCCGGCGAGAGCCGCTGCCACTGGCAGGTGAGAAGGCGGTGGCGCTGGAGGTCGCGGAAGGCCCCGTAGTCGGAGACGATCTCGAAGCGGTAGGAGAGCGTCTCGAGGCCGCGGCCGGGCCGGTGGCGCCGGTTCTCGCGTAGGCCGCAGAGCTCGCGCACGAGCCCCGCCCGCTCGCCGGGGGACAGCTCCCGCACGCGCGCGAGGACCTGCTCCTCCCCCACCGCGGCCGCCTCGCAGACGAGCGCCGCGAGCAACTCCTCCTCGCTGCCGTGCGTCCGGAGCAGGCGCACCGACGGACCCGCGCCGCCGTCGCCGGGCTCGGCGAGCCCCAGCCTCGCGGCGACGGCCGCGGCAGCCTCGTCCCGCTCGCGGAGGTACTCGATCCAGCGGCCGCCGCGGTCCGGCCGAGGCACCCGCGCGACGAAGCTCGGGATCACCGCCTGCAGCTCCTCGAGCAGCATCTCGCCGTAGGCGCGCGCCTCGGCGAGCGGGTGGGCGAGGAGATGGAGGACGAGCTGCTCGTACGTCTGGCCGCTCGCGTAGATGCCGACGTGCGAGAGCGACGAGGCGGGCAGCGAGCCGCGAACGAGGTCGAGTGCCTTCGCCCGCACGGCGCGCCGGTGCGCCGCCGGCGACTCCCCCTCCGCCGCCGGGAACCGTTCCTCCGCCCACGCCGAGACGCCGGCGAGGAGCCGCGAGTACGTCGCGAAGAGCTCGTCCATCGCCGCCTCGTAGGCCGGACCGAAGCGCGCGTCGCGGTGGTAGCGGTAGCCGAAGCCCTCGACCTGCGCGTCGTAGGCGATGTAGCGCGTCGACTGCTCGAGATAGGCCGCGAGCCGCGGCCGCTGCAGGATCTTCGTGAGCAGGTTCGACGTCCACTCGCACGCGACGTGCGCGCCGCCGAGCTGCGCGACCGAGTCGTCCCCGTAGCCGAGGAAGATCGTCTCGTACAGCCGCGCCGCCCGCTCGCCCTCGCCCACCTCCCAGGCGGGCAGCTCCGGCAGGGAGTCGGCGAACTCGTCGAGGAAGAGCCGGCGCAGGGTGCCCGCATAGCGGGAGTAGCGCGCGAACAGCGCCCCCTTGACGGTCTCGGGCAGGTTGACGAGCGCGAACACCGGCCGGTCGAGGTTCGTGAAGTGGGGCGCGAGCCGCGCCCGCTCCTCCTCGGTGAACCGCTCGACCGGAACCCTTGTCGCCTCCGCCGCCGCCATGGGACGGACCAGCCTAGAACGGTCTCCGGACGGGTGCTTCCATTACTACCCGCGCGAGGCGAGGGCGGCGTCCTCGGCGGCGTAGTCGAGCAACGCCCCGAGGTACGTGCCGCTCCAGTCGCGGCCGCGCTCGAGCTCGCCGGCGACCCACGCGCACGTCTCGCGCACGGCCTCCGGATAGGTCGTGACGGGCCGGTAGCCGAGCTGGCGCTCCGCCTCGGCCATGTCGATGACGAACGGCCGCGGCACGGCCCACGGGTTGTCGATCCCGGCCAGCTCGTAGCTGTGCTCGGGGAAGAGCACGGGCTCGAACTCGTGGTCGAGGGCGGCGCCGACCGCACGGCAGATCTCGAGCGTCGTCGGCGGGTCGGGGTCGCCCGCGTTGAGGATGCGATCGCCGGGCGAGGCGGCGGCGAGCCGGATCACCTCGGCGAGGTTGGCGACGGAGGTCGTGTGGAAGCGGCTGCTGCCGTTCGAGGCGAGCGCGACGCGGCGGCGCCCGTCGACCGCCCGCTTGACGAAGTGGAGCTCGCGCGGCAGCGGCGAGCCCGGCCCGTGGATCGCGCACGGCCGGAGCACGGTGGTGAGCAGCGGCCCGCCGAGCACCTCCAGCTCGAGCGCGACCTTCCGCGTCGAGTACGAGCCGTCGCCGGGCTCGACCGTCCACTGCGTCTCCGGCACCGGCACGGGCAACCGCGGGAACGACTCGAGATCCTCCGCCTCGTCGAGCGTCCTCCCCTCCTCGTCGGCGTACACCGAGGCGCTGGAGATGACGATGAGCGAGCCCGCGAGCACGGCGAGGTTGTTCAGCTGCTCACCGTGCGCGCGCGTGTACGCGACCGTGTCCAGAACGACGTCCGCCCCGTCGCCGAGCGCCCGCCGCAGAGCCCCGTCGTCCTCCCGGTCGGCCCGGGCCGCCCGTACGCCGAGCTCGGCGAGCCCGTCGGGCAGCGTGGCGGAACGCGAGACGGCGACGACCTCCCAGCCGTCCACGGCGAGCGCGCGGGCCGCCGCGCGGCCGATCTGGCCGGTACCGCCGATGAGGACAGCGCGCGGCACGGGCTAGAGCTCCGAGTGGGCCGGTGCCCCGTGGCGCGCCGCGAAGAGCGCGACGACGGCCGCGAGGAGCACGATCGCGCCGGCGATCTCGAGCGTGAGATGGATGCCGCGCGCGGCCGAGTCCTCGGCCGCGGCGAGCACCCTGGCGACCGTCTTCGCGTTGCCCTTGGCGATGGGATAGTCGGAGGGGTTCGTGCTGCCGCCTGTCGTCACGATCCGGATCACGATCTCACGAAAGCTCTTCGGGATCCCCAGTCTGACGAGCTTCTCGGTCAGACCGTTCGTGAGCTGCGCGTTGACGACGGCGCCGAGGACGGCGACGCCGAACACGCCGCCGAGCTCCCGGCTCGTGTTCACGGTCGACGCGGCCATGCCGGACTGCTCCGGCGGGACGAGCGTCAGCACCGCCGCAGTCATCGTCACGAAGGCGATGCCGAAGCCGAAGCCGGCGACCGCGAGCGGCCAGGCGAGCGCGGCGACGGTCGTGGTCGCGGTCAGCTGCCAGTCGACGAGCAGGAGGCCGAAGCCGGCGAGGAAGCAGCCGAGCACCATCGGCACCTTCGGCCCGGCCCGGGCGGTCCAGCGTCCGGCGAAGGGGCCGGCGATGATCATCGCCGCGGCGAGCGAGGCGAAGGCCAGCGCGATCTGGAAGCCGGAGAAGTCCGAGATCAGCTGTAGGTAGAGCGCGGTGAAGAAGAAGACGGAGAAGACCGACAGGTTCACCGCGAAGGCGACGACGTTCGCGGCCGTGAACGTCGCGTCGCGGAGGAAGTCGAGCTTCAGCACCGGATCCGGCATGCGCCGCTCGACGAGGACGAAGACGACGACGAGCACGAGGGCCGCGCCGAACAGGAGCTCGATCCACCACGTCGAGTACCCCCTGTTCTCGCCCTCGATCACGGCGAAGGTCGCAGCCATGATCGCCGACGCGCCCACGGCGAGCCCGGGCACGTCGAGCTTCCGCCCCACGGGGTCGCTGCTCTCGGTCAGGGTCACGGCCGCCCCCGCGAAGCTGACCGCGGCGAACGCGACCCCGAACCAGAAGATGCTCCGCCAGCCGAGGCCGGCGTCGAGCACGCCGCCGAGCACCGGCCCGAGCGAGAGCGCGAGCCCCGAGACGGCGGCCCAGACCCCGAGGGCGACCGCGCGCTCCTGTCGATCGGGGTAGATGTGGCGGATCAGCGAGAGCGTCCCCGGCTCGGACGCCGCCGCACCGACGCCCATCACGATCCGGCCGGCGATGAGGATGCTCGTCGAGGTGGCGAGCGCGGCCACGAGCGAGCCGGCGCAGAAGACCGCCACGCCGGCGAGCATGACCCTCTTCCGTCCGATCAGGTCGCCGAGCGTGCCGCCGGTGAGCATGAGCGCCGCGAAGGCGAGCATGTAGCCGTCGACGATCCACTGCAGGCCGCTGACGCTGGCGCCGAACGAGGTCTGGATGTCCGCGAGCGCGACGCTGACGATCGTGTTGTCGAGGAACGTGAGGAACAGCACCGCGCAGACGGCGGCGAGGGCCGCCTCACGGACGTGGCGCTCGCGGATTCCCCTGACCGTGAGCACCTTCTAGCCGCCGAGGTTCTTGCACGCCTTCGGCGGGCTGCCTCCGAGCGAGACGAGGGCGCAGAAGTCCGCGGCGCCGACCTGCCAGGTCCCGTTCTCGCGGACGGCGGTCCCGGCTCGATTCTTCAGGCCGGGAATCGCGACGCCCGCGACGTTGACGGTGTAGACGACCTTCGCCTTGTTCTGGCCCTGGAGCTTCACCGAGGACACGGTCGCGCTCGTGTTGCCCGCGAGCGGGTTCTCCGCGAGGGCCTTGATGGCCGCCTCGAACTGCTGGCCGTTCTGGAGCAGCCCGACGCGCTGCGCGGTCGGCGTCTTGCTCGAGAAGAACTTCACGTACGCGCTCTCGATCGCGGCCTTCTCGGCGGCCGGGCTCATCGTCGTCGACGTGGTGGCGGGCTTCCCGCCCGAGCCGCCGCATGCGGCGAGCGTTCCGGCGAGGACGACCGCGAGCACGAGGAGTGGGATACGGGTCGTCACGAGTGCACCTCCTGTAGCGAGCGGGTGGCGGGCCCCATGTAGCGGGAGGACGGGCGGAAGAGCCGTCCGGTGCGCTTCTGCTCGAGGATGTGCGCCGACCAGCCCGCGACGCGCGAGCAGGCGAACATGGCGGGTGCGATCGGCGGCGGCACCTCGGCGATGTCGAGGACGAGGGCCGAGTAGTACTCGACGTTGGTCTTCAGGGGACGGTCCGGCTTCCGGCGCTCGAGCTCCGCCAGCGCCGCCGCCTCGAGCCGCTCGGCGATCTCGATCTGCGGCGAGCCGAGCTCCCGGGCGGTCCGCTTCAGGATCCTCGAGCGCGGGTCCTCGGCGCGGTAGACGCGGTGCCCGAAGCCCATGATCCGCCTGCCGGCGTCGAGCGTGTCCCGCACCCACCGCTCGGGATCGCCGAGCTCCGCGACCTCGGCCAGCATCGGCTTGACGTAGGCAGGCGCGCCGCCGTGCAGCGGCCCGGACAGCGCACCGACGGCGGCGGACAGGGCGGCGGCGCAGTCCGCGCCGGACGACGCGGGCCGTGAAGGTCGAGGCGTTGAGGCCGTGCTCGGCCGTGCAGATCCAGTACGTGTCGAGCGCCTGCACGGCCTTCGGGTCGGCCTCGCCGCGCCACTGGAGCAGGAACTTCTCCGCCGCCGTCCGGCCCTGTGCGACGACGTCGGCCGGCACCTGGTCGGAGTGCCCGTCGGCCAGCCGCGCCGAGCGGGCGACGATCGACATCATCTGCGCCGAGATCCGGCCGAGATCCTCGCGCGCCTGCTCGTCGGAGATCTCGTTCAGCTTGCCGAGCCCCCACAGGCCGGACAGGCGCGCCGTCTGCGCCTGCAGGTCGGCCGGTGCCGCGCCGGTCAGACCGACCGGGTCGAAGGACTCGGGCAGGGGCATGCGCGACTCGATGTCGTCGTCGACGAGCAGGCCCCAGACGTTCTCGTACGGGTATCTGCCGATCAGCGGCTCGACGTCGACGCCGCGGTAGCGGAGCATCCCGCCCTCGCGGTCGGGCTCCATGATCTCGGTCTCGACGGCGATGACGCCCTCGAGGCCAGGCTTGAAGTCGGTGCTCATGCGCTGGCCTCCTCCAGCTCGATCTCCTGACCGGCGCCGCGCTCGCGCGCTGCCGCAAGTACGAGTGCCGCCGCAGCGAGGTCCTGCACGGCGACGCCAACCGATTTGTACAGGGTCAGGTCCTCCGGGGAGGAGCGACCGGCGGCCGTGCCGCCGATGATCTCGCCGAGCTCGACCACGCCGTCGCGCCCCCGCGGCTCGAGCTCGGGGGCTCCGGCCGGCAGCGGCGCGAAGGCCGAGTCCCGCTGCTCGACGACGACGAGGTCGGCGCGCGTCACGATCTCGGGGTCGAGCTCCGAGCCGCCCGCCCCGTACCCGACGGAGCTCACGTGCGTGCCGGGACTGAGCCACTCCCAGCGGACGACCGGATCGGGCGAGGCCGTCGTCGCGTGCACGACGTCGGCGCCGCGCACGGCCTCCTCGACCTCGCCGCGGCCCGCGACGCGGATCTCCGCGAAGTCGCGCGCCCGCGGGAACATCTCGCGGGCCGCGCGGGACTGCACGCCCGTGCCGAGGATCGCGAGCACGCGCGAATCGGGCCGCGCGAGCAGCCGGGTGGCGAGCGCCGCAGCCGCCGCGGTGCGCATCGCCGTGATGTACGTCCCGTCCATGAGCGCGAGCGGCGTGCCCGCCTCCGGGTCGAAGAGGGCGATCAGCGCCTGGTGCGTCGGCCGGTCGCGGTTGCCCGGGAAGAGCGTGACGAGCTTGCAGCCGAGGCCGACCGAGGGCGCATACGCCGGCATGGGTCCGAGGATCCCCGCGTTCTCGGCGAGGACACCGGTCCGCGGCACGAGCGACGCCTGCCCGGCCGACAGCTCGGCGTGAGCGGCGGCGAGCGCGTCGAGGAGCGCGTCGAGGTCGAGCAGCTCCTCGACCTCGTGCCGGCCCAGGAAGAGCATCGCGCCGGCTCAGCCGAGCAGTGTCACCGTCCACTCGGGACGGTGCTGCGCGTCGAGCGAGAAGAGGAGGATCCGCTGCCACTGGCCGAGGCACAGTGCTCCGTCCGTGAACGGGATCTGCTCCGAGCGGGGGCCGAGCAGGAACGCGAGCAGGCGCTCACGGGAGCGCAGCGTGCCCGGGGCGACGCGCTCGAAGAGCTGCTCGAGGTCCTCGAAGAAGCCCGTCTCCCGCTCCTGCACCCGCACGAGCGTCAGCTCGCTCTCGGCGTGGAGGTAGGCGATCCCGGACTTCGTGTCCGCGGCTGCCACCTCGCGGGCGACGTCGTTCGTGATGTCCATCACCGACAGCGAGGGAAGGGCCGCGGCAATCGAATAGGGGACTTCGATGCTCGTCATGCGCGAGCCACCTCCTTGGGAAGCCTGAAGTGAACGTCCTCTTTCGCGACCTCGATCTCCTCCGGCAGCGCATACCCGGCCTCGGCGAGCCGCGCGGCGGTCGCGCGCACGAGCTCCTCGGGAGTGGACGCGCCGGCTGTGAGGCCGATCGTCGTGTGCCCGCTCAGCAGCTCCGGCCGGAGCTCGCTCTCTCCGTCCACGAGGGTCGCCTGCGCTCCCGCAGCCTGTGCGACCTCGACGAGCCGCTGCGCGTTCGAGCTCGTCTCCGAGCCGATCACGAGCACGAGCGTCGCGCCCTGCGAGACCATCGCCTTGACGGCGTCCTGGCGGTTCTGGGTCGCGTAGCAGATGTCGTCCGCGTGCGGCCGCCGCAGATCCCCGAGGTGGTCCTCGAGCGCGTCGACGATCGGCGCGACGTCGTCGAGGGAGAGCGTCGTCTGCGTGATCACCGCCACCGGCTTGTCGGTCTCGAGCTCGCGCGCCTGCTCGGGCGACTCGATCACGATCGTCGAGTCCGGCCGCTCGCCGAGCGTCCCGATCACCTCGACGTGGTTCTCGTGCCCGACGAGCGCGACGAGATGGCCGCTGTCCGCATACCGCCGCGCCTCGGCGTGCACCTTGTTCACGAGCGGGCAGGTCGCGTCGACGACCCGGAGCCCGCGCAGCCGTGCGTTCTCCTTCACGGCCGGGGAGACGCCGTGGGCCGAGAGGACGCAGATCTCGCCCTCCGGAATCTCCTGCTCGTCCTCGACGAAGACGGCACCGAGCTGCTCGAGCCGGCGCACGACGTGCTCGTTGTGGACGATCTGGTGGCGAACGTAGACGGGCGGGCCGTACTGCTCGAGCAGCCGCTCCACGATCTCGATCGCACGGTCGACGCCGGCGCAGAACGAGCGCGGCGCAGCGAGGAGGACGCGGCCGGTCACGCGGCGATCGCCTCCTCGAGGGCGCGCAGCGCCCGCAGCGCATCCCGCATCGAGCGGAGCGCGTCGAGGCGCCGGGTCGCGAGCCAGCGAAGCAGTCCGAGCACGTCGGTGCTGCCGTCCGGGTGCACCGTCCCGTCCACGCCTTCGACCGCGCTGTCCGTGTCGTCGGAGATCGCGCGGACGACGCCCGCGAGCCGGCCGCTGCGGGCCAGGACGCCGCTCTCCATGTCCACGGCGTCGGCTCCGCTCGCCGCGCGCAGGCGCGCCCGCTCGGCCGCGTCGTGGACGAGGACGTCGCCGCCGAGGACGACGCCGCCGCGCGCGCCGCGGATCCCGAGGCCCGGCCCCTCCCAGAGGGTGACGCCGGTCTCGTCGACGACCCGGGTCGCGTCGAGCACGTCGCCGACGCCCAGCTCGCCGAGCGAGCCGGCGAGGCCGAAGGAGACGAGCCGCCCTTCCGGGACGCCGTTGGCCACGCACACGCCGACGCGCGCCGCCGGCACGCCCACGCGCCGCGCGAGGCGCTCCTCCGCGCTCGTGGCGCAGCAGTAGGTCAGCCCGTCAGCGTCCATGCGAGGCTCCGCACGGTCTCCTTCAGGCTCGTCGAGGCCTCGTACGCCGCCGCCGGCTCGAAGCCGCAGTGGATGCCGCAGTGCTCGCAGCGCGGGTCGTTGCCGGGGCCGTACGCCTCCCACTCCATGCCCTCGAGCAGCGCCTCGTACGTCGGGAAGATCCCGTCGGTGAGCAGGTAGCACGGGCCCTTCCAGCCGTAGGGGTTGCGCGTGATCGAGCCCCACGGCGCGCACTCGAGCTCGCGGTCGCCGGTGAGGAAGTCCTGGTAGATCGGCGTGGCGATCCAGCGGTAGCCGCCCTCGCGCGACGCCTTGCGGATCGCCCGGAACTTCTCCTCGTGCTCGGCCCGCGTCATCGTCAGCGCGGGATCGATCTGCGAGTACTGGTAGCCGGGCGCGACGAGCATCCCGTCGATGCCGACCTCGTCGGTGAGGTAGCGCATCATCTCGATCACGTCGTCGACCTCGGTCTCCTTGAAGATCGTCGTGTTCGTCGTGACGCGGAAGCCGCGCTCGCGGGCGAGGCGGATCGCGTCGACGGCGATGTCCCAGAGGCCCGGGTAGTCGCAGACGTAGTCGTGGATCTCGCGCATCCCGTCGAGATGGATGACGAAGCTGAGCCGGCTGGACGGCTCGAACCAGTCGAGGCACTGCTCGAGCCGCAGCGCGTTCGTGCAGAGCTCGATCGTCTTGCCCTGGTCGAGGATCCCCTCGACGACCTCGTCGATCCCCTTGTAGACGAGCGGCTCGCCGCCGCAGATCGACACGACGGGCGCCGGGCACTGGACGGCCGCGTCGACGCACTCCTCGACCGACAGGCGCGCCCGGTTCGACTCGTACTCGCGGATCTTCCCGCAGCCGATGCAGGCGATGTTGCACGCCAGCGTCGGCTCGAGCATGAGCACGAGCGGGTAGCGCTCGCCCTTGCGCTGCTGCGAGGCGACGTACCTGCCGATCTGGACGGTCGATGCGAGGGGGAACTTCATCCAGCCAACCTTTCTCTCAAGCGTCCGAGCGCCAACAATGGAAACGTGATGCGGTAGAGGTGGTAACGGATCATGAAGTCGAGCGGGAATCCCGTGCCGGTGAAGTGCTCCTCCTGCCAGTCGCCGTCCGCGCGCTGCGCCGCACACAGATAGTCTGCCGCCCTGCGGCTACTCGAATCTTCAGCGTTTCCTGCGGCCACGTAGGCGAGTAGCGCCCAGGCGGTCTGCGACGCGGTCGTGAACTCCGCCCGTCCGCGCCAGGCCGGATCCGCGTAGGAGCGGATGTCCTCGCCGAAGCCGCCGTCCTCCTGCTGCACCGAGTCGAGCCAGGCGACGGCGCGACGCATCGAGGGATGGTCGGACGGGATGCCGCTCGCCTCGAGGCCCGGCAGCGCGGCGCCCGTGCCGTAGAGGTGGTTGACCCCCCAGCGGCCGAACCAGGAGCCGTCCTCCTCCTGCTCCGAGAGGAGCCACTCGAGCCCGCGCTCCCTCGCCTCGCCGTGGACGCCGAGGGTGCCGAGCGTCTCGAGGGAGTGCGCCGTCACGTCGGCGCTCGGCTCGTCCGTCACCTTGCCGAAGTCGCAGAACGGGATCTTGTAGAGCCACATCGCCTTGTTGTCGACGTCGAAGGCGCCCCAGCCGCCGTCGCGCGACTGCATGCCGACGAGCCAGTCGGCGCCGCGGCGGATCGCCTCCTCGCCGCGCCCGAGCTCGTGGAGGGCGAGCGCGACGACGGCGGTGTCGTCGACGTCCGGGTAGAGGTCGTTCTCGAACTCGAAGGCCCAGCCGCCGGGCGCGAGGCCGGGCGTGCGCACCGCCCAGTCTCCCTTGACGGTCACCTCCTCGCGCAGGAGGTACTCGCCCGCCTTCCGCAGCGCGTCGTGGTCCGCGGGGACGCCGCACGCGCGCAGTCCGAGCACGGCGAGGGCCGTGTCCCAGACCGGCGACTGGCACGCCTCCGGCCGCAGCCGCTCGCCGTCGGAGACCATGAAGCCGTTCCAGCCCTCGACGGCCTTGCGGAGGGTGTCGTCCTCGAAGCCGTGACCGAGCGCGGCGAGGGCGACGATCCCCCAGACCCACGGCGGCTGGATGCCGCCCCACGAGCCGTCCGCCTCCTGCCGCTCCCGGATCCAGCGCTCGGCGACGGCGAGAGCGTGGCGGCGCAGCCGGTTCGGACGCCGCGCCGGCCGCGTCCGGCCCGGGATCGCGCCGATCTCGCGCAGGTCGACGTCGGTGGGCCGCACCGGCCGCAGCGACTGCGCCACCGCGAGCGCGACGAACGTCTGCCGCGCCCAGCACGCGAAGTTGTAGATGGAGACGGGGGCGGACGGCGGCAGGAGAACGAGCTCCGGCGGGATCGGGACCATCCTCTGCCAGGGCCACTGGCCGAGCAGCGCGAGAAAGCACTTCGTGAACAGGCGCGCCTTGGGAATCCCGCCCTCCCGCCGGATGTAGGCGAGCGCCTTCGGGCCGGGATCTGCTCCGGCGAGCCGGCAGGCGACGTACGCCTCGATCGAGGTGGAGAGGTCGGGCGGCCCCTCGAACCAGATCGACCACGTCCCGTCGTCGCGCATCCGGGCGAGCAGCTCGTTCGCGATGCCGCGGTCGAGCTCGGGCGTGCGCAGGCCGAGGTAGTGGTTCCAGAACAGGTGCTGCGCGGTCATGGTCACGTTCGACTCGAGCTCGCCGACCCAGACCCCGTCGGGCCGCTGCAGCTCGAGCAACCGCCGCGTGCCGCGCTCGATCGCGCCGTCGAGGCGCGTCAGCTCGTGCGCGACGCTCACCCGCGCCTCCGGCCGGTGGCAGCCACCCTCACGTCTTCGTCACGCGATCCGCCGGAAGGCGCAGCCGTCCGCGAGGAAGTCGTCGCGCTTCCGTATCGGTGGCTGCCACCGGCCGTCACGCCGTAACTCTTGCGGATGCGTCGCTCAAGATGTGCTGAGCCGCCCGCCGCCCGCTGCGGATCGCGCTCTCCATCGTCGCCGGCCAGCCCGTGTCCGTCCACGTCCCGGCGCGGGCGACGTTCGGCCGCGACGTCTCCACGCCCGGGCGCCGTACGCCGGGCCGGAGGGCGACCGTCGCGTACGGCTCGCGGCTGACGCGCGACCAGAGCAGCTCGGCGGCGCCGAGCCGGTCGGTGAGCTGCGCCGCCATCTGCTCCACGAGCGCCCGGCCGCGCACGTCGAGCAGCTCGGGGACTCCGCTCGCGACGACGGTCAGGTACTGCCCGTGCTCGGGCCGCTCCCCGGTGAGCGCCCCGCGGTCGAAGACCCAGTGCGCGTCGGAGCCGAGCAGCGCCGCCAGCGGCGTGCCGAGCAGCTCGCGGTCGAACCAGAGGTGGACGCTCACGATCGGCGAGTCCTCGAGCTCCGGCTCCGGCTCCCCGAGCAGGCGCGCGCTCTCGCGCGGCGGCACGGCGACGACGATCGCGTCCGCGTCGACGTCGTCGAGCGACTCGACCCGCTCCTCGAGCCGGACGCGGTCGCCGAGGATCCGGCCCGCTGCGTCGCCGTGCATCCAGCCGAGCGGCTTCAGCGGCAGGACGAGATCCGAGCTCTCGCGCGGCCCGAGCAGAGCTGTCCGCACCGTGAACAGGCCCGCCGCCGCGTCGGCCTCGTCGGCCGGCAGGTTGAGCGCCGGGCGGACGAACACGTCCCAGAAGCGCTCGATCGCCGTGTCGCTCGTCCCGAGCCGGCGCAGAAGCGCGCCGAACGTCTCATGACGCGGCCGCGTCACGCGCAGGCGGGCGAGCACGAGCGGCAGCGCGAGGCGGTCCGCCGGCGGGATGTGGCGGTAGCGCAGCAGCGAGGCCGGTGCTCGCGAGATGGGAGCCACCCGCCTCTGCTCGTCGATCACCGGGAGGGCGAGGCGCTGTCGCGAGACCGAGCCTCCCTCGCCGATGCGCTCGAGGAAGCGGAGGTACTCGGTGAAGCAGCCGAGCGCGATGTGCTGGCCGTTGTCGGGCGGCGGCTCGGGATCGCCCTCGCGGCGCGGCAGCGTCTGGACGGCGCCGCCGAGCGTCGGTCTCGCCTCCAGCACGGTCACCTCCTGCCCGGCGTCGACGAGATCGAGCGCCGCGGCCAGGCCCGCCAGCCCGCCCCCGACGACGACCGCCTTCACCGCAGGATCCCTCGCGCCACGACGGCGAGCTTGCGGGGCGCCGAGAGCCGCGTCTTGGCCGAGAAGACGTCGTAGTCCTTCGCCTCGATCCGCTCGAGCGTCGCCTGGTAGAGCCCGGCGAACGTGCCGACGCAGAGCGCGCTGCGACGGTCGAGCGAGTCGAGCAGGCGCAGCCCCTCGGCGAGATGCGCCCGCGCACGGGCGGCCTGGAACGCGAGCAGCGAGCGCCACTCCGGCGTCAGCCGACCGTGCGCGACGTCCTCCTCGCCGACGCCGAACGCGGCGAGCTCGTCCTGGGGGAGGTAGACGCGGCCGAGCTGCCAGTCCTCGGCGACGTCGCGGACGATGTTGATCAGCTGCAGCGCGACACCGAGCGTCCGGGCCTGCTCGGCCTCGCTCTCGCCGGAGCCGCCGGCGCGATAGACGGGCAGGCAGGCGAGGCCGACCGCCCCGGCCACCTTCTCGCAGTAGCCGCGGAGCTCGTCGAAGTCCGCGTACCGGCTCTGCTCGGTGTCCTGGAGGCCGCCGGCGACGAGCGCGTGGAGCGGCTCGTCCGGGATCCCGAAGCGGCTGCGGGCGTCGGAGAGCGCGACCATGACGGAGCGGCTGCTCCCGTCGAGCTCTGCGCGGAGCGCCTCGAGGCGGGCGCGCTTCTCGCCCGCGGGCAGGTCGCCGTCGGCGACGTCGTCGACCTCACGCGCGAAGGCGTAGATCGCGGCGATCGCGTACCGCTTCGGCCGCGGCAGGACCATGATCCCGTAGGCGAAGTTCTTCGCCTCGCGGCGCGTGATGCGCTCGACCTCCGCGTACGCCGCCTCGACCGGAACGCTGCTCATCGCACCAGCACGAGGGCGGCCTCGCGTGCGAGCCGGGCGCGCGAAGGCCGCGGCCGGCCGCCGAACACGTCCCAGCCGGCGGACTCGAGCGCGTCGAGCGCCGCCAGCCCGCCACGGGCGAAGAGGGCCACCGCCCGCCCGAGCCGGCCGCCGATCCGCTCGCGGAGCACGTCCCCCGCGGCCAGCAGCTCCGTCGCCCGCGCCGCCTCGAAGCGGAGCAGGTCGCGCAGCTCCTCGCTCGGCCGGTCGAGCGCCGGCCCGCCGAAGCGGCGGCGGTCCTCGGCCGGGAGATAGACGCGGCCGAGCTCGAGGTCCCGCGGCACGTCCTGGAGGAAGTTGACGAGCTGGAGCCCCGTGCAGACGGAGTCGCTGGCCGCCACGACCTCCGGCTCCTCGAGACGTCCGAGCACGCCGAGGACGAGACGGCCGCAGGGATCGGCCGAGTGCACGCAGTAGTGCTTCAACTCGTCCCAGGTGGCGTACTCGCCGACGCGCTGGTCCATCCGGTTCGCCTCGATCAGCCGCAGGAACGGCTCTCGCGGCAGGCCGAACTCGGCGATCGTCGGCTCGACGTTCTGCAGCACGGGCCATGTCGACCGCCCCGCGAAGGCGGCATCGACCTCCCGCTCGAGCTCGTCGAGCGCCGCGAGCCGGTCGCCCTCGTAGGCGTCGCCGAGCTCGTCGACGAACCGCGCGTAGCAGTAGAGCGCCCGGATGTGCGACCGCAGCGGACGCGGGAAGAGCACCGAGCCGACCGGGAAGTTCTCCCCGGCCGCCCGGGCGGCGATCTCCGCGAGCTCCATGAGGGCCATTCTTGCTTGAATGCCCTCGCCGACGGCGAACGCCGCGCGGACCGGGGACACGGGATGAGGAGAGTCACTTGACCGACGCACCAGCATCGAGCTCGGGAGCGTCCGGCGGACGCGAGCCCGCGGTCGCCGGTGTCGCCCGGCGCGAGGGCGGCGTCGTCGTCTCTCTCGCAGGGGAGGTCGACCTCTACAACGCGGACGAAGTCCGCGAGGCGCTGCTCGACGCGTGCGCCGAGGAGTCCGGGCCCGTGGTCGTCGACCTCGAGCAGGTGCAGTTCATCGACTCGACCGCCCTCGGCGTGCTGATCGAGGCCCGCTCGAAGCTCGCCGACGAGGACGGCTTCAGGCTCGCGTCACCGGGCCTGGAGACCCGCCGCGCGCTCGAGGTCTCCGGCCTCGACCAGCACTTCCTCGTCTACGACACCGTCCCGGAGGCGCTCGCAGCGGCCCGCTGATCGGGGCGCGCCGGCCGGCCGACCGAAGACCTGCCACGCATGGCACCCGAACCCCTACTGCCACCGGAATCGCTCGCGCGGTACGCGGAGGCGATCGTCGACGCGTCGCTCGGCATCGGGGAAGGGGACACCCTCGTCGTGCAGGGACAGCACGAGCACCGGGAGCTCCTCGTCGCGATCGCCGAGTCCGCCTACCGGGCCGGAGCGCGCTTCGTCGACACCGTGACCAGCGACCCGCTCGTCATGCGCGCGCGGCTGCTCCACGGCAGCGACGACGCGATCGGCGCGCTCTCCCCCTGGTCGCGCCGCCGGCTGCGCGAGATCGCCGGCCCCGACGGCGCGCTCGCCGCGATCACCGGCGACGGCGAGGCGGGCTACCTCGACGGGATCCCGCCGGAGCGGATCGCGGCCGACTACAGCCGGCTCGCGAAGCAGACGGCCTTTCTCCAGCGCGCGCAGCTCAACATGCGCGCCCGCTGGACGATCGCCGGCTGGCCGACCGCCCACTGGGCGGGCCAGGTCTATCCCGACCTCCCGCCGCTCGAGGCAAGACGCAGGCTCGCCTCGGACCTGCTCCACTTCTGCCGCCTCTCCGACGGCGACGGCAAGGGCACGAGCGGCTGGCGGAAGCACCTGCGCACCCTGCGGCGCCGGTCGGAGAAGCTGACCAAGCTCGGCCTCACGCGCCTCGAGCTGCGCGCGCCCGGCACGGAGCTCGACCTCGGCCTCGTCTCCGGCACCTGCTGGCTCGGCGGGCCGGAGACCCTCGTGGACGGCAGGCAGCTCGCCCCGAACATCCCCACCGAGGAGGTCTTCACGAGCCCCGACCCGCGCGCGACGAGCGGAACCTTCCGCTGCACGCTCCCGCTCTCGTTCCGGGGCCGCCTGATCGAGGGGCTCGAGGGCGAGTTCGCCGGCGGCCGCCTCGTCCGGCTCGAGGCCGACTCCGACGACGACCGGGACTTCGTCGCCGCATACATCGACACCGACAAGACGGGGAGACGCCTCGGCGAGGTCGCGCTCGTCGACTCGTCGTCACGGATCGGGCAGACGGGCCGCATCTACTACAACACGCTGCTCGACGAGAACGCGGCCGCGCACATCGCCTTCGGCAGCGGCTTCGGCGGAACCCGCTCCGAGACGCCCGCCCGCGGCATCAACCGCTCGAAGACGCACCTGGACGTGATGATCGGGAGCGCTGACCTCGAGGTGACCGGCATCGGCGCGCGCAACCGGCGCATCCCGCTCATTCGCGACGGAGCCTGGCAAATCTGATCCGTAGCTCGCGAGACCTTCGGTCTCGCTCGCTGTTGAAGGAACGAGGGCCGGGGAGAGCGCGGTCTCCCCGGCCCTCGTGCTGTCAGAGCTTGTTTGGGCCGGGAGGGGTCGAGGCCGTGCCTGTGTCGCGTGCGAGCAGACCAAGTTGCAAGTTGCAACTTGGCGTGCGCGCTCGCGACGGCTTCGGCGGCGGTCGTAAGGCTTCGCTTCGCTCTCCTTACGCCGCCACCCGAACGCCAAGAGGGTCGAACGCTTCAACCACACCCTGCGCGAAAGGCCGGAGCGTAGGCGGAACGCCTACGCGGAGGCCGCACCGTGCTCGCGTCGGCCCTGGCCGCGCGCGAGCACACCAGGCAGGCCTCCCATCCGGACAACCTGAAGACAAAAAGGCACGGAGCCGCCGGGAGACCACGCTCTCCCGGCGGCGCAGTTCCGTCACCCAGCGAGCGAAGCCGCAGGCTTCGCGAGCTATACATAGGCCATGCCGGAGACGCCGGAGCAGTTCTGGCAGCGGGTGCACGGGGAGCTTCGCGTGCCGCCCCTCGGCGAGTGGGACACCTGGCCGTTCGACGGCGACGTGACGGTCCGGCCGCTGCAGCCGCCGGTCGGCCGCGAGAGGCCGCGATTCGGCGAGGGCGGGGTCGACTGCCGCGCCTGCGCGGCGCCCGACGACGCGTACGTCTGGACGAACGAGCGTTGGCGGCTACGGGCGCTCGACCGCCCGAGCGGGCTGCCGGTCGTCGTCCTCCTGGAGCCGCGCGCACACTTCTCCGCGCCCGGCGACCTGCCGGAGGAGCTCGCCGCCGAACTCGGCGTCCTCACCGGCCGGGTCGAGCGAGCCGTCCGCGGAGTCGAGGGCGTTGGACTCGTCCACGTCCTGCGCTACGGCGAGGGCGGCGAGCACCTCCACGTCTGGTTCATGGCGCGCCCCGCCCGGATGGAGCAGCTGCGCAGCAGCTTCGCGGCCGTCTGGGACGACGTCCTGCCTCCCACGCCGGAGGACGTGTGGCGCGCGAACCTCGACCTCGTCGTCGCGGCGCTCGGCTACTGACCCGTCGTCACGCCGGTCGTCGAGCCCGTCGTCGTCGTGGTCGTCGTGGTCGTCGGGTAGTAGGGCTGCACGTACGTGCCGGAGCCGCTGATGATCGTGCCGCTGATGGTCGCCGGCGGGAAGTCCTGGACCGGCAGGTTCGCCACGGCGCCCGACATGAAGTCGCGCCAGATCTGCGCCGGCAGGGAGCCGCCGAAGACCTGGTAGTAGCCCTCGACGTTGTAGAGCGGGATCTCCCCCCGCGGGTAGCCGACCCAGACGCACGTCGCGAGCTGCGGTACGAAGCCGCAGAACCAGGCGTCGATGTAGTTCTCGGCCGTCCCCGTCTTGCCGGCTGCCGGGCGGCCGATGCCGGCGCTCGTGCCGGTGCCGTGGTCGATCACGCCCTGGAGCGTGTACTCGAGCTGCGCGTTGAGGCTCGGGCTGAGGATCCGCTGTCCCTTGGTCGTGAGCTTCCCGAGCACCTTGCCGTTCGGGCCGCGCACCGTCTCGAACGCCTGGGGCGCATGGTGGATGCCGCCCGACGCGAAGGTCGCGTAGACGTCGGTCAGCTCGAGCGGCGTGAACCCGACCGCCCCGAGCGTGATCGCGCAGACCGGCCGGAAGTTGCTGCCGCTGCTCGTGACCCCGAGCAGGTGGGCCATCTTCATCACGTTCTTGACACCGACCTTGGCGATGAGCTGGGCGAAGATCGTGTTGACGGAGTACGCCGTCGCGTCGAGCAGGTTCATCGTCCCGACCGACTCGTCGGCGTAGTTGTGGACGTCCCAGGGGCCGCCGTTCGTCGTGCACTGCGGATCGGTGATCAGCAGCTCCGGCGGCCCGTAGAAGCTCGAGTAGAGAGAGGCGCCCTCGGCGAGCGCGGTCGCGAGGGTGATCGGCTTGAAGGCGCTTCCGGTCGAGCGGTGCGCCTGCGTCGCGAAGTTGAACTCCATCTGCCGGCCGTTGGGGAGGTAGTCGACCATCGCCCGCACGGCGCCGGTGCGCGGGTCGATGGCGACGAGCGCGGCGGCCGGGTCGGTCGGCGTCTTCAGCACACCCGAGACGGCGTGGAGGGCGAGCGCCTGCAGCCTCGGCTGGAGCGTCGTCGTGACCTTGAGGCCGCCCCGCTCCACCTGGCGCTGCCCGAAGCGGCCGACGAGCTGCTTCGTCGCCCAGCCGAAGAAGTTCGGCTGCTTGAGCTGCGAGTAGAGATGGCCGGGCTTCAGCCCGAGCGGCTTCCTCTCCTCCCTGCGAAGCCGCTGGCTCGTGATGTAGCCGTTCTTCCACATCGCCTGGAGCACCTGGTTCCGGCGCGCGAGGGCGAACTCCGGATTGATGAACGGGTTGTACGTCGTCGGCGCCTGCGGCAGCCCGGCGAGCAGCGCCGCCTGACCGAGCGTGAGCTCCGAGGCGCTCTCGGAGAAGTAGGTCTGGGCCGCGGCCTGCGCGCCGTACGCGTGGTGGCCGTAGAAGACCTCGTTGAGGTAGGCGGCGAGGATCTGCTTCCTCGACATGCGCTGGAAGAGCTTCTCGGCGAGGCAGGCCTCGGTGATCTTGCGCGAGAACGTCCGCTGCGGGTTGCCGATGTAGAGGTTGCGGGCGAGCTCCTGCGTGATCGTCGAGCCGCCCTGGACGATCTTCCCCTGCGAGATGTTCTGGAAGACGGCCCGGACGATGCCCTGGTAGTCGAGCGCGCCGTGCTGCCAGAAGCGGGCGTCCTCGATCGCCACCGTCGCCTCCGGCAGCCACGCCGACATCTTGTCGAGCGCCAGGGTCTGCCGGTTCGTCGCCGACGGGACGACGCCCAGGAGGCTGCCGTTGGCGGCGTAGAGGAACGAGTTCTCGCCGAGCGAGAGCGGGCGGAGGTCCGAGGTGCTGCAGGTCGAGAGGAGGATCCGCGACCCGGTGAACGCGACCGTCGCGAGCGCGAGCGCGGCGAGCGCGGCGAGCAGGAGCGCGACCATCAGGAGCGCGCTGCGCCGGCGCCGCCGGCCGCGGCGCAGGCGCGTACGCCGCACGGCGAGCAGCTGCTCGAGCTGGCGGTCCCGCCCCGGCTGCGGCGGCCGCCGGTTGCCGGAGCCTCTGCCGTACCGACCCTGATCGCCGCCTGCCACGTCTCCGCCATTGTGCCGATCCGCGGGAACGCCGTCCGGACCGGGCTCAGACCCCTGCGAGCAGGCGGGCGGCGAGCCCGAGCAGCGCGACCGCGAGCATCCACTCGATGTGGCGCCCACGAATGCGCTGCGAGAGGCGCGCCCCGGCCTGGGCGCCGACGACGACGCCGGCGGAGATCGCGAGCGCCCGGCGGATGCCCGTGCCGCCGGCGAAGCTCCCGTACACGACGTGCGTCAGCGAGCCGGCGGCGGCCATCCACGAGAGCACGTAGTGGGACGTCGCCGTCGCGATGTGGGTCGGGAAGCCGAGCGCGCGCACGAGGAGAGGCACGTGGATCACGCCGCCGCCGATGCCGAGGAAGCTCGAGACGAAGCCGACGCCGAGGCTGTAGGCGATCCCGCGCCAGATCGGCACCTCGTACTCGTACACGGCGCCCTCACGGTCGACGAGCCGGCGCCGCCGGACGCCGTGGTGCGGCGGCAGGGGCCGCCACCGGTCGCCGGTGAAGAGCCAGACGGCGAGGAGCGCGAGCACGCCGCCCATCAACGCGTCGAACACGTGCCGCGAGACGACGCCCGTCAGGAGCGCGCCGCCGACCGCGCCCGGCAGGGTGGCCAGCGCGAAGAGCGTGCCGCTGCGGATGTCGACACGCCGCTGCCGGAGGTAGGCGGTCGACCCCGAGCCGGCGTTGAAGAAGACGACGACGAGGCTGATCGCGGTGATGGTGCGCGGGGAGTCGTGCGGGTAGACGAGGAGGAGGATCGGCGTGAGGATGAAGCCGCCGCCGGCCCCGACGATCGTCCCGAAGGCGCCGACCCCCACGCCGAGCAGCGCGAGCAGGACGGCGGTCTCGACGTCGAACGACATCGCGCGGAGCTCAGCCGGCGCGGGAGCGGTAGAGGACGTGCGGCCGCAGCGGATGTCCCTCCGGCAGGCGTGGGTGCTCGAAGTCGTCGGCGGGATCGCGGCTCATCCCGAGCCGCTCCATCACGCGCCACGACGGCTCGTTCGTCCGCGAGGTGAAGGAGACGATCTCCTCGAGCCCGAGCTCGGCGAAGCCGAACGCGAGGGCGGCCCGTCCCGCCTCGGTCGCGTAGCCCTTCCCCCAGTGGGCCCGGGCGAGCCTCCAGCCGACCTCCACCGCGGGCGTGAAGTGCGCCTCGAAGCCGGGGCGCGCCAGCCCGACGAAGCCGGCGAAAGCGGCGTCCCTCGGCACCTCGACGGCCCAGAGCCCCCACCCCTCCTCCTCGATCTGCCGGCCGATCCGCTCCGCATGGGCGTCGCTCTCCTCGCGGGTCAGCGTCGCCGGGAAGAACCGCATCGTCGCGGGGTCGGCGTTGAGCGCGGCGAACGGCTCGAGGTCGGCGTCATGCCACCGGCGCAGAAGCAGGCGCTCCGTCCTGAGTTCGGCCACACTTCGATCGTACGCAGCCGGGGCGTTTGCAGTGCTTCGGGTTGGGGACGATGAATCCGAAGGTGACCGGCCCCCCGCTCTTCTCGGTGTTCTCCTCGATCCACGACGCGCTCCACTCGACCGCCTTCACCATCGCGGTCGACGTCGTGCTCTCCCTCGCCGTCCTCTTCTGGCTCAGCATCGCGTTCTGGGTCTTCGAGGACGCGCGCCGGCGGATGGAGCATCCGGTCTTCGTCGGGGCGGCGACCGTGGTCGGCCTCGTGCCGCTCGTCGGCCCGCCCGTCTACCTGCTCTTCCGGCCGTCGGAGACGCTCGAGGACCTCCACGCCCGCGACGTGGAGCTGCATGCTCTCGAGCAGCAGCTGACGCACGGCCGGTCGACGTGCCCCGTCTGCAGCAGCGCAATCGAGCCCGGCTACCTCGTCTGCCCGGTCTGCACGACCCGGCTGCGGCAGGCGTGCAGCACGTGCGAAGCGCCGCTGGAGCCGCTCTGGCGGGTCTGCCCGTACTGCGCGAGCGCGGTCGAGCCGTTGCAGGAGGACCTCGACGCCGCGCTCACCGGCGAGTTGCAGGACGTTCTGCCGGACGGGCTCGCGCCGCCGGCGCCGCTCCACGAGGCCCGGGCCGCCGACGGCTAGGACGGCCGGTGGCAGCCACCGATACGCCTTCGTGACGAGATTCAGCCGTCCGTCACGCCGGGCGTGACGGTGATGCGACGGTCTCGTGACGGTGGCTGCCACCGGTCGCTGGCGTTCCGCACCGCGGCCGCCGCGCCCTGGCCCGACGTCAGGGGCACCTGCCGCTGTGCAGCTGGGCCAGGCTGGGCGGGTCGTCGGCGAGC
>CAZRTE010000035.1:0-16442 GCA_964602945.1 uncultured Gaiellales bacterium
ACAGCACGGAGCCGCCGGGAGACCACGCTCTCCCGGCGGCGCAGTTCCGCTTCCCAGCGAGCGGACGCGAAGCGTCCGTGAGCTCCGGAAAGCGAACGGCGCCCCCCGAAAGGGACGCCGTCGTGGTGGATGCGCCGGACTCTTCGGCCCGTATGTACAGAGAAGCCTCGCTTGTGACCCCGGACGCCGCATCGGCGCGGCGCCGCAGGACGGTTGCGGCTTTCCCGCACCGTGCGCAGAGCTCCGCCGGATGCAACAGCGGCCCGGCAGGCGCACGATGCGCTTGAACGAACCAAGGTTTGAACGAACCAGGGCTTGACCGAACCAAGGAGGCGCAGCCTTGAAAGTCGAAGAGGTGATGACGAAAGACGTCCTGAGCGTGCGCCCGGACACGAGTCTCAAGGACGTCGCGCGCTTGCTCGCCGGAGCCGGCATCTCGGGCGTGCCGGTCACCACGGAGGACGGAGAGCTGCTCGGAGTCGTGAGCGAGGCGGACATCCTCGCGAAGGAGCGCCGGCCGCCGGACGGCGGGAACGGCCGCCGCAGGCACCGCGGGACAGCCGCGCGGAGCAAGGCGGATGCGCGCACCGCCGCCGACGCCATGACGACGCCGCCGATCACGATCGCGCCCCGGAATCGCGTCGATGCGGCAGCGGGACTGATGCTCGACTGCAAAGTCAACCGCCTCCCGGTCGTGGAGAACGGCCGGCTCGTCGGCATCGTGACACGGGCCGACCTCGTTCGCGCCTTCGCCGCGACCGACGACCGGATCGAGACCGAGATCCGTGGGGAGGTTCTCCTGCACGAGCTCTGGCTCGACCCGCGCGAGTTCGAGCTCCGCGTCGAGGAGGGCGTCGTCGAGATCGCGGGCCGCTTCGACTCGGAGGACCAGCGGGAGATGGTCGCGCGTCGCCTGCGGCTCGTGCCGGGCGTGGTGTCCGTCGTCGTCCGTGAGACCGCCGTGGCGGGGTAACGTCCAGGTCCGTGCACGCGTTCGGGGTCAAGAGCGCCGTCGAGCGCCTCCGCGCAGCGGGGGGCGGCTACGAGGTCGTCCACGAGTCCGAGGGGATCGAGCTCGGCGTGTACGTCCTCGTGGCCCCGGAGGCGGACCGCCAGCAGCCGCACGCGGACGACGAGGTCTACGTCGTGCTCGAGGGCTCCGGCGTCCTCGAGGTCTCGGGGGAGGCGGTGCCGGTACAGGAGGGCGACGCCGTCTTCGTCGAGGCGGGCGCGGACCATCGCTTCACGGCGTACGAGCACCTCGCCGTGCTCGTCGTTTTCGAGCGCGCCCGCTAGCCCTGTCAGCCCGCCAGCAGGCCGCTCTCGCGCCCGACGGCCACGAAGGCCTCGAGCGCGCGCTCGAGATGGACGGGCTCGAGCGCCGCCGACATCTGGACGCGGACCCGCGCCGTCCCCTCCGGCACGACGGGATAGCCGAAGCCGGTGACGAAGACGCCGCGGTCGAGCAGCTTCTCGGAGAGCTCGATCGCCCGGGCCGTCTCGCCGACGATGATCGGGATGATCGCCGCCTCGCCGGGCAGCGGGTCGAAGCCCCGGTCCCGCAGGGCGGCCCGGAACCAGCGCGTGTTCTCGTGCAGGCGCGCGACGAGGTCGGGCCGCTCGCGCAGCACGCGCACGGCGGCGCGGGCGGAGCACGCGACCGTCGGCGGGAGCGCATTCGAGAAGAGCTGGGGCCGGGAGCGCTGCGCGAGGAGATCGCAGACCTCCTCGCTCGCGGCCACGTAGCCGCCGGCGGCCCCGCCGAGCGCCTTCCCGAGCGTGCCGGTGAGAACGTCCACCTCCCCGAGGACGCCGTAGTGCTCCATGACTCCGCGGCCGGTGGCGCCGACCACGCCGACGCCGTGCGAGTCGTCGACGAGCACGAGCGCGTCGTGGCTGCGCGCGAGCTCGAGGATGTCCGGGAGCCGAGCGAGGTCGCCCTCCATCGAGAAGACGCCGTCCGTCAGGATCAGCTTCCGCTGGCTCCGCTCGCACGAGCCGAGCGCCTCCCGCAGCTCGTCCATGTCGGAGTGCTTGTAGACGAGCTTGCGCTCCGGCTTCGCGAGGCGGACGCCGTCGATGATCGAGGCGTGGTTGAGCGCGTCCGAGATCAGCACCGTCCGCTCGTCGGTCAGGCTCGGGATGACCGCCTCGTTCGCGTTCCAGCAGGAGACGTACGTCAGCGCAGCCTCGGTCGCGGACAGCTCGGCGAGATCGCGCTCGAGCTCCAGGTGCGGCGCGAAGGTCCCACAGATGAAGCGGACGGACGCGGTGCCGGCTCCGTAGCGGCGCAGGCCGTCGATCCCGGCCTCGACGACGTCCGGGTGGTCGGCGAGCCCGAGGTAGTTGTTCGAGGAGAGCACGATCACGTCTCCGCGATCGGCCATGCGCACCACCGGCCCCTGTGGGCTCTCGAGGACGTTGAACTGCTTGTACGTGCCCGCGGTGCGCAGCGCGTCGAGCTCGTCCCGGATCTCGCCCGCGAGCGCCATCACGCCGCCGCCTCCGCCGCCGCCCGCTCCGGGCGGAGGACGATCTTGCAGGCATCGCCACTCGCGAGCAGCTCGAAGGCACGCTCGAAGTCCTCGAGCCCACACTCCTCGGTGATCAGCGGGCGGAGGTCGACGATGCCGTGCTCGAGCAGCCACTGGGTGCGATACCACGTGGCCCAGACCTGGCGGCCGCTGACGGCCGAGACGTCGAGGTTCTTGAAGATCAACGCCTCGGCGATGTCGAGCTCGACGGGACGTGCCGGGATGCCGAAGAGGATCACGCGTCCGCCGTGCCGGACGCTCTCGAAGGCGGTCTCGATCGCCGCGGGGGCGCCCGACATCTCGAACACGACGTCGAGATGCTCGCCCTCGTTCAGCTCGACGAGGGCGTCGGCTCCCTCGAGCGTGGCGTCGACGACGGCGTCCGCTCCCATCCGCTGCGCGAGCCCGAGCCGGAAGGGGCGCGTGTCGGAGGCGAGGATGCGTCCCGCTCCCGATGCTCGCGCGATGCCGATGCTGAACAGGCCGACGGGCCCGCAGCCGAGGATGCCGACGGTCTTGCCGGCGAGATCGGCGTGCGCGAGGGCGAAGACGGCGTTCCCGAACGGCTCCTGGAGCGTCGCGATCTCCGGCGGCAGCTTCGTCCGGTCGTTCTGCCAGATCACGCTCTCCGGCACGGCCACGTACTCGGCGAAGGCCCCGTCGCGCTCGACGCCGAGGATCTGCGTGCGCTCGCACATGTGCGCGCGACCGGTGCGGCAGTTGAAGCAGACGCCGCACGTGATGTGGCTCTCGGCGGAGACGTAGTCGCCCTCCTGCGCGTGCCGGACGAGCCTGCCGGTCTCGACGATCGTGCCGGCGAACTCGTGGCCGAGGACGAGCGGCGGCCGGATGCGGCGCTGCGCCCACTCGTCCCAGCGATGGATGTGGAGATCGGTGCCGCAGATGCTCGCCGCCTCGACGCGCACGAGCACCTCGTCGTCTCCGACTGTGGGAACGGGGAGCTCGACGAGCTCCAAGCCGGCGGCGGCGCGGCCCTTCCGCACCGCCCACATCTTCGACTCCATGCCGTGCAGCCTACGCTGGAAGCACGGCGGGTGGATCGGTACCCGGCCGGAGCGGGCCTGCGGGGTTCCCCCAGGCTCCAGGCGCGGCCTCAGGCCTCCGCCGGCCAGCGCCACTCGGCCACCTCCGGCGCGTCCTCGCCGTGCTCACGCGCGTACGCGCGGGCGCGCAGCCGCGAGTCCTCCATCTCCTGCCGCAGATGGCCGGCACGGTCGCCGAGCCCGGGCACCCGGTCGATCACGTCCGTGACGAGGTGGTACCGGTCGAGGTCGTTGAGCATGACCATGTCGAACGGCGTCGTCGTCGTCCCCTCCTCCTTGTAGCCGCGCACGTGGATGTTGGCGTGGTTCGTACGCCGGTACGTGAGCCGGTGGATCAGCCACGGGTAGCCGTGGTAGGCGAAGACGACCGGCTTCGACGTCGTGAAGAGCGAGTCGAACTCGCGCTCCGAGAGGCCGTGCGGGTGCTCGCTCTCGGGCTGCAGGCGCATCAGGTCGACGACGTTGACCACGCGCACCTTCAGCTCGGGCAGCCGCTCCCGCAGGATCGCCGTGGCCGCGAGCGTCTCGAGCGTCGGCACGTCACCGCAGCAGCCGAGCACGACGTCGGGCTCGCCGCCCGCGTCGTTCGACGCCCATTCCCAGATCCCGATCCCGCGCGTGCAGTGGAGAACCGCCTCGTCCATGGGCAGGAACTGGAGCGCCGGCTGCTTGCCGGCCACGATCACGTTCACGTAGTGGCGGCTGCGCAGGCAGTGATCGGCGACCGAGAGCAGGCAGTTGGCGTCGGGCGGCAGATAGACGCGGATGATCTCCGCCTTCTTGTTCACGACGTGGTCGATGAAGCCGGGATCCTGGTGCGAGAAGCCGTTGTGATCCTGGCGCCAGACGTGCGAGCTGAGCAGGTAGTTGAGCGACGCGAGCGGTCGCCGCCACGGGATGTCGTGCGTCACCTTCAGCCACTTCGCGTGCTGGTTGAACATCGAGTCCACGATGTGGATGAAGGCCTCGTAGCAGTTGAAGAGCCCGTGCCGGCCGGTGAGGAGGTAGCCCTCGAGCCAGCCCTGGCACTGGTGCTCGGAGAGCATCTCCATCACCCGGCCACTCGGCGCGAGATGCTCGTCCACCGGCTCGACCTCGGCGTCCCACTGCTTGTCCGTCGCCTCGTAGACGGCCGCGAGCCGGTTCGAGGCGGTCTCGTCGGGCCCGAAGATCCGGAAGTTGGCAGGGTTGGCGCGGACGACGCCGGTCAGCCAGCGGCCGAGGACGCGCGTCGCCTCGGCGGTCACCGCCCCCGGCTGCTCGACCTCGACGGCGAAGTCGCGGAAGTCCGGCAGGTCGAGGTCGCGCAGGACGAGGCCTCCGTTCGTGCGCGGGTTCGCGCTCATGCGCCGCTCGCCCTCGGGTGGCAACTCCCGCAGCTCGGTGACGAGCGAGCCGGCGTCGTCGAACAGCTCCTCCGGCCGGTAGCTGTGCAGCCACTCCTCGAGCGCCGCCAGGTGCTCGGGCTTCGTCCGCACCTCGGCCAGGGGTACCTGGTGGGCGCGCCACGTACCCTCGACCTGGAGCCCGTCGACCTCGCGCGGGCCCGTCCAGCCCTTCGGCGTCCGGAAGACGACCATCGGCCATTGCGGCCGCCCGTGCAGGCCCTCGTGCCGCGCCCGGATCCGGATCTCGTCGATCCGGTCGAGCACGGTGTCGAGGAGCTCGGCGAACCGGCCGTGGATCGAGAGGTGCTCCTCGCCGTCGAAGCCGGCGGTGAACACGAACGGCTCGTACCCGTAGCCGCGCACGAGCTCGGCGAGCTCCTGCTCCGGGATGCGCGCGAGCACCGTCGGGTTCGCGATCTTGTAGCCGTTCAGATGCAGGATCGGCAGGACCGTCCCGTCGCTCACGGGATCGAGGAACTTGTTCGAGTGCCAGCTCGTCGCGAGCGGGCCTGTCTCCGCCTCGCCGTCGCCGACGACGGCGGCCACGAGCGCCTCCGGCGAGTCGAAGGCCGCCCCGTACGCGTGGGAGAGCGCGTAGCCGAGCTCGCCGCCCTCGTGGATCGAGCCCGGCGTCTCCGGCGCCGCGTGGCTCGGGATCCCACCTGGAAACGAGAACTGGCGGAAGAGCTCCTGCAACCCACGGACGTCGCGCGTCACGTGCGGATAGAGCTCGCTGTACGTCCCCTCGAGGTACGCCTGCGCGACGACCGCCGGGCCGCCGTGACCGGGGCCGCAGACGAAGATCGCGTCGAGGTCGCGTGCGCGGATCGCACGGTTCAGATGCGTGTAGAGGAAGTTCAGGCCCGGCGTGGTGCCCCAGTGCCCGAGCAGCCGCGGCTTGACGTGCTCGGCCGCGAGCGGCTCGCGCAGGAGCGGGTTCGCGAGCAGGTAGATCTGCCCGACGGAGAGATAGTTGGCGGCGCGCCAGTACGCATCGAGCAGGCGAAGGTCGTCGTCAGTCATGAGAATCCCCTTCCATGGACGTGCTCGTCGTCAATGCCGGTTCCACCAGTTTGAAGCTCCATCTCGTTCGAGGCGACGCTTCCGAGCCGGTGGACGACTTCGTGCCGGCCGACGCGGTCGGACATCGGGTCGTGCACGGAGGGCCGCACCTGACCCGGCCGACCCTCGTCGACACGGAGGTGCTGCGCGAGCTCGACCGGCTCGAGGAGGTCGCGCCGCTGCACAACAAGCCGGCGCTGACCGCGCTCTTCCAGGCGCAGGACGCCCTGCCGGACGTGCCGCACGTCGCGGTGTTCGACACGGGGTTCCACCGGACGCTGCCGGCCGCGGCGTCGACCTACGCGGTGCCGGAGCGGTGGCGCGAGGAGTGGGACGTGCACCGCTACGGCTTCCACGGCATCTCGGTGCAGTGGTCGGCCTCCCAGGTGCAGGTGCCGCGGCTCGTCGTCTGCCACCTCGGTGGCGGCTGCTCGGTGACCGCCGTGCGCGACGGATGCTCCGTGGACACGACGATGGGCTTCTCCCCGCTCGAGGGCGTGCCCATGGCCACACGGTCGGGCTCCGTCGACCCGGGCGCGCTCCTCTACCTCCTGCGCACGGGTCGCCTCGGGGCCGCGGAGCTCGAGGAGCAGCTCGAGCACGAGTCCGGGCTCGCGGCCCTCTCGGGCGGCGGCTCGGGGGACGTACGCGAGGCGTCGCCACTCGCGCTCGACGTGTTCGTCCACCGCGTGGCCGCGGCGGTCGCCGCGATGGCCGCCGCCTGCGGCGGTCTCGACGCGCTCGTCTTCACCGGGGGCATCGGCGAGCACGCCGACGACGTCCGCGAGAGGATCGTCGAGCGCGTGAGCTTCCTCGGCGACTTCCGCGTCGAGGTCGTCCCCGCGCGCGAGGAGCTCGTCATCGCGAGCGAGACCCGCAGTCTCCTCGGCGCCTGAGCGGCGCCGCCTCACCGATGCGAGCTCAGGCGAGTCAGCTCGTCGGCGAGCTCGGAGACCGTGCCGACACCGTCGACGCTGCCGATCCTGAGGGGCCCTCCGGCCGCGAGGTCGAGCACGAGCACCGGCCGTCCCCCGAGCCGCTCCTCCGCACGGTGGGCGACGCGGACACCGTCGATGTCGTCGTACGAGACGCGGTGGACGCGGGCGCTGCGCGGCCCCCGCGAGCCCTCGAAGCGGAGGCTCTTGGCCTCGAGCTCGAGCTTGCCCGCCTCGGTCGCGTGGCGAGGCTCGCTCCAGAGAACGGCGTAGCTGCTGCACATGAACAGATGGTCGGACGGAACGCGCCTCGCAACATCGGTAGCGGTGCCGCTCCGTTGTTGTGGGAAAGCCGCTTGCCCGCTCGGGATTAGTCGGCTTCGGAGTCGAGCAGGCCCTGGTGCAGGGCGTGGCGCACGAGCTCGGCCCGCGTCGAGAGCCGGAGCTTCTGCATCACGTGTGCGCGGTGCGTCTCCGCGGTGCGCACGGAGATGAAGAGGAGCTTCGCGATCTCCTGGTTCGTGTGTCCGAGCGCGAGCAGGCGCAGCACCTCGCGCTCCCGCTCCGACAGCGGATCGGCCTCCGCCCGCGCCTTCGCCTCGGCCTCGGCGGCGGCGAGGCGGGCGCCCAGGGCCGGGTGGACGTAGCGGTTGCCGACGGCAACGTCCCGCACCGCCTGCACGAGCTCGTCGTCGGCGGCCTCCTTGAGCAGGTACCCGCTCGCCCCGGCGCCGAACGCCTGGCGGACGTAGCTCGGGTCGTCCTGCATCGAGAGGACGAGGACGCGCGCCCGCGGCGCCGCCTCGAGGAGGTCGTCCATCGCTTCGAGACCGCTGCGACCCGGCATGACGACGTCGAGCAGGATGACGTCCGGCTTGTGCAACCGCGCGAGCCGGATCGCCTGCTCCGCGTCCCCCGCCTCGTCCTCGACGACGAATCCGTCCTCGGCCTCGAGCAGGAGGCGCAGACCCGACCGGACGAGTGTGTGGTCGTCGACGATGAGGACACGAGTCGCTTTCGCTGCGGACTTCGTTCTGGCGGTCGCGCTACTCATGCCCGACAGGGTGCCGGGACGCGTGAAACGCTGCGTCCGCGCTGGCGCGGCAGGGGTGTCGGTAGTTTCCCACAGCCCTGCCGGGCCGCCGCAGGCTCAGTCCGCGTCGTCCTCGAGCGTGCGGCGCTCCGGGACGTGCGCCTCCGGACGCGGCGCGCCGTGCACGATCACGACGGGACAGTGCGCGTGCGCCGCGCAGTGGTGACCGACGGAGCCCAGCACCATGCCCTTGAGACCGCCGAGCCCACGCGAGCCCACGACGAGGAGGTCGGCCTGCGCCGAGCGATCGACGAGCACCTCGGCCGCGTGCCCCGTCGCGGTCTTCGCGACGATCCTCACGCCGCTGTCGCTGCCGACCGTCTCCGCCACGATCTCGTGCGACCGGGCGTTCGCAGCCTCCCGCAGCGGCTCCCAGTCGAGCATCGGCGGCATCCCGAGCGACACGATCGGGCCGGGATCCCAGGCGTAGACCGCCTCGACGGTCGCGCCCGTGAGCTTGGCCTGCGCGACAGCCCAGCGCAGCGCGTCGGCGGCCGATTCCGACCCGTCGATTCCGACGACGATCCGCTCCATGGCCGGAGCGTACCCGGCGGGACGGCGCCCGGCACCGGGGCCGGCGCGGATCGCTCTTCGGTACTTCGTCGCACCGAGCCGCCAGGGCGAAGCAGCGACCGACGCCTGCCGGCGAGTGGCCTCCGGCTAGCCCGCCGGCCCCTCGGCTCTCGACTGGCTCGGCTCGCCGGCGCCGAGCTCGATCCCGCGGACCCGGAGGGCGAGCTTCGCCGGCTCCATCAGATGCCGCAGGATCCAACCGAACACCGCCCCGGCGGCTGCGGCGATCCACACGAGGAGGATGACAGCCCAGATGGGCATGGCCGAGACTAACATCGTGGCACCAAGCAGTCACGACAGCTCGCTCTCGCGCCCGCCGACCCGGCCGGCGTAGACGAGGCCGACCACCCGACGCGAGGAGGATCACTTGGTCGCCGCAGGCGAACCCGCACCGGATTTCGTGCTGAGCTCCGATCGCGGGCAGCCCGTCCGCCTCTCGGACTTCCGCGGCAAGCCCGTCGTTCTCTATTTCTACCCCAAGGACGACACGCCCGGCTGTACGACGCAGGCGTGCGGGATCCGTGACGCGTATGGCGAGTTCGAGGCCGCCGGGGCCGTCGTGCTCGGCGTCTCCCCCGACGACGTGACGCGGCACGTGAAGTTCAAGGAGAAGTACGGGCTGCCGTTCCCCCTGCTCGCGGACCCGGAGCACGAGGTCGCCGAACGGTACGGCGTCTGGCGCGAGAAGCGCTACCAGGGCAAGACGTACATGGGCGTGGCCCGGACGACGTTCGTCGTCGCTCCGGACGGCACCGTGGCCAAGGTGCTGCACGATGTCAAGCCGGCCACCCACGCCGACGAGGTCCTTGCCCTCCTCGGCTCGGCGTGACGAGACCTGAATCCCCCGTTCGAGGGTTCCGCGCTGCTCCGTCTGGCCGGCGCCCGCGAGCCGCTCCGCACTGAGGAGCGGGGACGCCGGCCGTCGGCCCCCGCCTTGTACCCGGGCGCCGAACGGTGTAGAGAAGCCCTGTGCGCTGGTTCCGCTTCCTCTTCCGCCGCTGGCGTCGGACCGATTCCGCTCCGATCCGCGAGGAGGACGCGTACGCCCACAGCTACGGGGATCGGAGTGGAGAGGTCTTCAGCATCGTGCGGGTGCCGGAGCCCGAGCCGCCGCAGGCGGAGCCGGAACCGCAGGCGGAGCCCGAGCCGGCCCCGGAGCCGGCCCTGCAGGCGGAACCGGAACCGGAGCCGGAACCCGAGCTGGAGGCGGAAGCCAACCCGGACGAAGGCCCGGGCCATGGGATGACGGGCGAGCTGCTGCGCCGGGCGTTCGAGGCGAAGCTCGACGCCCGCGGCAGGACCGCCACCTGACGCTCGTCCACGCTGTGAGCCGCACGGCCCCGGCCACTCCGTGGAACCTCCGACGCCGGATACCGGTGTCTCCGGATGTCGAGCCCCGCTGGACGACGAAGAGTCGGGGACGAGAGCCTGCAACGGCAGCCGCGACCGAACGACTCCTATGCGGATGAGAGGACTTGAACCTCCACGGGCTTGCGCCCACACGGACCTGAACCGTGCGCGTCTACCAATTCCGCCACATCCGCGAGGAGCGTCAGTGTAGCCGGGCCGGAAACGACCGGGCTCGTGCCGCGATACGTACCATGGCCGCTCTGCGCCGCCCCATTCTCCCCCTCGCACTCGCAGTCGCGGCGGCGCTCACCCTCGTCGCCGGCGGAGCCGCCGCACACGCACGAGCGTCGACGCGGCTCGTCGAGGTGGTCGTGACGCTGCCACGGCCGTCGCTCTCCGTGGCGGTCTCCCGCAACCGTGCGCTGAGCGCGGCCGTGCGGCGCACGCATGCCCTCGACGTGCGCGTCCCCGCGGCGGTCTCGTACCTGCGCACGCTCGCCGCCGCCCAGCGGACGTTCGCGACGCGGCTCGCGGACGCGGTGCCCCGCGCCCGGGTCCGTTGGCACTACGGCGTCGCGCTCGACGGCGTCTCGGTCGTCCTCCCCTCCTCCGAGCTCGGCCGCCTCGCGGCGCTGCCGGGCGCGACGGTCTGGCCGACGGTGACGTACCACTCCCTGCGCGCCGGCGCCCCCGTGAGCTCCCGCGCGGCCGGCGAAGGGACGACCCTGATCGGCGCACCGTCGCTCTGGGGCCCGGACCTGGCGACCGCCGGCCAGGGACTCAAGATCGGCGTGATCGACGACGGGATCGACCAGGCGCACCCGTTCTTCGCTCCGTCCGGCTATTCCTACCCGACCGGCTTTCCGAAGGGGAACACCGCCTACACGACCCCGAAGGTGATCGTCGCCCGCGCCTTCCCCTCCCCCTCGACGCAGTGGAAGTACGCCGCCCGGCCCTTCGACCCCGTCTACTCCGACCACGCGACGCACGTCGCCGGGATAGCGGCCGGCAACTCCGGCACGCTCGCATCCGGCGGCGTTCAGCTCTCGGGAACTGCGCCGAAGGCGTACCTCGGCAACTACAAGGCGCTGACCGTTCCGACGAACGACTGGGGCCTCGACGGCAATTCGCCGGAGATCGCAAAGGCGATCGACCAGGCCGTCTCCGACGGGATGAACGTCCTCAACCTGTCGATCGGAGAGCCGGAGATCGCGCCGACGCGCGACATCGTCGTCCAGGCGCTCGACGACGCGGCCGCGGCGGGGGTCGTGCCGGTCGTGGCCGGCGGCAACGACTACACCGTCGCCGGCAACGGCTCGATCGGGTCACCCGCGAACGCACCGGCGGCGATCACCGTCGCAGCCTCCACCCTGGGCGGAAACGGTACGCACACCGACTCGATCGCCTACTTCTCGTCCGCCGGGCCGACTCCCGTGTCGCTCCTCCCGAAGCCGGACGTGACCGCCCCGGGCGTCGGCATCCTCTCCTCCGTCCCGCCGGCCGGCTGGGAGCCCTGGGACGGGACGAGCATGGCGACGCCGTTCGTCGCCGGGGCCGCCGCGCTCCTGCTGCAGCGGCATCCGACGTGGACGGTCGCGCAGGTCAAGTCGGCTCTCGTCGGAACGGGAGACGCCGTCCAGCGGAGTGGTAGCTCCACGGAGATCTCGACCCTGCGCGAAGGCGGCGGCCGGATCGATCTCGTCCGGGCCGACCAGCCTCTCCTCTTCACCACTCCGAGCTCGGTCGGCTGGGGGCTCGTCCGCCGTGGCTTCTCGGGAGCCCGCTCGCTCGTCACGGCGGACGCCGGCGGCGGCACCGCACCATGGACGGTCTCGGTCGCCGCGCAGGCGATGCCGCGCGGCGCAACGCTCACGCCGAGCACGACGACGCTCGTTGCCGGAACGAGCCTCTCCGTCGGTCTCACCGTCTCGCGCACGGCCAGAGCCGGCGACGGTACCGGCTTCGTCGTCCTCACGCGCGGCACCGACGTGCGCCGGATCCCGTTCTGGTTCCACGTCGAGGTGCCGCGGCTCGCCCTCGACCCGCACCGGACGCTGAGCCGCCCCGGCGTGTACCAGGGCAACACCGCCGGCAAGGCCTCGCGCGTCTCGTCCTACCGCTATCCGGAGCTCGGCGTCGCCCCCGGCGTCCCGACCCGGCTCGGCGGGCCGGAGCAGGTCTTCCGGTTCAGGCTGCGGAAACGTGTCGCGAACTTCGGCGTCGTCGTCCTCAGCCGCGCACCGGGTGTTCGCGTCTCACCGCGGCTCGTCCAGGGCGCCGACGAGAACCGGCTCGTCGGCTATACCGGAGTTCCGGCCACGCTGAACCCGTACCAGGGTGCCGGGAGGGCGAAGCCCGTCGTGGGGGCCGTCCTGCCGCAGCCGGGCTCGTACGAGTTCGTGTTCGACACCCCGACCGGCGCCAAGCCGGGCACGTTCGCCTTCCGCTTCTGGGTGAACGACACGACCCCGCCGTCGATTCGCCTTCTCGGCTCGACGGTCACCGCGGGACAGCCCATCCGGCTCGCCGTCACCGACTCCGGCTCGGGCGTCGACCCGAGGTCGCTCGTGGTGACGCTGGGCGGAGCAACGGCTCGGTTCAAGTATGCAGGCGGCATCCTCTCCATCCCCACGAGCCGTCTGGCAGCGGGACGCAAGCGGTTGACCGTGACGGCGGCCGACTACCAGGAGACGAAGAACATGGAGGACGTCGGGGCTGTCCTGCCGAACACGCGCGTCCGGCACGTGACCGTCACGATCCGCCGCAGCTAGCGGCGCTCGCGGTCGTCGATCGTGGGGAGGTTGGCGAGATCGCGTTCCACGCTGGCTGCGAAGTCGTCCGCCTCGTCGTCCTGGACGACGCGGAACCTCGCCTTGCGCCTCGCGCGCTCCCGGCTGCGCCGCGCATCCCCGCCGAGCCGCTTTTCGAGCCGCGGCCACTCGGCGCCCGCGACCAGGACGACTGCGATCGCGAGCAAGGCGATGTACAGCCAGCTCACGGACCGAGTCTAGCGCAGCGGCGCGGGCCCCAGGCTGCGCGGATCGCCTCAGCTACGCGCGGAACGAGCCGGCGTGGAGCGCCTCGACCTTGCCCCGCAGATAGCCGAGATAGGGCCCCGGGTCGAGCGGCCCGCCCGCAGCCCGCTCGAGGAGCTCCCGCGGCTCGAGCGCCCGACCCCAGCGGTGGACGTGGTCGCGCAGCCACTCGCGGAGCGCGCCGAACTCGCCGCGCCCGAACTCGGCGTCGAGGTCTCCGAGCTCGGACTCCGCCCGCTCCCAGAGCTGCACCGAGATCACGTTGCCGAGCCCATAGGTCGGGAAGTAGCCGAAGTTGTCGTCCGACCAGTGGACGTCCTGCAGCACGCCGTCCACGATGTTCGCAGGGCTCACTCCGAGGTACTCGTGGACCTTCGCGTCGAACGCCGCGGGCAGGTCGGCGGGCGCGAGACGGCCGGCGAGCAGCTCCCGCTCGAGCTCGAAGCGAAGCACGATGTGAAGGGAGTACGAGACCTCGTCGGCGTCGACCCGCACGGCGCCCGGCGCGACCCGGTTGAGCGCGCGGTGAAACTCCTCGAGCGAGACGCCGGCCAGCCGCGGGAACGTCTCCTGCAGACGCGGGAAGAAGTGGCGCCAGGTCGACAGCCGCCGCCCGACGACGTTCTCCCAGAGCCGGCTCTGGGACTCGTGGAACGAGGAGGAGGCGCCGGCGGCGAGGGGCGTCCGCGCGTACCGCTCCTCGACCTGGCGCTCGTAGAGACCATGCCCGAACTCGTGGAGGCACGAGAGCACTCCGAACAGATTCCCGGCCTCGAAGCGGGTCGCCAGGCGGACGTCGGCAGGCGA
This sequence comes from uncultured Gaiellales bacterium, assembly GCA_964602945.1. Classification (GTDB taxonomy): domain Bacteria; phylum Actinomycetota; class Thermoleophilia; order Gaiellales; family Gaiellaceae; genus Palsa-739. Next base: position 13,842 of record CAZRTE010000035.1, read on the forward strand.
GAGCGCCACCTCGAACGGGTGGACGGTGTCGTCGAGACGCCAGGCGCGTGCGTCCATCCCCCAGCACCCCATCACCTCGAGCGAGAAGGCCCGCTGTCCCTCGGGCTCGAAGCGGCCGCGGAGGCAGGAGTCGTCCACCGGGTCGGCGCCGGCCACCAGGGGCACGAGCTCGTCCTTCAGCCGGGCGAAGACCTCCGTCACCTCGTTCGTCCGCAGCCCGGGCTCGTGGTCGTCGAGCAGGACGTCGTACGGGTCGTCGTACGGAGCGTGGCACGCGATGTACTCGTGCATCAGGTCCAGCCGGCGCTCGAGGTGCGGACGGAGGATCTCGAAGTCCGCCTCCGCCCGGGCCTGCAGCCAGGCGGCGTAGCCGTGGGAGGCGGCACGAGTCAGCTTCGCCTTCAGCTCGGCGGGGACGCGGCGCTCCTTCTCGTAGTCGCGGCGGGCGACGCGGACGACGCTCGCCTCGAACGAGTCGGGGTCGCTCTCCGCCTCGAGCCCGCGCAGCCCGTCGAGCAGCTCCCCGAGCTCGGGCGCGGTCGCGAGCTCGTGCGCGACCTGCGCGACCGTCGCCCGCTGCTCGGCCCGCGCCGCGGCGCCGAGGGGCGGCATCTTCGTCTCCTCGTCCCAGCCGAGGAGGAGGCCCGCCCGCTGCAGATCCGAGACCGCGCCGAGGCGCCGCAGGAGCTCGTCGAAGCGAGGATCGGTCATGAGGCCGGAGGCTACCGCGACCGGTACTCGACTGCGCCGCCGCGCCGGGCGCGACGCCTCGTGCTCGACACGGTCGCTCGCACCAGCAGAGTCAGCAGGCCCGCGGTCGGCGGAGCATCCTTTCGGCTGCCAGGGACACGAGCGACAGCAGACCCCGTCCGGTGAGCCGCAATCGGACGCGCGAGACGGCAGCGAGGACCTGAGGCTCCGTGACCGCGGCGATCGCGTGGGTCGTCCTCCCGCTCGTGCTCGGGCTCCTCTCGCTCGGCTGCGGACTCCTGCTCGAAGTCGTGGCCGGGACACGGCTCCCCCGCCCGCTCCTCCTGCCGGCGGGCTTCGTGGTCGTCTCGCTGGCCACGCAGTTCCCGCACATGAGCGACGCCACCGCGCGGCTCCAGACGCCGTTCGTCGCCGCGGGCCGGACGGCCCTCGCCGGGTACGTGAAGCTCGACGACACCGCCACCTACATGGCGATGCTCGACCGGGCGGCTACCCATGCGTACGACGCCACCGGCCTCGCTCCCTCGACGTACGAGACCTTCCTGCAGACGGCCTACGTGTTCGGCTATCCGCTCGGGTCGCTGCTTCCGCTCGGGGACGTGGGTTTCGAGCCGCCCGGAACGATCACCAGCCAGACGACGACTCCCGCGGCCGCCGCGACGGCCAGCGCCGCGTAGCAGACACGCACTCGCCGCGCCCCACACCGAGGAGTCTGCTACCCAGCCCCGTCGCGGACCTCGTCGCCCATCGCGAACCAGACGGCGCGTCCGAGCGCGAGGAGGTCACCGTTCCGGTAGAGGGCCGTGCCCGCGCCGAGCTTGCGGCCCTCACCACCGAGTGGCCAGCCGACGACGACGCACTCGTCCCCCGCCTGCGGCGGCTCGAGCACATGCGCGGTGAGCCGGCCGAGGAGACTGATGCCGCGGCTCGCGACCGCCGGCGCGACGGCCCAGCCACCGGGGCAGTCGAGCGCCGCCCAGGCGAAGCGCTCGTCCGCGAACTGCGGCTCCACCCGCCAGGGCGCGGCGACCCGGCCATCCTCGAGCGGGGCCGGGCGCAGCCGCAGCCCCTCCCCCTCCGCGCGCGCCGGGCCGCAGACGAAGCAGCCGGGAAAGGGATGATCCGGATCGGGGCCGAGCGCCGCGGCGAGCCGCTCCGCCTCGCCGAACGAGACCGGCCCGGGAGGCTCGAGCTCGAGGCTCGCCGGCCACGCCTCCGCCACGAGCTCGCCGCCGTGCACGACACGCACCCCGCCCCCGGCCGTCCGCTCCACCGCCAGCTCCACGTCGAGGGGCGGCGGCCGCCGCAGCGTCACCTCGACGATGTCGGCGTCCACGAGCCCGGCGATCACCCCGCACGTGTAGCCGCCGTTCGCCGACCGCTCGGGGCCGCGGAACTGCCGCGGGATCGCGATGGTCGTCGGCAATGACTCCCCGGGTTGGACTCGAACCAACAACCCTCCGGTTAACAGCCGGATGCTCTGCCAATTGAGCTACCGGGGATCGGCGGCGGCCATTGTAGCCCGCTTCAGGCGAACGCTCTGATCTGTTCGCGCAGGGCGGCGAGCCGCTGCTGGAGCTCGACGAGCCGCGAGTCGTCGGCAGCCGCGAGCTCCCGCTGCAATCCGCGCTCCTCCAGGCGGAGCAGGAGCTGGCTCGCGGTCTCGAGCGTGATCTCCTCCTCGTCGCGCAAGGCATAGAGCTCGGCGAGCAGCGGGGTCAGATTCCCGTCCGCCGGCTCCTGCCCGAGCAGATACGCGCGCGCCCGCTGGTGCAGCTCGTCGTCGAACTGCTCCGGGCCGAGACGCTCGAGCTCCGGCTTGAGGGTCTCGTGAGCGGCGACCCCGGCGAGCGCGCTTCGCTCGAGCCGCCGGCCCGCGTCGAGCAGCCG
>CAZRTE010000035.1:16542-24165 GCA_964602945.1 uncultured Gaiellales bacterium
GCGAGCTCCATGCCGCGCAGGGTCGCCTCCTGCCCGGCCGCGTCGGCGTCGAAGCAGAGGAAGAGCCGCTTCGTCAGGCGGGTCAGCTCCTTCAGCTGCGCCTCGGTCAGGGCGGTTCCCATGGACGCGACGACGGGAGCGAAGCCCGCCTGCCGCAAGGCGATCACGTCCGCGTTCCCCTCGACGACGACGGCGCGGTCCTCCCTCGCGATCGCCTGACGCGCGAGGTCGAGGCCGTAGAGGAGGTCGCCCTTGCGGAACAGCTCGCTCTCGGGGGAGTTGACGTACTTCGCCTGCAGCGGGTCGTCCTCGTGGAGCCTGCGCGCCTGGAAGCCGCGCACCCGGGCGCGACCGTCGGCGAGCGGAAAGACGATCCGGCGCTGGAAGTAGTCGTTGCCCCGCCGGTTGGCGAGACCGACCGCGAGCAGCTCCTCCTGTGTATAGCCCTCGTCGGCCGCGCGCCGCGCGAGCGTCGCACCGCCGGGCGCATAGCCGAGCCGGAACTCGCGGCAGATCTCCTCGCCGAGCCCGCGCGACGCGAGGTACTCCCGTGCGGTCGCGCCCGCCTCCGCCTCCCACAGCATCCGCGCGTAGAACTCGGCCGCCCGCTCCAGCAGGGCGCGGAGCCGTTCGTCCCGCTGCCGTCTCCGCTCCTGCTCCGGCGATGCCTGCTCGTACTCGAGCTCGACGCCGAACCGCCGCCCGAGCACCTCGATCGCGCCGGGAAAGTCGACGTTCTCCGTCTTCATCACGAACGTGATCGCGTCGCCGCCCTCGCCACACCCGAAGCACTTGAACGTCCCGCGCGCCGGCGAGACGGTGAAGCTCGGCGTCTTCTCCTGGTGGAAGGGGCAGAGCCCCTTGTACGCGCTGCCGGACTTGCGCAGGCGCACGACCTCCTCGACGAGCGGCAGGATCTCCATCGCGGCCTTGACCCGCTCGACCGACTCTTCCTTGATCCGCGCCATCGGCCCTCAGGAGAGCTCGGCCGCGTAGGCGAGGGCGAAGCGGTCGGTCATGCCCGCGAGGTAGTCGGTCGCCTCCTCGAGCCCCAGGCCGCGCCCGTCGACGAGCTCGGCGAAGATCCGGCGCACGACCGCCCGCGGCGGCTCGTGATCCTGGCGCAGGTACACGCGCTCGAACATGAAGGCGCGCAGGGCGAGCATCGCCTCTCCGATCTCCTCGCCCTGGACGATGTCACCGGCCGGCGCGGAGTGCTCGACGACGTCGTGGACGAGCGTGTCGATGCGGCGCGAGCCGGTGTTGCCGAGCAGCGCGATAGGCCCCGCGGGAAGGTCGCCCGGCCGGAGCAGGCCGGCGCGGAGCGCGTCGTCGATGTCGTGGTTGATGTAGGCGAAGCGGTCGACGAGGCGGACGATGCGGCCCTCCAACGTCCCCGGATCCTCCGGTCCCGTGTGCTTGAGGATCCCGTCGCGCACCTCCCAGGTCAGGTTGAGGCCGCGGCCGTCGCGCTCGAGCCGCTCGACGACGCGGAGCGAGTGCTCGTTGTGCCGGAAGCCCCGGCCGCCGTGCTCGCGCACGAGCTCGTCGAGTGCTTCCTCGCCGGCGTGGCCGAACGGCGGGTGGCCCAGGTCGTGACCGAGGCCGATCGCCTCCGTCAGGTCTTCGTTCAGGCGCAGCGCGCGCGCGACGCCGCGCGCGATACCCGCCGCCTCGAGCGTGTGCGTGAGGCGCGTCCGGAAGTGGTCGCCCTCCGGATCGACGAAGACCTGCGTCTTGTGGCGGAGGCGGCGGAACGCCTTCGAGTGGACGATCCGGTCGCGGTCGCGCTGGAACGGCGTCCGCAGCCGGCACTCCTCCTCGGGCAGGTTGCGCCCGCGCGACTCGTACGAGCGGACGGCGAGCGGCGACAGCCACTGCTCCTCGTGCTCCCGGACAGCGTCCGCAAAGCCGTCTGCGACCTCTCCCGCGATCTCCGGCATCGTTGGGTCAATCTAGCCCGGTCGGCGGCGAGCGCGGAGAATGCCCGGCGTACGGTCAGGCGTGCGGACTGTCGCGCTCGAAGTACCGGGCTCCGGGGCCGAGCCGCGCCGCCTCGTCCTCGGGGTTGAGCAGGGTGCACCGATCGATCGAGAGGCACCCGCAGCCGACGCACGTCGTGAGGCGGTCCCGGACCGCTTCCAGCATCGCGATACGCCGGTCGATGTCCTCCCGCCAGCCGCGCGAGAGGCGCTCCCAGTCGCGGCGGCTCGGCGTCCGCCGCGGCGGGAGACCGTCGAGCGCGCGCCGGATCTCGGTCAGCGGGATCCCGGCCGCGCGCCCGGCCTGGACGAGCGCGACGCGCCGCAGGGTCGAGCGCGCGTACCGGCGCTGGTTGCCGCCGGTGCGTCGAGCGTGGATCAGGCCTTCCGCCTCGTAGAAGCGGAGCGCGGAGGCGGCGACACCGCTGCGGGCGGAGAGCTCGCCGATGGCCAGTTCGTCGTCCACTTGACTTCAACCTTACTTGAAGTTCTACCCTCCCCATACATGCCGCCAAAGGAGGAACCGATGACCGCTCTCGCGTCCGATCGTCTCGTCCGCGCATGCTCACTCGACGAGCTGCAGGCCGCGGGACGCCGGGTCGTGCACCTCGACGGGCACGTGCTCTGCCTCTTCGCCGAGGGCGAGGAGGTGTATGCCGTAGACAACCGGTGCCCTCACATGGGCTTCCCGCTGCACCGCGGCACCGTCTGCGACGGAATCCTCACGTGCCACTGGCATCACGCGCGCTTCGACCTCGAGACCGGCGGCACGTTCGACCAGTTCGCGGACGAGCTGCGCCGCTTTCCCGTGACGGTGGACGGCGACGACGTCCTCGTGAACCTCGATCCGCCGTACGACGCCGTCGTGCACCAGCGCCGCCGACTGCAGGACGGACTCGAGCGGGACATCCCGCTCGTGCTCGCGAAGGCGACGATCGCGCTGCTCGAGGCCGACCCGAGCGGCGTGGACGTGTTCCGCGCCGGTCTCGGCTTCGGTGTCGCTCGCCGCGGCGACGGGTGGTTCCGCGGTCTGACGACGCTGACCTGCTTCATGAACCTCGTCCCGCGGCTGGAGCCGGGCGACCGGGCGGCGGCGCTCTACCAGGGCCTCGGCGACGTCGCAGCCGACTCGGCCGCCGGCGCGCCCCGCTTCCCCATCGCCCCTCTCCCGGGACGCGTCCCGGGACCCGAGCGCCTCGGCACCTGGTTTCGGCAGTTCGTCGAGGTGCGCGACACCGAAGGAGCAGAGCGGGCGCTCGTCTCCGCGGTACGCGGGAGCGCATCGCCGACCGAGCTCGCGGACATGCTGTTCGCGGCCGCGACCGATCACCGCTACCTCGACCGCGGCCACTCGCTCGATTTCGCGAACAAGGCGCTCGAAGCGCTCGACACCGCCGGCTGGGAGCATGCCGAGGCGGTGCTGGGGTCAGTGGTGCCGCAGCTGACCGAGGCCGAGCGAATGGAGGAGTCGAACGCTTGGCGCAACCCCGTCGACCTCGTCTCCCTGCTCGAGAAGGCCTTCGCCGGCCTGCCGCAGGCTCTCGAGGACGGACGCGCCCGGCGCGCAAGCCGGCCGGACCGCGCCGCGCTCGTCGCCACGGTTCTCGACGGCGAGCCGGGCGACGTCCTCGATGCGCTGCTGGATGCCCTGCGCGCCGGTGCGACCGAGGTCGATCTCGCCTCCGCCGTGAGCTTCGCCGCCGCCACGAGGATCGCCCGCTTTCCGACGAGCAACGAGTTCGGCGACTGGGACACCGCCCTCCACACGTTCACCTTCGCCAACGCCGTCGAGCAGGGGCTGCGCCGGTCGCCGTCGCCCGCGCTCGTGCGTGGTGTCCTCGATGCGGCGATGAGCGTGCACCTCGACCGCTTCCTCAACGTCCCGGCCCGCAGGCTGCCTGCGCCCGAGCCCGGGGGCGACCCCGACGCGCTCCTGGCGGAGCTGCTCTCGCTCCTCGACCGGCAGCAGCAGGTCGACGAGGCGCGGGACGTCGCCGCTTCCTACCTCGCCACCGGCGCACCGCCGCGGCGGCTCGTCGCGACGCTCGGCGCCGCGCTCGTCCGCGAGGACCGCAACTTCCACACGATCCAGTGCGTGGAAGCGGCCGCCCGCCAGCACGAGCTGCTCGCGGACGGCCCCGACGCCGCCCTGCCTCTCATCGCCGCGGCCGGCTACCTCGCCGCCCACTCCACGACCGCCCGAGCCCAGCGGCAGACGTTCGAGATCGCCCGCCGCCTCCACCACGGCGAGCAGCTCTACGACGAGGAGACGGCCCACTAGACTCGCCCGATGCGCGTGCGGGCCGCGACCGAGACGGATCACCCGCGCGTCCTTTCCGTCGTGGACGAGTGGTGGAACGGCCGCTCGCTCGCCTCCCTTGCGCAGCGGCTCTTCTTCGAGCACTTCGCGGACACGAGCCTCGTCGCCGACGACGAGCAGGGCCTCGCGGCGTTCCTGCTCGGCTTCCTCTCGCAGTCGCGCCCCGACGAGGCGTACATCCACCTCGTCGGCGTTCGTCCCGACCTGCGCGGCAGCGGCCTGGGCCACGACCTCTACGAGCGGTTCTTCACGCTCGCCCGCGCCGCCGGCCGCAGCGTCGTCACCTGCATCACGTCACCGGTGAACGAGGGCTCGATCGCCTTCCACACGTCGCTCGGCTTCGACTCGCGCGTCGTCCCGGACCATGCGGGCCGCGGCGAGGACCGCGTCGTCTTTCGGCGGGAGATCTAGCTAGATGATGATGGGGACGGTTCCGCCGTCGGCGCTCCACGCAGCTCCGGTGACATAGCTCGCGCGCGGCGAGCAGAGGAAGACGATCACGGCGGCGATCTCCTCGGGCTCGGCCAGCCTGCCCAGCGGGCGCCCGGCCGCCACCTTCGCCAGCACCGCCTCCCGCTCGCCCTGCTGGTCGGCGAGCCCGCCCTCGCCGAGCCAGGCCTGCGTCGCGGTCGGCCCGGGCGTGACGGCGTTGCAGCGGATCCCCTCCTTCGCGTGCAGGTCGGCGACGAGCCGGGAGAAGGAGAGCAGCGCCGCCTTCAGCACCGAGTAGTCGGGCATGCCGCCCGACGGTCGCTTACCCGCAGTGGACGAGACGTTGACGATGGAGCCGGAGCCGCGCTCGCGCATCCCCGGCAGCGCCGCCCGGGTCGCCCGCACGGCGCTCATGAGGTTGAGCTGGAACGACGCCTGCCAGTCCTCGTCGCTCACGTCCGCGAGCTTGCGGATCTCGCTGTAGCCGACGTTGTTCACGAGGACGTCGAGACGGCCGTGGCGGTCGATCGTCTCCCGCACGACGCGCTCGGGCTCGCCGGGCTGCGAGAGGTCGGCCGGGACGTCGCCGCCGCTGCGTCCGGTCGTGACGACCGTCGCCCCTTCCGCACGGAGGAGCTGCGCGGTCTCCAGCCCGATCCCGCCGGTCGAGCCGGTGACGAGGCAGACGCTGTCGCGAAGGCCGAGGTCCACGGCTGGCTAGCGTACCGAGTCGTGACCAGGCTTCTGCTCGTTCGCCACGGCGAGACCGACTGGAACGCCGGCGGGCGGCTGCAGGGCCAGACCGACCGGCCGCTGAGCGAGTTCGGCCGCCGGCAGGCGCGCGAGCTCGCCGAGAAGCTCGCAGGCGAGCAGATCGATGCCGTCTACGCGAGCGATCTCTCCCGGGCCCGTGAGACCGCCGAGACGATCGGGGCACGGCTCGGGCTGCCCGTCGCCCTCGACCCGGATCTGCGTGAGAAGGACTGGGGTACGTGGGAGGGCCTGAGCGCGGTCGAGCGCGACCGGGTCGAGTTCGTCGGCGAGTCCACCGAGGCGCACGGCGAGCGAACCCTGCGCGCGCTGCGGCGGATCGCGGACCGGCATCCCGGCGGCCACGTGCTCGTCGTCACGCACGGAGGCTCGATCCGGCGGGTCCAGGCCGCGGCGCTCGGCCTGGCGCTCCCGGTCCTCGAGAACTGCGGCCGCTGGGCCTGCGTCTGCGAGAACGGCGCCTTCCGGGCAGGGTGATGTGGCCGGTGAGGTTGCCCGGGGCCCGGCGAACGTTGCCGGCGACATCACTACACTGATCTCGCCGGTGGAGGACTATTCGAGCAAGTACAAGGGGGAGCAGGTCGAGGTCGCGCTCTTCGGCGGCGAGTACCAGGAAGGCGTGCTCACCGCGTACTGCTACGTCGACGACGTGGCGCACATCGAGCTCAACGGTCACATCCTCGTCCCGCTCCAGAACATCGCGTCGCTCCACTGCTCGAGCCGGTGCGACGCGGCCCAGAACGAGGACTGGCCCCCGCGCGGCCTGCTCGAGGACGACGGGCAGGACGACGGCGGCGACTGAGGCCGGCGGCCGGCGTGCTCGTCGCGCTCCGCAACATCCTCAAGGCGTGGCTGCTCGTCCTCGCGCTGGCCGGCGTCTTCGCCTTCGTCGGCTGGGTGCTCGGCGGGGTCCGCCTGCTCTCGATCTTCGTCTTCTGCGCGCTCCTCCTCGCCGCCGGCGCCTACTGGACGTTCGACCGCGTCGTGCTCGGGATGATCGGCGCGCGCGAGCTGCCGGTCGGCGAGGCGCCGCTGCTGCACTCGACCCTGGAGCGGCTGGCCGCCCGCGCGGGGATCGCGAAGCCGCGGCTCTACCTGATCCCCGACGGCCTGCCGCTCGCGGCGGCGACCGGCCGCAGCCTTCGTAGCTCGGCCGTCGCGCTCAGCACGGGCTGCATCTCGGCCTGCGCCCCCGCGGAGCTCGAGGGCGTGATCGCCCACGAGGTCGCGCACATTCGCCTCCGTGACGTCCAGGTGCAGACGGCGGCGACGGTGGTCGCGGGCGTCACCCTCGAGGCGAGCCGGCTGGGCGGAGCGCTCGAGCGTGCGCTGCTCTTCCTCCTCGGCCCCGTCGCGTCCGCCTGCGTGCACCTCGCCGTCTCTCCCAAGCGCGAGCTCTCCGCCGACCGCCTCGCGGCGCAGCTCTGCGAATCCCCGCACGGCCTCGCCGACGCGCTGATCCGGCTGGAGCGGGCGAGCGAGCTCGTCGACTTCTCCGGCAGCCCGGCCACCGAGCCGCTGTTCACGATCAACCCGTTCGCTGAGCGCGGGCTCGCGGCGCTCTTCGTCACGCACCCTCCGATCGGCGAGCGGGTGCGCCGGCTGCGTGACCTCGACCCGGCCTGGCGCGAGAAGTTGAAGGACGAGGCGGCCTGACGCGGTCCACGAGAAAGGCCGCCCTAGGCGGCCTTTGCTCGAAGATAGATCGGCGGCGACCTACTCTCCCGGGAGGTTGCCCTCCGAGTACCATCGGCCCTGGCAGGCTTAACTTCTCTGTTCGGAATGGGAAGAGGTGTCTCCCTGCCGGTATGACCGCCGAACTTTCAAGGGCGCACGGGCGACCGCGCAGCACCTTCAAAACTCCATAGCGACTCTTCCCGGTGTTCAAATCAAGACCTCGGGCAATTAGTACGGGTCCGCTGAACGCATTGCTGCGAGTACACGTCCCGCCTATCAAGGTCGTAGTCTCCGACCGCCCTTACTCCCTCGAGGGGATGGGAGCTCTCATCTCGAGGTGGGCTTCCCGCTTAGATGCTTTCAGCGGTTATCCCGTCCAGACGTGGCTAATCAGCAGCGCCGTTGGCACGACGACTGATACACCAGAGGTCTGTTCGTCTC
>CAZRTE010000036.1:0-23920 GCA_964602945.1 uncultured Gaiellales bacterium
GGCCCAGCGCGCGAGGGCGCCGGTGATGAACGCCGAGAACATGGCGACGATGACCGTGGCGAGCATCGCCAGAGGGTAGCGCGGAGCCGTCAGCCCACCCTAGGCCCGGGCCCGAGACGGCGCCCATCCGCCTGCGGTCACGATGCCTGCGGCGACCATGCGCCGCCCGGAGCGAGCAGCACCCGGTGCAGCTCCTGCGTCTCGGCTCCCGGCGCCGCACCGAGCTCGTCCCGCAGCGTATGGCGCAGCTGCTCGTACACCCGCAGCGCCTCCGCGGTGTTGCCGCGTGCCTCGAGAGCCCGCATCAGGTAGCGGTAGCCGGACTCGCGAAACGGCTCGAGCTCGACGAGCGTGCGCCCCGACCGCTCGGTGGAGAGCACCTCGTGCTCGCCCAGGCCGAGACCGGTCTCGGCCACCGCCTCGAGCGCACGCAGGTGCAGGTCGTGCACGAGCCGGCGTTGCATCTCGACCCACGGCCCGGCGAGACCGACGAGGAAGCCGCGCACCGCGGTGTTCAGGGCGATCCGAGCCGCCGGCCACGCGGTCGTCCAATCGTGCCGGGTGATCGCCGCCTCGGCACGGTGGATCGCCTCGCCGGCCGCTTCGAGATCGACGAGCGCGCCTTCCGGGAGCACGAGCTGCACCTCGCTCCGCCCCGCGACGCGCTCCGCGCCGATCGCCCGCCGTACCTTCGAGAGGAGCGCCGAGAGCGAGGCGTCGGTGGCCGGCGGCGACTCTCCCGGCCACAGCGCCTCGGCGAGCTGCTCGCGGGTCACGGGCCGGAACCGGTTCGTCGCGAGGTAGGCGAAGAGCACGCGCCCCTGCCGCGCCGGCAGCCTGCCCTCGAGCCGGACGCCGTCGATCAGGACGACGAGGCGGCCGCACAGCTGGATCCGCGTCTCGGCCAAGGTTTCTCCAAGGTAGTCCCAGAGCGCTGCCGACACAATCGGACGGTCAGCAAAGGAGGGAGCCATGGGGAAGCTCGTGAACTGCGAGTGCGGCGAGGTCGTCAGGGCCGACAGCGAGGACGAGCTCGTGCAGAAGGTCGGCCGGCACGTCGCCGAGAAGCACCCCGAGCTCGTCGGGAAGCTCTCCCGCGACGACGTGCTCGCAATGGCCGAAGAGGTCTAGCTGGGGACAGCGCGTGACGGCCGGCGTTCGAGCCGGTCGTTACGCGCACATCGCCCTAAGCGGGACTGCCGCTCATGGCCGTCAGGTCACGCCGCAGGTCCTTGATCTCGTCCCGCAGCTTGACGTCTCGCGCCCCTGACCGCCGCCGGCTCCCGGCCGGCGAAGCCGGCCTCCGCCGCCGGCTCGACCCGCCGGCTGCGCTCTGTCGAACGCCCCGTGCCACCGCACTGTGACCTCCTCCGCCGCTTGCCGGCGAGCCGTCAGGAACGCGAGCTCGCCGCCCTAGGCGGGACTGCCGCTCATGGCCGTCAGGTCACGCCGCAGGTCCTTGATCTCGTCCCGCAGCTTGGCGGCGTACTCGAAGCGCAGCTCCTCGGCGGCGAGGTACATCTCCTCCTCGAGCGTGACGACGAGCTTCTCGAGCTCCTCGCGCGACATCCCCTCCACCTTGGTCGCGCCGCGCCGCCGCCGCGCCGGTACGTGGGGCGCCTCGAGCTGCAGCAGCTCGGCGATGTCGGAGACGCCCTTCGCGATCGTCTCCGGCACGATCCCGTGCTCCTCGTTGTACGCGAGCTGGATCGCGCGGCGCCGGTTCGTCTCGTCGAGCGCGTCCTTGATCGCCTCCGTCGTCTTGTCCGCGTACATGAGCACCTTGCCGTGGACGTTGCGCGCCGCGCGCCCGATCGTCTGGATCAGGCTCGTCCGGCCTCGCAGGAAGCCCTCCTTGTCGGCGTCGAGGATGGCGACGAGCGACACCTCGGGCAGGTCGAGCCCCTCGCGCAGGAGGTTGACGCCGACGAGGACGTCGAACTCGCCGAGCCGCAGCGCGCGCACGATCTGGATCCGCTCGAGCGTGTCGATCTCGGAGTGGAGATAGCGCGCCTTGACGCCCGACTCGAGCAGGTAGTCGGTCAGGTCCTCGGCCATCTTCTTCGTCAGCGTCGTGACGAGGACGCGCTCGCCGGCAGCCTCGCGCGCGCGGATCTCGGCGAGGAGGTCGTCGATCTGGTTCTTCGTCGGCCGCAGCACGACGTCGGGATCGACGATGCCGGTCGGGCGGATGAGCTGCTCCGCGACGACGCCCGACTGACGCAGCTCGAACGGCCCGGGCGTCGCGGAGACGAAGACGAGCTGCGGCACCTTGCGCAGGAACTCCTCCCATTGGAGCGGCCGGTTGTCGAGCGCCGACGGGAGGCGGAAGCCGAAGTCGACGAGGGTCTGCTTGCGCGAGCGGTCGCCCTCGTACATGGCACCGAGCTGCGGCACCGTCTGGTGCGACTCGTCGACGAAGCAGACGAAGTCCGGCGGGAAGTAGTCGAGCAGCGTGAACGGGTGCGTCCCGGCCGCCCGTCCCTCGAGGACGCGCGAGTAGTTCTCGATCCCGTTGCAGAAGCCGAGCTCGCGCAGCATCTCGAGGTCGTACTCGGTGCGCTGCCGGATCCGGTGCGCCTCGAGCAGCTTCCCCTCCTCCTCGAAGCGCGCGATCTGCTCCTCCAGCTCGTGCCGGATCTCGTCGACGGCGCGCTCGACCGTCGGCTGCGAGGTGACGTACTCCGTGGCGGGCCAGATCGAGAGGTTGTCGAGCTTCGCGAGCACCTCGCCCGTGAGCGGGTCGAAGTGCGTCATCGCCTCCACCTCGTCGCCGAAGAACGAGATCCGGTACGCCGTCTCCTGGTTCGCCGGCTGCACCTCGACGACGTCGCCCTTGACGCGGAAGCGGCCGCGGCCGAGCATCGTGTCGTTGCGGACGTACTGCGAGTCGATCAGCTTCCGGAGCAGCAGGTCCCGGTCGTGCTCGGCTCCGACCTCGACGTAGATCATCCGCTCGCGCCACTCCTCCGGCGAGCCGAGCCCGTAGATGCAGGAGACGGAGGCGACGACGACCACGTCGCGGCGTGTGAAGAGCGAGGAGGTCGCGGCGAGGCGCAGGCGCGCGATGTCGTCGTTGCGGGACGAGTCCTTCTCGATGTAGAGGTCGGCCTGCGGGACGTACGCCTCCGGCTGGTAGTAGTCGTAGTAGGAGACGAAGTACTCGACGGCGTTGTGGGGGAAGAACTCCCGGAACTCGTTGCAGAGCTGCGCCGCGAGCGTCTTGTTGTGGGCGATCACGAGCGCGGGGCGGCCGACCTTCTCGATCGTCCACGCCATCGTCGCCGTCTTGCCCGTGCCCGTCGCGCCGACGAGCGTCTGAAAGTGCTCGCCGGCGAGGATTCCCTCCGCGAGGGCGTCGATCGCCTGCGGCTGGTCGCCCGTCGGCTGATAGGCGGAAGCGGTCCGCAGCTCGGCCACCGGCACAGCGTACTCGCGGCCGCTACGCGATCCCGCCCGCGCCTGGGGGAGCGGCCGGTGGCAGCCACCGTTACGACTTCCTCACGACGCGGTTGCCGCAGCGATGCGGCTCGTCACGGTCCAGTCACCCTGGTGCGACCGTTCCGTTTGGGTGGCTGCCACCGGCCGTCGGCGATGCCTCGCAGCCGCCGCCGCCGGCACGCTCTAGCGGTAGCCCAGCTGCTTGGGATACGTGCGGCGGTAGATGGTCTTCAGGTGCTCGACGCGGTCGACGTACGCCCGGGTCTCGGGGAACTGGATGCCCACGTGCTCGCTCTCCCAGCGGTCGACGTTGTGCTCGCCCGCGTTGTAGGCGGCGAGGGCGAGCAGCTCGTCGTCGTACCTGTCGAGCAGCTGGCGCAGGTACCAGGCCCCGTAGCGGACGTTGACCTCCGGGTTCGTCAGGTCGGACACGCGGAAGCGGGTACCCGAGCCCTCGGCGGCCCAGGCCTCCTTCGCCGTCTGCGGGGTGAGCTGCATCAGCCCGATGGCGCCCGCGCTCGAGCGCGCGTTCGGGTCGAACTTGCTCTCCGTCTCGATCACGGCCGCGAGCAGCGCCGCGTCGAGCCTGTCCTCCTTCGCGTGCTCCCGCACGACGGACGCGTAGCGGAGCGGATACCAGAACCGCGCGTACCAGGGCGGCATCGTCCGCTGGAGATAGACGAACGCGCCGGCGGCCGCGACGACGGCCACGCCGAGGATGACGAGCAGGCGCTTCAGCCGCCCAGCTCCTGCAGCACCCCCGCCACGAACGCGTCGAGCTCGGAGAGCGAGCCGTCGTTGACGAAGGCGAAGTCGGCCCGCCGCACCTTCTCCTCCTCCGGCACGAGCCGCTTCTCCCGCTCGGCCAGCGCAGGGCGCCGGCCCGACCGCACCTCCGGCGAGGCCGTGACGACGACGACCCGGTCGAAGCGCGCCTCGCCCCCGGTCTCGTACAGGAGCGGGATCTCGACGACGGCCACGCCGGCGGTCTGGCGCGCCAGCCAGTCGGCTACGGCCGTGCGGACGCGCGGATGGAGCTCGCTCTCGAGCCAGTCGAGCTCGCCGCGGTCGGCGAAGACGATTCGGCCGATCTCCTCCCGGTCGACATCGCCGTCCCGGAGGACTCGCTCGCCCCAGCGAGCGCGCAGCGCCGCGCGGAGCTCGGCGTCCTCGCGGTAGAGGTCGTGGACGACCTCGTCGGTCGAGATCACGGCTGCGCCGTGCCGGGCGAAGGCGCGCAGCGCCTCGGTCTTGCCTGCGGCGATGCCGCCCGTGAGCGCGACCGCAAGCGGCCGCCGCATGCTCAGCGCGGGTCGTCCGAGGCCTCGGCCTCGGTTTCGGCCGCCTCGGCCACCGGCGCCTCGGCGGGTGCCTCCTCCGCGACCGGCGCCTCGGCGGGCGCCTCCTCCGCGACCGGCTCCTCGGCCGCCTCGGGCTCCGCGACCGGTTCCTCGGCTGCCTCGGGCTCCGCTGCCGGTGCTTCCTCGACGACCGGCTCCTCGACCGCCTCGGCCTCCTCCACGACCGGCTCCTCGACCGCCTCGGGCTCCTCCGCGAGCGCCTCCTCGGCTACCGGCCCGCCGGCGGCCGGCTCCTCGGCGAAGACCTCCTCCGAGAGGCCCAGCTCGGGCGCCTCGGCCTCCTCGCCCGGCTTCGGCTGCACCGGCATCCCCTCCTCGACGCGCTTGAGCGAGAGGGAGAGGCGGCGCCGCTCGGCGTCGACCTCGAGGATGCGGACGTTGACGCGGTCGCCCTGCGAGACGATCTCGCGGGGGTTCTCGACGTGATGCTGCGCAAGCTCTGAGATGTGGACGAGCCCCTCGACTCCCGGCAGGATCTCGACGAAGGCGCCGAAGGTGACGACCTTCGTCACCGCGCCCTCGACGACGTCGCCCTCCTGGTAGCTCTCGAGCACCTGCTGCCACGGATCGGTCTGCGTCTGCTTGAGGCCGAGAGAGATCCGCTGGCGCTCGCGGTCGATGTCGAGCACCTGCACCTTCACGGTCTCGCCGATCTCGAGCACCTCGGACGGATGGTTGACGTGGCTCCACGAGAGCTCGGAGATGTGGATGAGGCCGTCCATCCCGTCGAGGTCGACGAAGGCGCCGAAGTCGACGATGTTGGAGATCGTCCCCTCGACCACGTCGCCCGGGTTGAGGCGGTCGAGGATGCGCTGCCGCTGCTCCTTGCGCTCCTCCTCGAGCACGGCGCGGCGGGAGAGGACGACGTTGTTCCGGGAGCGGTTGAGCTCGATCACCTTGCACTGGAGCTCCTGGCCGAGGAACTCGTCGAGGTCCTGCACGCGGCGGATGTCGACGAGCGACGCCGGCAGGAAGCCGCGGACGCCGAGGTCGAGGATCAGGCCGCCCTTGACGACCTCGATCACGCGACCGGTGACGGGCTCGCCCTGCTCGTGGGCGCTCTCGATCGCCTTCCACGCGATCTCGAAGCGGGCACGCTTCTTCGAGAGGATCAGCCGGCCCTCCGCGTCCTCCTTCGTGAGGACGAGGGCGGCGACCTCGTCGCCGAGCGAGACCTCGTCCTCGGGATTGACCGAGCGGCGGATCGACAGCTCGGAGACCGGGATCACGCCCTCCGACTTGTAGCCGATGTCGACGAGCACCTCGTCCTTGTCCACGCGGACGACGGTGCCGTTCACGACCTGCCCCTCCTCGATCGTGGGGAAGGTCGACTCGTAGTCGGGGACGAGCTCCCCGCTCTCGGGATCCGTCGTCCAGACACCTTCCTCGAGGCGGGGGTCGTTGATGGTCTCGTTCGCCATGTGGGCGGCTCAATATAGCTGGGTTTTGCGCTCCGCTCCGTCTGCGACCGCTCGTTACGCTGGGGCGCATGGACGAGCGCTATCCGGTCGGGGTCACCCCGTCGTGCGCCGTGGCCGTTCTCCGGCACGACGACGGGGGCAACGGCTACGGAAGCTGGTCGGCGACGGTCGGCCTCCGCAGCGGCGAGGCGACGCTCCGCCTGCCCGGGCACTACGCAGGCGTCCTCGCCGAGCGGCTGCGGGCCGCAGCGGAGCGCTTCTCCCCCGGCCGGCGGCTCGCCCGCGACGAGTATCTCGACGTGACCGGCCTCGCCGCCGACGGTGGCGAGACGGTCGCGCTCTCCTCCACCGCGCGCTCGCCCGTCCGCGTGACGATCGAGGTTCCGCGCGAGGAGGTCGACGAGCTCGCCGACGCGCTCGCCGACGCGCAGGCGCTGATCGAGACGCTGCGGCGGGGCCTGGGGCTCGTGCCGGACTCGCTGCCGGACCTGCTGTGAGCCTGTTCGGATACCTGACGGCGAGCGCACGCGTCGCCGAGCGGTCCCTGATGGGATGGCCGCGCTTCGGGCACGAGGAGCGGCTCGTCTTCGTCGTCGGCTGCCCGCGCTCGGGGACGACCTTCCTGGGGCGCTCGATCGGCGCTCTCCCCGGCTTCGTCGACCTCAGCGAGGTGACCCCGTGGAAGGCCGCGCTGCCGTCCAGGCCCTCGGCGGAGGAGCTCCGCCAGATCCTCGAGCGTGTCCGCCTGTTCGGGCTGGCGCGCGGGCTGCGGGGCATCGAGCAAACACCCGAGACGGTGTACGTCCTCCCCGCCGCGCTCGAGGCGTATCCGCAGGCGCTGGCCGTGCACGAGCTCCGCGACGGACGCGACGTCGTCTGCTCCCTGCTCGAGCGGAGATGGTTGAGCGCGGGCGAGAACGGACGGGACGACGCCGGGCTCGCGTACGGCCCGCATCCGCGCTTCTGGGTCGAGCCGGAGCGCCGCGAGGAGTTCTCGCAGGTGAGCGACGCCCGGCGCTGCGCCTGGGCCTGGCGGCGCTACGTCGAGACGGCGCGAGCGGCGACGTCCGAGCGGATGATCGAGGTCCGCTACGAGGCGCTCGCCCGCGAGGCGGAGCGGATCGCAGCGTTCCTCGACGCTCCCGCCGCCAGGCTGCACCGGGCGCTCGACGGCTTCCGCGACTCCTCGATCGGCCGCTGGCGGCGCGACCTGACGCGGGAGCAGCTCGCGGACGTCGAGGCGGAGGCGGGCGAGCTCCTTGCCGAGCTCGGCTATCTCTAGCCCCCTCAAGGCGCTCCTCGCGCTGCCGAAGGCCCTCTACGCGCTACGGATCGGCTTTCTCCTCGGCCGGCGCTTCCTGCTCCTCACGCACCGCGGCCGCAGGACGGGACGCCTCTACCGCACCGTCGTCGAGGTCGTGCGCTGGGACTCTGAGCGCGGCGAGGCCGTGGTGATGAGCGGCTGGGGACGGAGGGCGAACTGGTTCCGGAACGTCGAGGCGGGAGGCGCCGTCGAGGTCGAGCTCGGCCGGCAACGCTTCCGGCCCGAGGTGCGCGTGCTCGAGCCCGAGGAGGCGGTTGCCGTCCTCGCGGACTACGAGCACCGCAACCGCCTCGCGGCACCGATCGTGCGCGCGGTGTTGTCGCGCCTCGCCGGCTTCCGCTACGACGGCAGCGACGCATCGCGGCTCCGCGTCGTCGAGACGCTGCCGCTCGTCGGCTTCACGCACGCCCCGCCCCGCCCCGACGCGACGGGGTGACGAGGTCGATCTTTCATCGAGCGCTAACCAGCGGGATCTAGCCTCGCCCCGTGCTGCGCCTGGAAAGGCATCGGCTGGGTCCGCGCGTCTACCTCTGCGGTCTGCGCATCCACGAGTTCGCGCTGGGGCTCGGTGTGCTCGCGATCCTCCTCGTCGGCGGGCTGGCCGAGTTCTGGGAGCTGACGCACCGCACCGAGTTCGCAGCCCTCTTCGGCACCTGGCTGATCGGGAAGGACTGGCGCGACCTCTTCCCGTCGAAGCGGAACACCGCGTCCTGGAGCCTCCTGCCGCACCGGGTGCCGCGCGACTAGTCCCGCGGCCCTCGCCCGGGCCTGCCGCCGGGAACGATCGCTGAGCGTGGGCGGCCGGCCGACTCGACCGGTGGCAGCCTGGGACGGATCGTCCAGAACGCGAACGCCGGCTGACAACGCAGCTCTGCGCGCTCGTTCTCCGTCCACCGGTGACCAGCCACTCCGCACAGCCTGGTGGAGGGTGCGTCCCGGTAACAGATACCAGGACATGTCCCAGAAGGCCTGCAGCGGCGCAACCACCCGCTTCGCGCCAACGGCCAGGGCCAAATCGGACCTGTCTCGGTAACTGATACCGGGACAGGTCCCCTCTGGCCAGGTATCGCGGCCGTCAGCTCTTCGCGTCCGCCCACGTATCGCCGGCGCCGACGTCGACGGCGAGCGGCGGGTCGAGCGGATAGGCGCTGCACATCTCGTCGCGCACGATCTCCTTCACCGCCGAGACCTCCGCGTCGGGCGCCTCGAGCAGGAGCTCGTCGTGCACCTGGAGGACGAGCCGCGCGCTCCTCCCCTCCTCCCGCAGCCGCCGCTCGATCGCGACCATCGCGACCTTGATGATGTCCGCGTTCGAGCCCTGCATGACGAAGTTGACCGCGACGCGCTCGCCGAAGGCTCGGGTCTGGCGGTTGCGCACCCGCAGCTCGGGCACCGGCCGCCGCCGGCCGAGGAGGCTCGTCGCGTAGCCGTCCTGCTCCGCCTGCTCGACCGTCCTGGAGATGAAGTCCTGCACGAGCGGGAAACGCGCGAGGTAGGCGTCGATGTACTCCTGCGCCTCCTCGCGAGGGATCTCGAGGTTCTCCGAGAGTCCGAAGGCGGAGATCCCGTAGACGATCCCGAAGTTGATCATCTTCGCGATCGACCGCTCGGCCGGCGTCAGCTTCGCAGGATCGACGCCGAGCACCTCGGCGGCCGTCGCCCTGTGGATGTCCTCCCCGCGCTCGAACGCCTCCCGCAGCTTCGGTTCGCCCGAGACGTGGGCGAGGATGCGCAGCTCGATCTGCGAGTAGTCGGCGGAGACGAGCCGCGAGCCGGGCTCGGCGACGAAGGCGGAGCGGATCTCGCGGCCGAGCTCGGTGCGGATCGGAATCGACTGCAGGTTCGGATTCGAGGTCGAGAGGCGGCCGGTCGCGGCGACGGCCTGGTTGAAGGTCGTGTGCAGGCGCCCGTCGGGACCGAGCAGCGACGGCAGCGGCACGAGGTACGTGTTGAGGAGCTTCGACAGCTCGCGCCACTCCTCGACGATCGGCACGATCTCGTGCTCGGCCCGGATCGAGCGCAGCACCTTCGTGTCGGTCGAGTAGCCGGTCTTGCCCTTGCGCCCGGGGGTGAGGCCGAGCCGCTCGAACAGGATCCGGGCGAGCTGCTGCGGCGAGCCGAGCACGAACTCCTCGCCGGCGAGCTCGTAGGCCCTCGACTCGAGCTCCTCGACCCGGTCGCCGAGCCGGGCCGTGATCTCGCCCATCCGGTACGTGTCGATCTTGACCCCGGCCTCCTCCATCCCGCGCAGGACGCGGACGAGGGGCAGCTCGACGTCGCGGTAGAGCGGCTCGGCGCCGCGCTCGCGCACCCGTTCGAGCAGCGGATCGCGCAGGCGGAGCGTGACCGCGGCGTGCCGGACGAGCCGCGCCGTCTCCTCCTCGACCTCCGGCTCGGGCTGCGCCTCGACCGCGTACTCGGCCGCGAGGTCGTCGAGGAGGTACTCGCTCCGCGCCGGCTCGATCAGGTAGGCGAGGAGCATCGTGTCGTCCACCGCCTCGACCCCGACGGCCTTCCCGTCGTGCGCGACGAACGTCCCCTCGAGCCGCCCGGGCCGGGGGGAGACGACGACCTCGTCGCCGCGGGCGACCGCGATCCGCTCCTCGTCGGCCGCGATCCCCGCCGGCTCCGGACTTGGTAACAGACTGTTACTTGCCTCCTCGCGCCAGGCCACGGCCGTGCCCGCGGAGATCCGCTCGCGTGCCGGCACCGCCTCGTCGAGCTCGTCGACCCGCCCGAGGAGCGCGCGGAACTCGAAGCGGCGGAACGTCTCGCGCAGCTCCGCACGGTCGGGCGGCGCGAGGACGAGCTCGGCGGGGTCGCAGTCGACGTCGAGGTCGCGCCGCATCGTCGCGAGCACCTTCGCCGCCTTGGCCTGCTCGCCGAACTCGGTCAGGTTCTTCCGCCGCGCGGGCGACAGCTCCTCCACGTGCTCGAGCACGCCCTCGAGCGAGCCGTACTGCGCGACGAGCTGGCCCGCCGTCTTGTCCCCGATCCCGGGGACGCCCGGGATGTTGTCGGACGTGTCGCCCTTGAGCCCGATGAAGTCGGGGATCTGCTCGGGCCGGATCCCGTAGCGCGCCTCGACCCGGTCCGGGGTGTAGACGTTGACGTCGCTCACGCCGCGCGGCGTCATCATCAGGCAGACGTTCTCCGACACGAGCTGGAACGCGTCGCGGTCGGTCGAGACGACGCACGTCCGGATGCCCGCCTCGTCGGCGCGCGTGGCGAGCGTCGCGATCACGTCGTCCGCCTCCCAGCCCTCGAACTCGAGGTTCCGGTAGCCGAACGCCTCGACGATCGGCCGGAAGTGCGGGAACTGCTCCCGCAGCAGGTCCGGCATCGGCCGCCGCCCCTCCTTGTAGACGACCTCGACCGCCTCGGCCTGCGCGTGCCGGTGCACCGGCTTCGTGTCCCAGGCGACGGCGACCCCCTTCGGCCGGTAGTCGGAGAGGAGCTTGAACAGCATGTTCGCGAAGCCGAGGAGCGCCCCCGTCGGGAAGCCCTCGCTCGTCGCGAGCTCCTCGGGCAGCGCGAAGAAGGCGCGGTAGGCGAGGTTGTTGCCGTCGACGAGGAAGAGCTCCGCCTCGCGGGCGGGGCCGTCGCTGAGGTCGAGCTCGGCGCCCGTGAGCGTCTTCGGAGACATCAGTGGTCGCTCCGGTGGGAGCGGTGCGCTTCCGCCGGGCGAAGTGTGCTGCTGCCTGCCGGAGCGGCCACTAGCTGCGAGTCTACGGCCCCGTGGAGATCGTCCCCTTCGCCGACGACCACGTCGACGTCGCCGCGGAACTGCTCGCGGAGCGGCACGAGCGGCAGCGCGGGGCCGAGCCGCTGCTGCCCGCGGACGTCGACTTCCGCGCCCAGATCGAACGGGAATGGAGGGTCGACGGGGCGAGCGGCGTCATCTCGCCGCGGGGCTACCTCTTCGGCCGCCCCGACCGGCACGGCTGGTTCACCGTCGGCATCGGCGGGCACGCCGTCCGCGGCGATGCGGAGCACGCCCGCGACCTGTACGCCGCCGCCGCGGCACGGTGGGTGGAGGCGGGGCGCCGCGAGCACATGGTCTTCGTCCCGGCGAGCGACGCAGCCCTCGTGGACGCCTGGTTCCGCCTGTCGTTCGGCGCCTCGGCGGTGCTCGCCATGCGCGAGACGGGGCTGGAGGAGCCGTACGCCGGCGGCGTGACCATCAGGCCCGGCACCCGTGACGACTTCGGCGACGCAGCGCGACTGGAGCTCGCGATGAACGCGGCGATGCAGCCCTCGCCGAGCTTCTCGGGCCTCGCCCTGCAGAGCGCCGAGGAGGTCGAGGCCGAGTGGCGGGACGACCCGGACATCGATCTGTTCGAGCTCTTCGTCGCCGAGCGCGACAACCGCATCGTCGGCGACCTCCTCCTCTACCGGCGGCCGGCAGACCTGCGCGTCCCGCCCGACAGCATCGACCTCGGCCAGGCGTCGACCGAGCCGGAGGCGCGAGGCACGGGTGTCGGCCGCGCGCTCACCGCCCACGCGATCCGGTGGGCCTACGAGAACGGCTACCCGGCGCTGACCACGGACTGGCGGCTGACGAACCTCTGGGCGTCGCGCTTCTGGCCGCGGCGCGGCTTCCGCACGACCTTCCTGCGGCTCCACCGCGCGATTCCCTGAGCGCCTACTTCAGCGTCTTCAGGTACGCGATCAGCTCGGCGATCTGCTGGTTCGAGAGGATCCCGCCCCAGTGCGGCATGCTCACGATCGGCGCCCGGCCGATCACGCTGCCGCTGCGGATCACGGCCGCGATCTTCGCGTCGGTGTTGAACTCGTGCCGGAAGTCCTGCCCGGAGAGCGGCGGGATCGACTTGTCCGGCGAGAGCGGGTTCGCCACGCCGCCGAGCCCGTTCGGGCCGTGGCAGTTGATGCAGCCGTAGCGGACGTAGAGCGCGGCACCGGCGACCGCGGCGCCCTGGCCCTCCGGCACCCTCACCGGCTGCGCGTCGGGCACGGCGGGAAGCCCGGCCCGGAGGTAGGCGACGAGGTTCGACACCTGCGTCTTCGAGATCACCTCGCCCCACACGGGCATGTAGGGCTGCTTCGGGTTGGCCACCTCGCCGAGGCCGTGGTCGATGATGTGCCGGAGCTGGGCGGCGTCCAACGTCTTGCCGACGGTCGTCAGCGCGGGCACGGCGGGATCGACGCCGCCGCGTCCCTGCGGACCGTGGCACTCGACGCAGGCGAACTGGACGAAGGTGTGCGCGCCCGCAGCGACGGCCGGCGAGACGTTCGTGGAGGACGGCGTGGTCGTGGACGTCGTCGTCGCAGGCGCGGCCTGCGTCGTCACGGTCTTCGTCCGCTCGCCGTAGTGGCCCGCGGCGAAGCCGACCACGCCCGCCGCGATCGCGAGGGCCACGCCCGCGAACAGGAGGGCGGGCAGGATCCGCGCCTCGCGCTTCGACCGATCCTCGTCCGGCATCGACCGATTATCGCCCGCCGCAGCGGACGGTGCCACACGTACCCGTCCGGCACGCGGTTGGTTGAATCAGTGGATGCCTCGCGTCCCCCTGCTCGCCGGGTCACGCCTCGTCGTCGCCGCGGGCGAGGACGCCCTCGTGCTACGGCCGCCCGCCCCGGGCCGGGCCACGGACGTCGAGGCGGCGACGCGCGATGCGCTCCGCTTCCCGCTCGCCGGCGAGCCGCTCGAGCGGCTCGCCGCGGGAGCGCGGCGCGCCACGATCGTCGTCGAGCCGCCCGCCCTGCCGATCGTCGGCGTCTCCGGCGACCAGCGCCAGCGTGCGATCGCGGCCGTCTGCGACGCGCTCGAGGCAGCCGGCGTGCCGGGCGCGAACCAGACGCTGCTCGTGGCCTGCGGTCTCGCCCGCCGGCCGGGATCGCGGGAGCTCGCGACGTTCGTGCGACCGGAGTTCCGGCGCCGCTTCCACGGCAGAGTCGCCGTCCACGACGCGGCCGATCCCACCCTCGTGCCCCTCGACGACGCAGAAGGCCCGCCGCTCCGGGTCGCCAGGGACCTCGTCGAGACGGACCTCGTCGTCGTCGTGAGCGCGGCGGAGACCGTCCTGCACGGCGGCCCGGCTGCGCTGCTCGCCGCCGCGGGCGCCGACACGCAGCGCCGGGCGGAAGCGGAGTCGCTGCTCGAGACGGCCGGCTCCGAGGGCTGGCGCCTGGGGACGCAGCTCGAGCGGCACCTCTCCGGGCGCGTGCCGCTCCTCGGCGTCTCCCTCGTCCTCAACCACCCGCAGCTCGTAGGGCTCCTGCGCGGCTACCCGTACGAGCAGGAGGCAGCCGAGCGGATCGCGCGCTCGCCGCTCCGGCTCGCCTTTGCCGCCGCGCCGGAGGTCGTCCGCCGGCGCGTGCTCGGCTCGCTGACCGCGGAGCGGTCGGCGGCCGCCGTGCTCGCCGGCCCGCCGTCGGTCGCGCACGCGGAGGCGCTGCTCCGTGCGATCGAGCTGCGCCGGGCCACCCTCGACGAGCCCCTCGACGCCCTCGTGATCGGCGTTCCCGGCACGACGCCGTTCCTGCCGCGCGAGCAGCCGAATCCCCTCCTGGCGGCACATCTCGGGCTCGCCCACGCGCTCGGGCTCTGGCGGGAGCGATTCCCGGTCGCCGACGGAGGCGTCGCGATCCTCGTCCACCCCTTCCGGCGCGCCTTCGCGAGACCCACGCAGCAGCCGTACCTCGTCTTCTTCCGGTCGGTGCCGATCGCCCGCGACCCGGAGCTCCTCGCCACCGCCGAGCAGCAGGCCGCCGCCGACCCGCGTGCGATCGAGGACTACCGCGCGGGCCGCACCGTGCACCCGCTGCTCCCGTTTCGCGACTGGGCGGCGTGCCGGCCCGCGCTCGACCGGCTCGGCGCCGTCTACATCGCGGGCGCCCGCGACGCCTCCGCCGTCCGGCAGCTCGGCTTCGTCCCGATCGGCGGCATCGGCGGGGCCCTCCAGATGGTGCGCGGCCACCACGGGCCCGGCACGCGGATCGGCTTCCTCCTCGCGCCGCCGTTCTTCCCTCTGCGGGTCGGCTCGTAGCCCCGTACCTACAATGGGACTCCCGCGGCGGTGGCGGAACTGGTCTACGCGATGGCCTCAAAAGCCATTGCCCTTCGGGGCATGTGGGTTCGAATCCCACCCGCCGCATCGCAGCATCTCGTGCCAACACCGCACCGTTCGCGGTACAGGCACTAGTCTCGAGGCTGCGTGGCGAACAGCATCGGCATCCTCACCGGCGGCGGCGACTGCCCCGGTCTGAACGCAGTCATTCGCGCCGTCGTGCGGCGGGCGGACGCGGCGGGGTGGCAGGCCGTCGCGGTGCGTGAGGGCTGGCGGGGTCTCGTCGAGCCGATCTTCGAGGATCTCGGCCCGCAGCGGGTCTCGGGGATCCTGCCGCGCGGCGGCACGATCATCGGCACGAGCCGGACGAACCCGTTCAAGCTCGAGAACGGCGTCCAGCACGTGCTGCAGAACTTCGCCGACCGCGGCCTGAACGCGCTCGTCGCGATCGGCGGCGAAGACACGCTCGGCGTCGCGGCCCGCCTCTACGCCGAGCACGACCTGCCCGTCGTCGGCGTGCCGAAGACGATCGACAACGATCTCTCGGGCACCGACTACACGTTCGGCTTCGACACCGCGGTCTCGATCGCGACCGAGGCGATCGACCGCCTTCACACGACGGCGGAGTCGCACAACCGGGTCATGGTCCTCGAGGTCATGGGCCGGCACACCGGCTGGATCGCCGTCATGAGCGGGATCGCCGGAGGCGCCGACGTGATCCTCGTCCCCGAGATCCCGGTCGACTTCGAGGAGGTCGCGGAGACGATCCGCAAGCGGCACGCGCGCGGCAAGAACTTCTCGATCGTCGTCGTGAGCGAGGGTTGCGAGCTGCCGGGGCTGGCGGAGGCGGGCGAGAGCGACGAGTTCGGCCACGTGATCCTCGCGAAGCGCGGCGTCGGCGACACGCTCGGCCGTGAGATCGAGGAACGGACGGGCTACGAGACCCGCGTGACCGTTCTCGGCCACGTCCAGCGCGGCGGCACGCCGACGGCTCGCGACCGCGTCCTCGCGACGCGCTTCGGGCTGAGGGCGGCCGACCTCGCCCTCGCCGGCGAGTTCGGGCAGATGGCGGCCCTCCACGGGGACGACATCGTCGCCGTCCCCCTGGTGGAGGCCACCGCCGAGCTCAAGGTCGTGCCGCGCGAGTGGTACGACGTCGCGCGCGCCTTCTTCGGCTAGCTGCCCTCGAACGCCGCCTCGTCCTCCGGCGCCGGAGCCGCATCGCCTCCCTCGGCGAGCACCGAGCCGAACTGCGCCACGCTCTGCGGGGCGCTCACGCGCAGCCAGAGCAGCCACGCGACACCGAGCCCGAGCCAGCCGAGCGCGATCCAGACCGAGTAGCTGATCGGCGCGGGGGGCCGCGGCGTGATCGACCAGTAGATCGTGAGCCCGCAGACGACGATCGCCAGCACCGGCAGGACGACGTCGAGCACGAGGTTGTACGCGACGTCCGAGGCCGCACGCGTCCGCCAGAAGTACGCCATCCCGCCGAGCGCGACGAGGATGTAGGTGCCGAGGATCCCGAACGTGGCCGTCGTCGCCATGAAGGCGAAGTACGTGAAGGGGTCGTTCCACGTGCCGCGCGCGAGCCAGCTCACGAGCACGACCGTGAGCGCCAGGGAGGCGAGGATCGAGACCCACGGCGTCTTGAAGCGCGGGTGCGTCCAGGCGAACGCCTTCGGCAGGCCGCCTTCGCGGCCCATGGCGAACGCCGTCCGCGACACGAGCGCGGTGCCGGCGAGCGCCGCCACGAACGCGTCCACGACCACCGCCACGTCGACGAGCGTCGCGAACCAGCTGCCGACGTAGCGGGTCGAGAGCTCGTCGAGCGCCGCCGGGCTGCTCGCCCACGCGCCCGCGTGGCCGACGCCGAAGCCGACCGACATCGCCCAGGTGAGGAAGACGTAGAAGACGAGCGCGACGAGGACGGCCGAGAGGATCGCCTTCGGGATCATCTTCAGCGGCTCGGCCGACTCCTCGCCGAGCGAGGCCGCCGCCTCGAAGCCGATGAAGCCCGTGAAGGCGAAGACCATCGCGTAGAAGAAGTCGTGCACGCCGTGGGCGCGGCTCGGATTGAACGGCTGCAACGTGACGCCGGAGGCGCCGCCCTTGCCGAGGATGACGACGGCGAGGATCACGAGCAGGAGGACTCCTGCCGCGGCGACGACGAGCTGCGTGCGCGTCGAGAGCCTGATGTCGACGAGCGCGAAGACGGTGAGCAGGGCGACGAGGATCCAGAAGCACTGGAACCAGCTGAGGTCGATCGACGTGTGCACCGTCAGCACCGTCGAGAGGAAGAACGACGAGATGATGAGAACGAACGAGATGCCGGCGGCGAAGCCCCAGGCGTAGAGCCAGCCGCCGAGGAAGCCGGCGTTCCGGTCGAGCCCCCGCGCGATGTACGTGTACAGCCCTCCGGCGCTCGCCATGCGCCGGGTGAAGCGGATGATCACGGACGCGAGGCAGAGCGAGCCGACACCCGCGGTCAGGTAGACGAGCGGCACGGCGGCTCCGGCGCCTCCGGCGGCGCCGCTCGTTCCGAGCGAGCTCGCCATGACGAGTGCCAGCAGAGCGAGCGAGAGGCCGAACGTCTCCCGCAGGCCGAGAATGCCACGGCGAAGGGATCCGACGCGACCGAGAGCTTCCAGCATCTTCCGTCCTCCTGTCCTAGTCGGGAACGAAGGCGAGTACGCGTGCGGGCGCCCCGTTCGCGCCGCGCACGTTGAGCGGCGCGACGACGATGCGGGCGCGCGCCGGCAGGGCATCGAGGTTCGTGAGGTTCTCGAGGATCATCCGGCCTGCGCCGAGCCAGACGCGGTGCAGCTCGAAGGTCTCCGTGTCGACCGGGTCGGCAGAGGGACCGTCGAAGCCGACGCCGACGATGCCGCGGTCGATCAGCATCTGCGTCGCCTCGGCGTCGGGGTACGACCAGCCCGTCCAGTAGTCCTCGTTCCCCCAGTTCCGGCCGTTGTCGGAGTAGAGGAAGAGCCAGTCGCCCTCGCCGAGGTCGCCGAGCAGCGGCTCGAGCTCCTCCTGCCCGATCGGGCCGGGCTCGCGTGCGGAGAGGTCGACGGTCACGGCCTCCGTGACGAGGCAGTCGAGCGGGATCTCGTCGAGCGTGGCGCCGCCCGCGATCTGATGTGCGGGCGCGTCGACGTGCGTCCCGATGTGGTTGAGCAGGAGGTACTCGGACATCGCGTACCCGTCCCGCTCCACCTGGGCGATGTCCTGGAAGGACGGGGTCGGCAGGCCGGGATAGAGCGGCATGTCGTTGGCGAAGGGATGCGTCAGGTCTACGACACGCACGATGCGTGAGTATGCAACAAGGATCGGAGGCCGTGCCTAACGGAGCCTGACGGCAACGAGGCTTCGCACGGGCGCCTGCACTTCCGGGAGTGTCGTCGCGTCTGGGGTCATACCTCGGGCGGCGCGTCGCCGACGAGCGGCGAGACGTCGTCCGCGTGGACGATCACCGCGTCGACGCCCGCCCGCTCGAGCTCGTACACCTCGTTCTCGGTCGTGAGCGCGAGGTCCGCGACCGCGAGCTTGCCGGCCGGGACGGCCGCGAGCAGTTCGAGCACGAGCTCGAGGCGTCCCTGCTCGGCATCGGCGGGCGGCACGAGCAGGAAGATCTCCGGGTCGACGAGCTCGAGCGCCAGCTCGAGCTCCTCCTCGCTGTGCACCTCGACGGCGCAGTCGAGACCGAGCGCGACCGCGTCGGCGTGCGCACGCTCGAGCGTCTCCTCCGGATCGAGCCCGAGCGTGACGGCGTCCGCGACCTCGGCCGCCCGCTCGAGCGCCGCCCGGCCGCGCCAGAGGATCGGCAGCGCCGTCGCGTCGCGGAGCTGGGCCGGATCGTCGGAGACGACGAGCGCCTCGGCCCGCTGCTCCTGCGCGGCACGGGCAGCCTCTGCGTCCTCGACTGCGGCGACGACCGAGATACCGTCGCCCTCGGCGATCGCGTGGCTGAACCGGCGTCTTCCCGTCACGAGCGCTGATTCTCGCAACTCAGAGACCCAGCGGGTGCCAGACGGTCTTCAGCTCGAGGAAGGAGGCGATCTCCCACGGGCTCTGCGCGTCGGGTTTGCCGCGGACGACTCGCTTCACGTTCTCGGCCGCGAGCTCTTCGAGCGCGGGGACGGCTCCGTCCGCGCCACAGACGTCGATCGCGTTCACGTCCATGTGGGAGGCGAGCACGGGCGCGAGCTCGCCCCGGAACCCTGTGAGGAGGTTGACGACACCGCCGGGGACGTCGCTCGTCGCGATCGCCTCGGCGAGCTCGATCGCCGCGAGCGGCCGCGTCTCGGAGGCGACGGTGACGACGGCGTTGCCGCCGACGAGCGGCGGGACGAGCCGCGTCACGAGCCCGAGCAGCGGCGGGTCGTCGGGCGCGAGCACGGCGACGACCCCCGTCGGCTCCGGCACGGTGAAGTTGAAGTACGGGCCGGCGACGGGGTTCGAGCCGCCGAGCACCTGCGGCAGCTTGTCCGCCCAGCCGGCGTACCAGACGATCCGGTCGATCGTGCGGTCGACCTCGTCCCGACCGCTGCAGAGCTCGGCGAGCGCGGCGGCGCGGGCCTCGACCATCTCCGCGAGCCGGTACAGGACCTGGCCCCGGTTGTAGGCCGTCGCGGCAGCCCAGCCGGGCTGCGCGGCCCGAGCCGCGCGCACCGCGTCCCGGACGTCCTTGCGCGAGGCGCGGGCGACGTTCTGCCCTTCCGCCTCGTACGTTCGTCCCGACTCGCTGCGCGGGAAGGCCCCGCCGACGAACAGCTTGTACGTCTTCCTGACCGGCAAGCGACTCATTCCTCGAACTCCAGGTAGGGCTCGAGCCCGTGCAGGCCGCCCTCGCGGCCGAAGCCCGACTCCTTGTAGCCGCCGAAGGGCGAGCTCGGGTCGAAGCGGTTGTACGTGTTCGCCCAGACGACGCCGGCGCGGAGGCGCTGCGCCATCCACAGGATCCGGGATCCCTTCTCCGTCCAGACGCCGGCACTGAGGCCGTAGGGCGTGTTGTTCGCCTTCTCGACGGCCTCCTCCGGGGTGCGGAAGGTGAGGACGGAGAGGACGGGGCCGAAGATCTCCTCCTGCGCGATCCGATAGCTCTGGGCGACGTTCGTGAAGACGGTCGGCGGGAACCAGTAGCCCTGCTCGGGGAGGACGCACGGCGGCTGGTAGATCTCGGCCCCCTCGGCCTCGCCCGAGGCGACGAGCTCCCGGATCTTGGCGAGCTGCGCCGCCGAGTTGATCGCGCCGACGTCCGTGTTCTTGTCGAGCGGGTCGCCGACGCGGAGGGTGGCGAGGCGGCGCTCGAGCTTGGCGACGAGCGGCTCGTAGATCGACTCCTGGACGAGGAGCCGCGAGCCGGCGCAGCAGACGTGACCCTGGTTGAAGTAGATCCCGTTGACGATCCCCTCGATCGCCTGGTCGAGCGCGCAGTCGTCGAAGACGACGTTCGCGGCCTTGCCGCCGAGCTCGAGGGTGAGCCTGCGCCCGGTGCCGGCGAGCCGCCGCTGGATCGCCTTGCCGACCTCGGTCGAGCCGGTGAACGCGATCTTGTCGACGCCGTCGTGCTCGACGAGAGCGGCCCCGGTGCGGCCGTCGCCGGTGACGATGTTGACGACCCCCGGCGGCAGCTCGGCCTGGCGGAGCACGTCGCAGAAGAGGAGGGCGGTGAGCGGCGTCGTCTCGGCTGGCTTGAGCACGACGGTGTTGCCGCAGGCGAGCGCGGGCGCGATCTTCCAGGCGAGCATGAGCAGCGGGAAGTTCCAGGGGATGATCTGGCCGGCGACACCGACGGGCCGGGGGCGGCGGTTCGGGAACGCGTACTCGAGCTTGTCCGCCCAGCCGGCGTAGTAGAAGAAGTGCGCGGCGGCGAGGGGCAGGTCGACGTCGCGGGACTCCTTGATGGGCTTGCCGCCGTTGAGCGACTCGAGGACGGCGAACTCGCGCGAGCGCTCCTGCAGGAGGCGCGCGATCCGGAACAGGTACTTCGCGCGCACGGAGCCCGGCAGCGACGACC
This sequence comes from uncultured Gaiellales bacterium, assembly GCA_964602945.1. Taxonomy (GTDB): domain Bacteria; phylum Actinomycetota; class Thermoleophilia; order Gaiellales; family Gaiellaceae; genus Palsa-739. Next base: position 20,598 of record CAZRTE010000036.1, read on the forward strand.
AGCCGTCGTCGAAGGCCGCGCGGGCGGCGGTGACGGCACGGTCGACGTCGGCCGGAGTCCCCTGGCCGACCGCTGCGAGCGTCTCCTCGTCGCGCGGCGCGATCGTCTCGTACGTCTCGGCGGCCTCGAGCCAGTCGCCGCCGACGAAGTGCCCGTAGCGCTCCGCGAGGCGGACGACGTCGCGCGACTCGGGCGCGCTCGCGTACGTCCAGTCGGACGGGGTCGCCAGCTCCCGCTGCGGCTTGTCGAGCTCAGCCATCACGCCCCCGGGGACGACCGTTCCGGAACCGGTTCTCGCGGAGCGGGCTCCATCCCCAAACCCACCCCCCACCCTCATGGGAGGGGGCAAGGCTAGAGCCGCGAGCGTCGCGTATGTGTGGCGGTTTCGTCACGGAAACGTGCATCTTCAGTCCAGCGTGAAGTAGTCGCCGCTCTGGTAGGCACCCGTGCGCTCCTTGCGGAGCTGCATGAGCACGTCGTTCAGGAGCGAGGAGGCTCCGAGCCGGTACCGCTCGGGCGTGAGCCACTCCGGGCCGAGCGTCTCGTGCACGAGCACGAGGTGCTGGATCGCCTGCTTCGCCTGGCGGATGCCGCCCGCGGCCTTGAACCCGACACGACGGCCGGTCTCCTCGAACACGTCGCGGATCGCCTCGAGCATGCACAGCGCCACCGGCAGCGTCGCGGCCGGCGAGATCTTGCCCGTCGACGTCTTCACGAAGTCGGCGCCTGCGGCGATCGCCAGCAGCGTCGCGCGCCGCACGTTGTCGTACGTGCCGAGCTCTCCCGTCTCGAGGATCACCTTGAGGTGCGCGGCGCCGCACACCTCCTTGACCTGCGCGATCTCGTCGTACACCTTCGCGTACCGCCCCGAGAGGAACGCGCCGCGGTCGATCACCATGTCGATCTCGTCCGCCCCGAGCTCGAGCGCAGCGCGCGCCTCCGCCACCTTGACGGCGGTCGGATACTGCCCCGAGGGGAATCCGGTCGCGACCGCCGCGACCTTGACCCCGCTCCCGGCCAGGCGCTCGCGGACGGCCGGCACGAGGTTCGGGTAGACACAGACGGCTGCGACCGGCGGGATCGACGGATCGGACGGATCGGGGCGCCGAGCCTTCGACGCGACCGCGGCGGCCTTGCCGGGCGTGTCGGCTCCCTCGAGCGTCGTCAGGTCGGTCGTCCGGATCGCGAGCAGGAGCGCCCAGACCTTCGCCTCGCGCTTGATCGACCGCTTCGCGAGCGAGGCGGCCCGCTCCTCGAGCGCAACCGCGTCGACTGCGCCGATACGCGGCAGGCGGGCCTCGAGCGGCAGCTCGAAGCCGACCGGAAGGGATGGCGCCTGCGCCACGCGCTGAGTCTAGTCCCGTCCTCCCGGCAGGGACGTCAGCGCCGCCCCGCCTCGACGTGTTCCGGCGGCTCCTCGGCGACCGGGGTCGCGCCGGGAGCCGGTCTCACCGCCACGGAGCGGCCCGCAGCCCGCCCTCGCCGGTGCCTGGGCAGGAGAAGCGCCGGCACGTAGGCGACGGCGGTGAGGAAGAGCGCGAGCCAGAAGGTGCGCGCGAAACCGTCCGCGAGCGGTGCGGCAAGCTGTGTGCGGACGGCCGGAGACACCGCCCCGAGGTTCCCGAGACCGTGCGTGCGAGAGCCGGCCGCCGCGACGATCTCACGCTGGAGCACGACCGCGAGCAGGGCAGTGCCCACCGAGCCGCCGACGCGCTGGATGATGTTGATCGACGTGGTGGCCCGCGGTATCTCCCGCTCCTGGAGCGAGGCGTACGCGGCCGCCATCGCAGGCATCATCGTCGCGCCGAGCCCGAGACCTCGTACCCAGAGGCTGGCGGCGAGAAGCCCGTACGAGGTATTCGGCCCGACCTGCGTGTAGGCGGCCGTCCCGAGCATGGCCACCGTGAGCCCGACCGGCACGACCCAGCCCGCTCCGATGCGGTCGGTCAGCCGGCCTGCGAGCGGCATCGCCATCGCCGCGCCCACTCCCTGCGGGGCCATGAGGAGGCCGGCTCCGAGCGCACCCTCTCCGCGAACGACCTGGTAGTAGAGGGGCAGCAGGATCATCACGCCGAAGATCGCGACGCCGAAGAGGAAGCTCGTCGCCGCCGCGCCCGTGAATGCCCGGCGCCGGAAGAGCCCGACATCGAGCAGCGCCGCCTCGCCGCGACGCCGGGCGTGGAGGACGAACGCCGCGACGAGGCCCGCTCCGAGCGCGAGACCGACGACGGTTCTCGTCCCGCCGAAGCCTCCACCGGACCCGGCCGCCGAGAGCCCGTAGACGAGGAGCGCGAGGCCGGGCGAGAGCAGCACGAGCCCGCGCACGTCGAGCTTCTCGTCCCGGTCGACCTCCTGCCGCGGCAGCAGCCGCCAGGCGAGCACGAGCGCGAGCGCGCCGATCGGGACGTTGACGAAGAAGATCCAGCGCCACGTCGTGTACTCGACGAGCAGCCCGCCGATCACCGGCCCGAGCACCGGGCCGAGCAGCATCGGGACGCCGACGATGCTCATCACGCGGCCCATCCGCTGCGGGCCTGCGGCGCGCGCGAGGATCGCCTGGCCGACCGGCATGATCATCCCGCCGCCGAAGCCCTGCAGGACGCGGAACCCGATCAGAGCGTCCACCGACCACGCCGCGCCACAGAGGATCGAGCCGAGCAGGAACAGCGCCACCGACACCATCCAGACCCGCTTTGCGCCGAAGCGGCACATGGCCCAGCCCGTGAGCGGGATGACGATCGAGAGCGCGAGCAGGTACCCCGTCGTCACCCACTGGATCGTCGCGAGCGAGGTGCGGAAGTCGCGGCCGAGCGTGTCGAGCGCGACGTTGACGATCGTCGTGTCGAGGATCGACATGATCGCGCCGAGCACGACGACCGAGGAGAGGACGAGGATCCCGCGGTCGATGCGGTCGTCGCTCGCAGCCATGGTCGAAGTCCTAGCCGGTGGCGGCGGCCCTATGCGTTCCGCGTCGCCGACGCCGCCTGCCGTGCCTCGAGCTCGTAGCGGTTCGAGGCGTAGCCGGAGCGCAGGTACGAGAGCGGCATCCGCAGCGGCCGGTTCTGCATCTGCCAGACGTGGCAGAGCTCGTGGGTGACGAGGTCGCCGTCGGCCAGCAGGGCCCGCGAGCGGACGAGGACCGCGACGTGCGTCGCGTAGCCGTCGAAGCGCCGGAACCACGGCAGCCGGAACAGCCAGGGCGCCACGACGAGCCGGACGTGGCGCACGGAGACGGGTCGCGGGTAGAGGTCGAGCCGGTCGAGCCGCTCCTTCGCGGCGGCCAGCACCCGCCTCCGCTCGTCGTCCACGGAGGCGACGCTAGC
>CAZRTE010000037.1:0-23818 GCA_964602945.1 uncultured Gaiellales bacterium
CGTCCTCTCCGAGCTCGATCCGGAGCGGCGCAGGATCCTCGCCGCCCGGGTGCGGGGTGTGGGACAGGCGCTCGTGACGGCGACGGACGCGGCCATGCTCCCGTCCACGCCGGACCAGCTGCTCGAGGTCGTCCCGGGTGCCGTGGCCGAGGCGGGGTGATGGAACCGCTCGGAGAGGACATCCGCTCGGAGCTGCGGCGGGTGGGAGGCGAGAGCGGCCCCGGCGACGCGGCGACGGCGTGGGCGGGAGCCGTCGGGGGGGAGATCGCCCGCAACGCCTGGCCGGCGCGGACCCAGCCCGACGGGACGCTCGTCGTCCACGTGCGCGACGCCGTCTGGGGGTTCGAGCTGACCCAGCAGGCCGCCGAGATCTCGGCTCGCCTGCCCGGCCGTCCGCGACTCCGTTTCGTCCCCGGGCCGCTTCCCGACGAGGCTTCGGCGCCGGCCGCGGCAGCGCCGCCGGAGCCGTCGCCCGAGCAGGTACGCGAGGCCGAGGAGATGACGGCCGGGATCGCCGACCCGGATCTGCGGGAATCTGTCGCGAAAGTGATAAAGGCAGCGCTCGCTCGCGCCCGGGACGACCGCTCCGTCTGATACACTTCGGTGCGCCCGCAAACATGCGATTTGCAGGGCTTTTTTCATGACCCAGAAGGACTACACCGCTAAGGACATCACCGTCCTCGAAGGACTCGAGCCGGTCCGGCTCCGGCCGGGCATGTACATCGGCTCGACCGGGCTGCGCGGCCTTCACCAGCTCGTCCACGAGCTGCTCGACAACGCGGTCGACGAGGCCCTCGCGGGCCGCAACGAGCGGATCGAGGTGACCCTCCATCCGGACCACTCCGTCACGGTCCAGGACTGGGGCTCCGGGATCCCGGTCGACGTGATGCCCGAGCAGGGCCTGCCGGCCCTCACGGTCGTCCTCACGAAGCTCCACGCCGGCGGCAAGTTCGGCGGCAGCGGCTACAAGGTCTCGGGCGGCCTGCACGGGGTCGGCGTCTCCGTCGTCAACGCCCTGGCCGAGCGGCTCGTCGCCGAGGTGCGCCGCGACGGCCGGACGTACCGGCAGGAGTTCGAGCGCGGTGCCCCGCTGGGCGACATGGAGGTGGTCGGGGAGCTCGCCGAGGGCGAGCCGCCCGGGACGACGATCACCTTCCTCCCCGACCACGAGGTCTTCGAGACGCTCGACCTCGACGCGACCACCCTCACGCAGCGCCTGCGCGAGACCGCCTTCCTCACGAAGGGGCTCCACATCAAGCTCGTCGACGAGCGGGCGGGCGGCAAGACCGTCGAGTTCCAGTACGAGGGCGGCATCCGCGACTTCGTCTCGCACATCAACGAGACGAAGGACGCGATCCACAAGCGCATCGTCTACCTCGAGGGCGAGACCGAGCAGGGATCCGTCGAGGTGGCCATGCAGTGGAACGCCTCGTACCAGGAGTCGGTCTACACCTTCGCCAACAACGTCAACACGATCGAGGGCGGCTCCCACCTGTCGGGCTTCCGCAGCGCGCTGACCCGCACGCTCAACGCGAAGGCGCAGGACCTGAAGCTCCTGAAGAAGGAGGAGAGCCTCGACGGCGAGGACGTGCGCGAGGGCCTCGCGGCGGTCGTGTCGGTCAAGCTCCGCAGCCCGCAGTTCGAGGGACAGACGAAGACGAAGCTCGGCAACCCGGGGATCGAGAGCCTCGTCCAGACGACGGTGAACTCCGCGTTCTCCCGGTTCCTCGAGGAGAACCCCCAGGACGCGAAGGCGATCTGCGCGAAGGCGATCGCGGCGATGCGCGCGCGCCATGCCGCGCGGAAGGCCCGCGAGCTGACGCGGCGCAAGTCGGCGCTCGACAGCTCCGCGCTCCCCGGCAAGCTCGCCGACTGCTCGATCCGCGACCCGGCCTCCGCCGAGCTCTTCATCGTGGAGGGCGACTCGGCCGGCGGCTCCGCGAAGACGGGCCGCGACCGCACGTACCAGGCGATCCTGCCGCTGCGCGGGAAGATCATCAACAGCGAGAAGAACCGGATCAACAAGGTTCTGTCGAACACGGAGATCCAGTCGATGATCACGGCGATCGGCACCGGGATCGGCGACGAGTTCGACATCTCCGGCCTCCGCTACCACCGGATCATCGTCATGACGGACGCCGACGTCGACGGCTCGCACATCCGCACGCTCGTGCTCACCTTCCTCTACCGACACATGCACGAGCTGTTCGAGTACGGGCACATCTACATCGCCGTGCCGCCGCTCTACAAGGTGAAGCTCGGGAACCAGGAGTTCTACTTCGAGAAGGACTCCCAGCTCGAGGAGCTGCTCGTGCGCGAGCGCTTCGGCGAGCTCGACGTGCGCGACCGCGACGGCACGGAGGTCAAGCTGACGGAGACGCGCTGGAAGCGGTTCGCGAGCGCGCTCGCGGAGTTCGAGGGCTGGACGGCGCGGCTGCGGGCCGACTACGGCCATCACGCCGCCGATCTCGCCGTCTCGCACCGGCTCGTCGAGCTCGACGTGGCGACGCCGGCGGCCCTCGAGAAGGCGATCGGCTCGCTGCCCCCGAACGGCTACAAGCTCTCGGTGCTCGAGCGGAACGAGGGCGGCCTGCAGGTGCGGGTCGTCGAGGAGGAGACCTCCGCCGCCCACACCGTCACCCTCTCGGCGGAGCTGCTCGCCTCGCCGATCTACGCGAACCTGCGTCTCGCCTACGCGAAGCTCGTCGAGGTCGTCGGCCCGCCGCCGTTCGCGCTCGTGTTCGGCAAGCACCAGGCCGAGGCCCAGGGCTTCGCCGAGCTGCGGCGCGAGGCGCTCGACCTCTCGAAGGGGACCGGAATCTCGCTCTCCCGCTACAAGGGCCTCGGCGAGATGAACCCCGATCAGCTGTGGGAGACGACGATGGATCCTACGAAGCGGCTGCTCGTACGGGTCGACGTCGAGGACGCCAGCGTGGCCGACCAGCTCTTCTCGATGCTCATGGGCGACCAGGTCGAGCCGCGGCGCGTCTTCATCGAGGAGAACGCGAAGGACGCCTTCCTTGACGTCTAGGTCTCCGGGTGTCTGAGGTCGAGACAGGGGCCCTCGGGCCCGGCCGCGTCGAGCCGCGCGAGCTCGAGCAGGAGATGCGCTCGAGCTTCCTCGACTACGCGATGTCGGTCATCGTGTCGCGGGCGCTGCCCGACGTCCGGGACGGGCTCAAGCCGGTGCACCGCCGCGTCCTCTACGGGATGCACGAGGCCGGCCTGCAGCCGAACCGGCCGTACAAGAAGGCCGCCTCGACCGTCGGCGCGGTGATGGCGAACTACCACCCGCACGGCGACTCGGCGATCTACGACACGCTCGTCCGGATGGCGCAGCCGTTCTCGCTGCGCTACCCGCTCGTCGACGGCCAGGGCAACTTCGGCTCCATCGACGACGACCCGCCGGCGGCCATGCGCTACTGCCTCGCGCCCGCTACGCGCGTCGAGACACCCAGTGGCTCGTATCGCATCGCCGACCTCGTGCCGGACGTGGAACCCGAGTCGGACACACCGATCGAGCTCGACGTGCTCGACCGCCACGGCCGGCCGGTGCGCGCCTCGATGTTCTTCCACTCGGGCGAGCACCCGACACTGCGCCTGCGGACGCGCGAGGGCTACGAGCTCAGCGGCACCCACAACCATCCGGTCCTCTGTCTCGTCGACATGGTCGGCGTTCCGCTCCTCCTGTGGAAGCGGCTGGACGAGATCGAGCCGGGCGACCGCGTCCTGCTCGCGCGGATGAACCGCGACGACGAGGACTGGTACTCACCGCGGGAGGAGCAGGAGGCCCTCCTGCTCGGGGCGTTCGTCTCCGAGGGCTGGATCGGCGAGACGCGTGCCGGCTTCAACAATCTGGACCGCGAGTACTTCGATCTGGTGCTCGCCTCCTACGACGAGGTCGTGGGTGGGACCCGGTACGTGTACGAGCGCACGATTCGCTCCGGTTCCCGCCTGCTCGAGCTCGACGTCCAGGACCTCGCCGCTCTCCGCGGCAGCGTGCTCGAGCCGCTGAGCGGCCGGCGCAGCTCGGAGAAGTGCGTGCCCGAGTCCGTCTGGAGGAGCAAGCGGCACATGAAGCGCGTCTTCCTCCGGTCGCTCTTCACCGGCGACGGATCGTGCTCGCTCCTGCCGCGCAAGACGATCCAGGTCTCCTACTCCACGTTCAGCGAGCAGCTGGCGCGGGACGTTCAGCAGCTCCTGCTCGAGTTCGGCGTGGTCTCGCGCCTGTCGCGTTCTGCGCGGGGGGAGCTCAAGGTCGTGATCACGAACCGGCGCGACGCACGGAAGTTCGCGCTCGACGTCGGTTTCCTCGGCGCGAAGCAGCGCAAGCTCGAGGCGCTGCTCGCCGAGATTCCGCAGACGAGCAGCGCTCTCAGCAGCGACCACGTCCCGTTCCTCGCCGACTACGTGCGCAGCGACTGCGGCTCCCGGGGGGTCGACAAGGACTGGCTGCGTCGCCACAACGTCGACCGTGTCGACCGTTGGGAGCAGGGCGGCACGGCGATCATGGAGCGAATCGCCTCCGAGGAGGTCAGAGCGACGATCGAGCCGCTCGTCACGGGCGACTACTACTACGCCGAGGTCGCGGCGCTCGAGGATGCGGGCGTGCAGTCCGTGTACTCGCTGCGGGTCGACTCGCAGGACCACTCCTTCCTCACGAACGGCTTCGTCAGCCACAACACCGAGGCCCGCCTCGCGCGGATCGCGACCGAGCTGCTGCGCGACATCGACGCCGACACCGTCGACTTCGAGCCGAACTACGACGAGTCGAGGCGCCAGCCGTCGGTGCTGCCGGCGCGCTTCCCGAACCTGCTCGTGAACGGCTCCACCGGAATCGCGGTGGGCATGGCGACGAACATGCCGCCGCACCATCTCGGCGAGACGGTGGACGCGATCATCGCGATGATCGACGACCCGGGCATCTCGGTCGAGGGCCTGATGAAGCACGTCAAGGGCCCCGACTTCCCCACCGGCGCGATCGTCGTCGGCCGCGCGGGGATCCGCGACGCCTACCGCACCGGCCGCGGCCGCATCGTCATGCGCGCCCGCGCGCACATCGAGGAGCTGCGCGGCGGCAAGTCGGCGATCGTGATCACGGAGCTGCCCTACGGCGTCAAGAAGGGCGGCGACACCGGCGTGATCCGCAAGATCGCCGACCTCGTCCAGGACAAGACGCTGACCGAGATCTCCGACCTCGGCGACCACTCCGACCGCACGGGCATGCGCATCCAGGTCGAGCTGAAGCGCGACGCCGTGCCGCAGGTGGCGCTGAACAAGCTCTTCAAGCACACGTCGCTCCAGGCGACGTTCGGGTACAACGCCGTCGCGCTCGTGGACGGCGTGCCGAAGACGCTGTCGCTGCTCGAGCTGATCCGTCACTACCTCGACTTCCAGCGCGAGGTCGTCACGCGGCGCTCGAAGGACGAGCTGCGCAAGAAGGAGGCGCGCGCTCACGTCCTCGAGGGCTACCTCAAGGCGCTCGACGTGCTCGACGAGGTGATCGAGCTGATCCGCGCCGCCGACGACGTGGACGCCGCGCGCACGGGCCTGATGGACAGCTTCGGCTTCAGCGAGATCCAGGCGCAGGCCATCCTCGATCTCCGCCTGCGCGCACTCACGGCGCTCGAGCGGCAGAACCTCGAGCAGGAGTACGCCGACCTCGCCGAGCGGATCGCCGAGCTGCGCGACATCCTCGGCGACCCGGCGAAGATCGACGGCGTCATCCGCGAGGAGCTGCTCGAGATCAGGCAGATCTACGGCCGCAGCGACGACCGCCGCACCGAGATCGTCGCGGCCGAGGAGGAGCTCGAGCTGGAGGACCTGATCGCGGAAGAGGACATGGTGATCGCGATCACGCGGTCGGGCTACATCAAGCGGCTACCCGTCACGGCGTACCGCGAGCAGCGGCGCGGCGGCATCGGCGTGATGGGCATGGAGCTGAAGGAGGACGACTACATCGAGCACCTGTTCGTCGCCTCCACGCACGACTACATCCTCTTCTTCACGAACGTCGGCAAGGTCTACCGGCTCAAGGTGCACGAGCTGCCGCTCGGCTCGCGCCAGTCGAAGGGGCGGGCGATCGTCAACCTCCTGCCGTTCCGCCAGGACGAGCAGGTGCGCACCGTGATCCAGACCCGGAACTTCGAGGAGGCGCGCTACCTCGTCTTCGCGACGAAGAACGGCGTCGTCAAGAAGACCGAGCTGGCGCAGTACAACACCCCCCTGCGGGCGGACGGGATCATCGCGATCAAGATGCGCGACGGCGACGAGCTCGTCGGCGTCCGTCACTCGTCCGGCGAGGACGACATCCTCCTCGTCTCGCGCAAGGGCCAGGCGATCCGCTTCCACGAGACGGACGCCCGCGCCATGGGCCGCGACACCTCCGGCGTCGCCGGGATGAGGCTCCGCAAGGGCGACGAGGTGATCTCCATCAACATCGCCGAGGACGACGCCGACCTGCTCGTCGTGACCGAGAACGGCTACGGGAAGCGGACACGCGTCTCCGAGTATCCGGTCAAGGGCCGCGGCGGCATGGGCGTCAAGACCGTGCAGCTGACCGAGGCGCGCGGCTACCTCGTCGGCTCCCGCGTCGTCCGCGACGGCTACCAGGTGATGCTGATCTCGACGGCCGGCACCGTGATCCGGATGCCCGTCGAGGAGGTGAAGCGGCTCGGTCGCGCCACGCAGGGCGTGATCGTCATGCGGCTGCGGGGCGACGACGAGCGCGTCTCGGCACTCGCTCCGGTGGTCGAGGCGGAGGAGGAGAACGGCGACGTAGCCGACGCCTGAGCGCGGCCCCCGGCCGGCTGCTCTTCCCAAATCGAGGTCGGCGCTCTATAACTGTTCGAGCGGGGTCACTGTCGAACGCATGAGGGTGGGCATGGCGGTCAGCCGACAGGTCGATCTGCTCGAGCCAATCAATCTGGCGGAGCACCTGGACAAGGTCGAGCTCTATCTCGGCCAGGTCTGTCGTATCGCCGGCATCTCGAAGATGCAGCTCGACTACTGGACGAACAAGGCGCAGATCCCGACGAAGGGCAAGAAGCAGCGGATCTACGACATCGACGCGCTCGAGACCGTGATGCTGATCAAGCAGGCGAAGGACAAGGGCCTGAACCTCGGCGCTGCGATCGAGGCCGCCCACATGTTCCGCGAGCAGCGCGTCCGCGGCCTGATGCAGTAGACGAGCCTTGCGCTAGAGCCGCGGCTGGAGCCCCTGCCAGTCGTCGTAGCGGCGCTCGAGCTCGAGCAGGATCGCCGCGAGGAGCGGCGCGCGCGGCCACTCGCGCCCCGTCTCGAGCCGCAGTGACGTCGGCGGCTTCGCGGCCTCGGCGGGCAGCTCGTGCGCCGCCTGGTTGACGTTGAGGCCGATCCCGAGCACGACGCGCCCGTCACCCGCCTCCGGGAGGATGCCCGCGATCTTGCGGCCGGCGACCATGACGTCGTTCGGATGCGCGACGGCGGCGTCGAGCGGCAGGGCGGCCGCGACGGCCTCGCCCGCGAGGACCGACAGCTCGGGCCAGCGGGCCAGCGGCAGCGCCGGCCGGAGCACGACGGAGAAGAGCAGCGCCCGGGCCGGCGGCGCGTGCCAGCTGCGCCCGAGCCGGCCGCGTCCCTGCGTCTGGAGATCCGTGGCGACCGCCGCGCCCTCGGGCTCGGCCGGAGCGAGCAGGCGCTGCGTCGACTCGCACTCCTCGACGAAGGCATACGGACGGCCGAGCCGGCCGCGCAGGAGCGGCAACAGGACCTCCGGAGCCAGGTCGGACACGGCCGCTTAGACTAGTCCCGCCGTGAACGCGATTCGCCAGCCGCTGCGCCGGCAAGGCCGGCTCGACTACGAGAGCCTCAGCGACCCGATCCTCGTCACCCGGGCGAAGGACGGCGACGCCCGCGCGCTCGAAGCGCTCTGCGCCCGCCATGCACCCCGCGTCGAGCGGCTCGCGCACCATCTTCTGCGCGACCGCGAGGATGCGCGCGACGCGGCGCAGGAGTCGCTCGCGAAGCTCTGCGTGCGGTTGCGGCAGTTCCGGGGGGAGGCGCAGTTCTCCACCTGGCTGCACCGGCTCGTCGTCAACACGTGCCGCGACGTCGCCGACCGGCAGCGGGCCCGCATGCACGACTCGCTGCCGGAGGAGCTCGGCACCGACAACGAGCACGATCCGATCCGGGGTGTCCGGATCTCGGAGCTGCGGCGGGAGCTCTGCGACTCGCTCGCCGGAATCTCACCGGCCCAGGCGCAGGTGATCGTGCTCAGGGACGCACTCGGCTACACGTTCGAGGAGATCGCCACCGCGGCCGGCATGCCGGTCGGTACGGCGAAGTGCCACGCGCACCGTGGTCGCAACCGGCTGCGCGAGCAGCTCGAGCACCGAGACGTGGCGTGAGCCTGCCCTCGGCGCCGTTCGGGCGGGACGTGATCGAGTCGATCATCCCGCACCGGCCGCCGTTCCTGCTCGTCGACGAGGTGCTCGAGCTCGAGGCGGGCCGCCGCGTCCGCGGCCGCTTCGCGGTTCCCGCGGACGGCTGGTGGTTCCGCGGTCACTTCCCCGGACGCCCGGTGATGCCCGGGGTGCTCACGATCGAGGCGATCGCGCAGTGCGGCGCGGTGGCCGTGCTCGCCGACGAGCGGAACGAGGGCAAGATCCCCTTCTTCGGCGGCATCGACAACTGCCGCTTCAAGCGCGTCGTGGAGCCGGGGGACGTGCTCGACCTCGAGTGCGAGTTCCTGCGGGTGCGCGGACCGATCGCGAAGGGCCAGGGCCGCGCGACCGTCGCAGGCGACCTCGCCGCCGAGGCGATGCTCACCGTCTTCGTCGCCAGTGAGGAGGAGGCGTCGTGATCGGCAACGGGCGCGAGGACGTGCACGTCACGATCAGCGGTCTCGGCGCTCACGTGCCCGAGCGGGTCGTGACGAACGACGAGCTCGCGCAGCTGGTCGACACCTCCGACGAGTGGATCGTCGAGCGCACCGGCATCCGCGAGCGCCGCATCGCGGCGGAGCCGGAGGCGCTCTCGGATCTCGCCCTGCCGGCCGCGGAGCGCGCGCTCGAGCAGGCGGGCCTCGGCGGCGGCGACATCGACCTGCTGATCGTGGCCACCGTCACGCCGGACATGATGTTCCCGTCGACCTCGGCCATCCTCGCCGACCGGCTCGGTGCGGCCGATGCGGCCGCGTACGACCTCTCGGCCGGCTGCACCGGCTTCATGTACGCGATCGCCCAGGCCTACGGGATGCTGGCGGCCGGTCTCGCCTCACGGGCGCTCGTCGTGGGCGGCGACGTCCTCTCGCGCATCCTCGACTGGAGCGACCGCTCGACGGTCGTGCTGTTCGGCGACGGCGCCGGTGCGGTCGTCCTCGAGCATTCGCCCGAGGCGGGCTTCCTCGCCTTCGAGCTCGGCGCGGACGGCGCCGGCGGGAAGCACCTGTGGCTTCCCGGCAGCGGCTCGCGGGTCTTCGCCGACGCCGACCGGCTCGTGAAGATGAACGGCCGGGAGGTGTTCAAGTTCGCGACCCGCGTGCTCGTCCAGTCGGCCGAGGCCGTGCTCGAGCGGTGCGGCGTCGAGATCGGCGACGTGGACGTGTACGTTCCGCACCAGGCGAACGTGCGCATCATCGACCACGCAACCAAGAAGCTCGGCATTCCGTCCGAGCGGGTGGTGATCAACGTCGATCGTTACGGCAACACGTCCTCCGGCTCGATCCCCCTCGCCCTCGCCGAGGCGCAGGAGGAGGGAAGGCTTCGGCCCGGGAGCCTCGTACTGATGACGGGAATGGGTGCCGGACTCACCTGGGGCAGTGCGGTCCTGCGCTGGACGGACGGGGGAACCGCATGAGCAAGATCGCCTTCTGCTTCCCGGGCCAGGGATCCTTCGAGGCCGGCATGGGCCGCGACTTCGCCGAGCGCGTGCCGGCGGCGAGGCGCATCTTCGAGCGGGGCAGCGACGCGAGCGGCCTCGACCTCGAGCGGCTGTGCTTCCACGCGGACGCCGAGGAGCTGCTCGACACCGCCGTGCAGCAGCCGGCGCTCGTGGCGACGTCCCTCGCCGTGCTCGAGGCCCTGCGCGAGCGTGGCGTGCAGGCGGACTTCATGATCGGCCACTCGGTCGGCGAGTTCGCGGCGCTCGCCGCGGCCGAGGCGATGACGGTGGAGGAGGCGATCGCGCTCGTGCGCGAGCGCGGTCTGGCCATGGCGGAGGCGGCGGCTCGCAACCCCGGCTCGATGGCGGCCATCCTCGGCCTCGCCGACGACATCGTGGAGGGGCTCTGCCGCCGGATCCTCGGGGTCTGGCCTGCGAACTACAACTGTCCGGGCCAGATCGTCGTCTCGGGCGAGAATCCGGCCGTCGACGAGTGCATCGCGCAGGCGCAGGGAGAGGGTGCGCGCCGCGCGGTCAAGCTGCGGGTCTCCGGTGCCTTCCACTCGCCGCTCGTCGCCCGCGCCGCCGACCGGCTGCGACCGGCGATCGAGAAGGTGCGCTTCCAGGAGCCGGTGGCGCCCTTCATGTCCACGGTCACGGCGCGGGTCGAGTCCGCGCACCGGATCGGGCCGCTCCTCGTCGACCAGCTCACCGCCCCCGTCCGCTTCACGCAGTCGGCGTCCGAGCTGATGCGCGAAGGCGTTCGCACCTTCGTCGAGGTCGGGCCCGGGAACGTGCTCACGGGGCTCGTGCGGCGGATCGACCGGAGCGTCAAGGCCGTCTCGATCAACAGCGTCGAGGCGCTCGAGCGGTTGCCCGATTTCCTCTCGGACCACGTGTGAGCTTCTGCTCCCTCGAGGGAAAACGCGCGCTCGTCACGGGCGCATCGAAGGGGATCGGCCGGGCCGTCGCGGAGGAGCTCGCACGCGCCGGGGCCGAGGTCGTCGTCGGCTATCGCTCCGGTGCCGAGGAGGCGGCAGAGCTCGCGCAGGCGATCGGCGGGCGCGCGGTCCAGGCCGACGTCTCGAATGCCGAGGAGGCGGCCCGGCTCGTCGAGGAGTCCGGCGATCTCGACATCCTCGTCAACAACGCGGGGCTGACCCGTGACGGGCTCCTCGCCCGGATGTCCGACGACGACTGGCGCACCGTGCTCGAGACGAACCTCTACTCCGTCTTCTACACCTGCCGCGCCGTCTGCCGGCCCATGATGAAGAAGCGGGCCGGCTCGATCGTCAACGTCTCCTCGATCGTCGGCGTGCACGGCAACTGGGGCCAGACGAACTACGGGGCCTCGAAGGCCGGCATCATCGGCTTCACGAAGTCGCTCGCCCGCGAGCTCGGCAGCCGCGGGGTGCGCGCCAACGTCGTCGCCCCCGGCTACGTGCGGACTCGGCTCACCGACGTCCTGCCCGAGGAGGCGACCGCGGCGATGCTGGACAACACGCCGCTGGGCCGGCTCGGGGAGCCGACGGATGTGGCAGGCGCGGTACGCTTCCTCTGCTCCGACGAGGCCTCCTTCATAACGGGGGATGTGCTGCTCGTCGACGGCGGACTTGGAATGTAGTGAACGCGAGTAACGGTTCTCTCAACGGACGCAGACGCGTCGTCGTGACCGGGCTGGGCGCGGTGACGCCGCTCGGGCTCGACGTCGAGTCGACGTGGGCGAGCCTGCTCGCGGGCGACTCCGGCGCCGCCGAGATCACGCACTTCGACCACACCGACTATCCCGTCCATTTCGCCTGCGAGGTGAAGGGCTTCGAGCCGACGGAGTGGATCGACCGCAAGGCTGCGCGGCGGATGGACCGCTTCACGCACCTGATCCTCGCCGCCGCCCGGCAGGCCGAGGCGGATTCGGGCCTCGACATCCGGAAAGAGGCCGACCGCATCGGCGCGGCGATCGCGACCGGCATCGGCGGCCTGCAGTCGTTCCAGGAGTGCTACGACACCCTCGCGTCGCGCGGGCCCGACCGGGTCAACCCCTTCTCGATCCCGGCGATCATCCCGAACCTCGGCGCCGGCTGGGTCTCGATCGAGCTCGGCACGCGCGGCCCTCTCCTCTCGGAGTGCACGGCGTGCGCCGCGTCGAACATGGCGATCGGCGACGGTACGGACGCGATCCGGCTCGGCCGCGCCGACGTGATGCTTTGCGGCGGGACGGAGGCAGCGGTCTGCCAGGTCGGGATCGCGGGCTTCGGCGCGATGCGGGCGCTCTCTCGCCGTAACGACGACCCCGCGCACGCCTCCCGGCCCTTCGACGCGAAGCGCGACGGCTTCGTGATGGGCGAGGCGGGCGCCGTCCTCGTGCTCGAGGAGCTCGAGCACGCGAAGGCCCGCGGGGCGAAGATCTACGCCGAGGTGGCGGGCTACGGGCTCTCCTCCGATGCCAAGCACATCACCGAGCCCGACCCGACCGGGCCGGTCACGGCTCTCAGGATGGCGCTCGCGGACGCCGGCGTCGGTCCCGAGGAGATCGACTACATCAACGCGCACGCGACCTCGACGCCGGTCGGCGACATCTCCGAGACGCAGATGCTCAAGTACGCGCTCGGCGAGGAGAACGCCTACCGGACGCCGGTGTCGGGAACGAAGGGTGCGACGGGTCACTGCCTCGGCGCCGCCGGCGCGATCGAGGCGATGTTCACGATCCTCGCCGTCCGCGACGACAAGCTGCCGCCGACGATCAACTACGAGGTCGAGGATCCCGCCTGCGACCTCGACTACGTGCCGAACGAGATGCGCGACGCGGAGGTGAAGGTCGCGGTCTCGAACAGCTTCGGCTTCGGCGGCCACAACGCCTGCGTCGTCTTCGAGCAGTACGACGGCTGAGCACTCGGTGCGCCGTGGGGCCCCGTCCCCCGCGGTCCCGTCCTGTGGTGCGCAGATGCGTGTACTACGCTCGCGCCCATGGAGCGCTGGGCGACGTTCGACTGCTACGGCACCCTGATCGACTGGAACGCCGGCATCGGCCGCGAGCTCGAGCGGCTCTTCGGTGCCGCGCGGACGGGTGAGCTGCTCCGCGCCTACCACGAGCTCGAGCCGCAGATCCAGCGCGAGGATCCCGAGCGGAGCTACCGCGAGGTGCTCGCCGTCGCGCTCGCGCGGCTCGGGGCGCCTCCGGGCGAGCAGGACGCCCTCGCCCGGGCGCTGCCGGGCTGGGAGCCGTTTCCTGAGGTCCGCGCGGCGCTCGAGCAGGCGCGGAGCCGCGGCTGGCGGCTCGCCGTCCTCTCGAACACCGACCGGGAGTTCATCGACGCCTCGCTCGAGCGCGTCGGCGTCCCGTTCGAGCTGGTGGTCGTCGCCTCCGAGATCGGCTCGTACAAGCCGGCGGCGCCGCACTGGGAGGAGTTCTTCGCCCGCACCGGCGCGCCGCGCGACGGGCATGTCCACGTCGCGGCGAGCCTCTTCCACGACATTGCGCCGGCCACCGGTCTCGGGCTCCGCACCGTCTGGATCAACCGCCTCGGCGAGCAGCCCGAGCCGCAGCCCGACCTCGAGCTGCGCAGCCTGGATGGGCTCGCCCACGCTCTCGACTCGCTCGTGCCGTGAAGATCCGGCCCGCGACGGGCGAGGACGCCGCCGCGGTCGCGGAGGTGTTCGCCGCCGTCGAGGCGGACGCGCTCGGGCGTCCCTCGCACTTCAGCGAGTACGACGTGCGCGACTGGTGGGTGACCGTCCCGCTCGAGACGAACACGTGGCTCGTCGAGGACGACGGATCGCTGGTCGCGGCGGCGGGCGGCGAGGTGCGCGGCGGCCGCGGCGTCTTCGCCGGCGCGGTACGTCCGGCGGCGAGAGGACGGGGCCTGGGGACGACGCTCGCCGAGCTGGCGGAGGCGAGGCTTGCAGGGGACGGCGCCGGCCGGATCCACGCCTGGACGGTCGCCGGCGACGAGGCGGCCGACGAGCTCTTCGCCGGGCGTGGCTACCGCGAGGTACGCCGCTTCTGGGAGATGGCGATCGAGCTCGACGAGGAGCCGCCGCCGCCGCTCGTACCCGTCGAGAGCTTCCGTTTGGAGGACGTGCGCGCGTTCCACACCGCCCTCGAGGAGTCGTTCGAGGATCACTGGGAGTCGCACCCGGAGCCGTTCGAGCGCTGGTGGGAGCGGCAGCAGGGCAAGGCGGGCTACGACCCGTCGCTCTGGTTCGTCGTCCGGGACGGCGACGAGATCGCCGGAGCCGTCCGCAACGACCTGAACGGTGCAGCGGGTGGGTATGTCGGCTCCCTCGGCGTGCGGCGGAAGTGGCGCGGACGCGGCTACGGCCGGGCGCTCCTGCTGCGCAGCTTCCGCGAGTTCCGGCGCCGTGGGCTGACACGGGTGACGCTGGGGGTCGACGCGGCGAACCCCACCGGGGCGACGCGGCTGTACGAGAGCGTCGGGATGCACGTCGACCAGGAGAGCATCATCTGGGAGAAGGTCGTGGCGTGACAGGCGTGCTCCACCGCGAGGAGCTCCCGTGAGCCTCCTGCGGGCGCGCTGTCCCGACTGCCGGACGCTGACGGCCGTCGCGGTCGGCGACGGCTACGAGTGCCACACCTGCGGCCGGGCCTTCCGCGCCGGTCTCGTGCGCGTTCCCCGCGCGTGGGGTGACGACGGCGAGGCGATGGTCGAGGCTGCGGCGCTGCCGCTCGCCTATCCCGAGGTCGCGGTCGTCGAGGAGGACACGCTCGCCATGCAGACGCTCGCCGTCGCCTCGGATCTGCCGGAGCAGCCGCTCGTGCTCGGTGGCTGTTGCTGCGCCCAT
Organism: uncultured Gaiellales bacterium; assembly: GCA_964602945.1. Taxonomy (GTDB): domain Bacteria; phylum Actinomycetota; class Thermoleophilia; order Gaiellales; family Gaiellaceae; genus Palsa-739. The sequence goes on from CAZRTE010000037.1 coordinate 14,662, forward strand.
GTCGGCGCCGTCGAGGGCCTGGCGGCCCGGCACGACCGGGTCTCGGTGCTCTGGCTCGATGCGCACGGCGACCTGAACACGCCGGAGTCGTCGCCCTCCGGCAACGAATGGGGCATGCCCCTGCGCATGCTGCTCGACCGCGGCACGATCGCGGTCGCCGACGTCGCGCTCTGGGGTGCCCGCAACCTCGATCCCCCGGAGCGGAAGTTCATCGAGGCGGCGGGGATAGGCGCCGACGTCGGCTCGCTACTCGACCGGGCCGCTGCCGTCTACGTCGCGCTCGACTGCGACGTGCTCGATCCCGGCGAGCTCGCGGTGTTCATGCCCGAGCCGGACGGACCGTCGCTCGCCGAGCTCGAGGGGCTCCTCCAGCGTGTCGAGGAGAGCGGCAAGCTCGTCGGCCTCGGCTTCACCGGGCTCGCTCCCGATCCCGCCAACGTCGCCACGCTCGAGCGGCTCGCGGAGGCGCTCGGCTACTGACCTTCCCGCGCCTCGCAACCCAGTGCCGGAGAGCGAGGTCTAAGCTGGCAACGTGGCCAAGATAGACGTCTCCGTCGAGACCCGAGACCAGCCGAGCCCTCCGCCGAGTCATCCGAACACCTGCCCGAGCTGCCACTCGCACTACCGCGACGACGAGCTCGAGCAGAGCCTCTGGGTCTGCAGCCAGTGCGGGCACCACTTCCCCATGCGCGCGCGGGCGCGGATCGCGTCGCTCGCCGACCCGGGCTCGTTCGCCGAGGAGGCGCTCGAGCTCCACTCGGAGGATCCGCTCCACTTCTTCGACCTCCGTCCTTACACCGAGCGGCTCGCCGAGGCGGAGATGAAGACGGGTCTCGCCGACGCGATGGTGATCGGGCGGGCGGCGATCGAGGCGCGGCAGTGCGAGCTCGCCGTCATGGACTTCGCCTTCATGGGCGGCTCGATGGGAAGCGTGGTCGGCGAGAAGCTCTCTCGGGCCTGCGACTCGGCCGCGGAGGCCGGCCTGCCGCTCGTCGCCGTCACGAGCTCGGGCGGGGCGCGCATGCAGGAGGGGATCCTCGCCCTCATGCAGCTGCCGAAGACGGTCGCGGCCGTGGAGGATCTTCGCGACGCCGGCCAGGCGCTGCTCTGCGTGATGGCGCATCCGACCACGGGTGGCGTGCTCGCGAGCTTCGCCACGCTCGGCGACGTCCTCCTCGCGGAGCCGAACGCGCTCATGTCCTTCGCCGGCCCGCGCGTCGTGCAGGAGATCACGCGCGAGAAGCTGCCCGACGACTTCGGCCGGGCCGAGCAGAATCTCCGCTACGGGCACATCGACGCGATCGTGCCGCGTCCGGAGCTGCGGCCGACGCTCGGCCGCCTGCTGAGGTTGTTCGATGCCCCAGAGTGAGCACGAGCTGCGGCTGCGCGACCGGCTCGGGCGCCTGAAGAAGCTTCCGCTGCTCGGCGGCACCCAGCTCTCCGGAGAGCTGGAGCGCCTGCAGCGGCAGATCGACCGCATCGGCGACGAGGCGACGGACGAGGAGATCTGGCGCAAGGTCGAGCTCGCGCGGCACGACCAGCGCCCGTACACGCTCGACTACGTCGAGCGCCTGCTCGACGACTGGTTCGAGCTGCACGGCGACCGTGCCCTCGGCGACGACGGCGCGCTGATCGCAGGGCTCGGCAAGCTGGACGGGCGGACGATCGTCCTCGTCGGCCAGCAGAAGGGGCGGGACATCCACGAGCGCGCCAGCCGGCGCTTCGGGATGCCGAATCCGGAGGGCTACCGGAAGGCGATGGCCGCGATGGAGCTCGCCGAGCGGCACGGCTTCCCGGTCGTCTCGCTCGTGGACACCCCGGGTGCCTACCCGGGTGTGATCGCCGAGCAGCACGGGCAGGGTGCGGCGATCGCGCGCTCGCAGGCGACGATGGCGCGGCTCGGCGTGCCGATCGTGACCTGCGTGATCGGCGAGGGCGGCTCCGGGGGCGCGATCGCGATCGCGCTCGCCGACCGCGTCCTCATGCAGGAGAACGCGATCTACTCCGTCATCTCGCCCGAGGGCTGTGCCGCGATTCTCTGGCGGGACGCCGGGCAGGCGAAGAAGGCGGCGGCCGCGTTCCGGCCCGACGCGACGCGCTCGCTCGAGCTGGGCGTCATCGACGACATCGTGGCGGAGCCCGAGGGTGGGGCGCACCTCGACCACGATCAGGCGGCCCGTCTGCTCGGCGAGGCGCTCCAGGAGTCGCTCGCGGAGCTCGACGGCGTATCCGCCGACGACCTGCGCCGTCGCCGCCGGGCGCGCTTCCGCTCGCTCGGCGTCTTTGCCTGAGGGTGCCGCCCGCCCGTGGCCGCGACGACAGGTTCGCAAAGGTTTCCGAAGGTTTGTTCGGCGCGTACACGTCGACTGTCCACAGCGTCCACAGGCTTATCCCCGCCCTGTATGCATCGTGTGAACGGATAGACGTATGACTCGAAGCCGGTAAACGTGCTGGTTTCGAGTCTCCAAACCCCGCCGGGCGAGGGCGTGTCCCGGCTGGTCGAGCGCGACATTTCGCGACCCGCGGGGGCGTGCGCGTAGTAAGAAGGCCTCGTGAGCCTCGGCGAGTACGAGCGCAGGCGCGACCCGCGGCGGACGCCGGAGCCCTTCGAGAGCGGCGGCGGCGGGGGCGGGACGGGCGGAGCGCCGATCTTCGTCGTCCAGCGGCACGACGCGCGCCGCCTCCACTACGACTTCCGCCTCGAGCGGGACGGCGTCCTCGCCTCCTGGGCCGTGCCGAAGGGAGTCCCGCTCGAGCCCGGCGAGCAGCACCTCGCCGTGCACGTGGAGGACCACCCGCTCGACTATGCGAGCTTCGAGGGCGAGATCCCGCAGGGGAGCTACGGAGCCGGCACGGTCGAGATCTGGGACAGCGGCACGTACGAGCTGCTCGACGAGAAGCGAGACGGCGGGCTGACCGTGCGGCTGCACGGGCAGAGGCTCGTTGGGACGTGGGCGCTCGTGCCCGCCGAGCTGTCGGGCGACCCGAAGAACTGGCTCATCCTGCGTAAGCGCGACGACCCGGCCGGGGGCGGGAGGCGGCGGGAGTACGAGCCGATGCTCGCCTCGCTCGTCGAGCGGCTGCCCACGGGCGGCGGCTGGGTGTACGAGCCGAAGTGGGACGGCTACCGGGTTCTCGGCTATGTCCGGGGCGGTGAGGCGACGCTTCGCTCGCGCAGGGGCAACGACCTGACGGCCCGCTTCGCATCCGTGGCGCGCGAGTTGCCGCAGGCGCTGCGCTCCCCGGACGCGGTCGTCGACGGCGAGGTGTGCGCGCTCGACGAGCACGGCCGCCCCAGCTTCTCCGCGATGCAGCAGGCGAAGCCGGGGACGCCGCTCGTGTACGAGGTCTTCGACCTGCTCGAGCTCGACGGCGAGCCGCTGCTCGGTCTCGCCTTGACGGAGCGGCGCGCGCAGCTCGAGGCGCTGGTCGTCCCGTCCCGGGCCGTCCAGGTGTCCGGCACCTTCGACGACGGCGACGCACTGCTGGAGGCAGCGGTGGAGCAGGGGCTCGAGGGAGTGATGGCGAAGCGCGCAGCCTCGCAGTACCAGGAAGGGAAGCGCGGCCGGGACTGGCTGAAGGTCAAGGCGCGCGGGCGGCAGGAGTTCGTGATCTGCGGCTGGACCAGGGGGCAGGGCAGGCGGGAGGGCCGCTTCGGCTCCCTCGTCCTCGGCAGCCGACGGGCCGGCGAGCTCGCGTGGGTCGGCAACTGCGGCTCCGGCTTCACCGAGCGCGATCTCGACGACCTCCACGCCCGGCTCGAAGCGCTCCGCCGGAAGACGAGCCCGTTCCCGGTCGAGCCGAAGATGCCGCGCGTGCGGAAGGGCGATGTCGTGTGGGTCGAGCCGGAGCTCGTCTGCGAGGTCGCCTTCGTGGAGTGGACGCACGAGGGCCACCTCCGCGCGCCGTCCTTCCAGGGCCTGCGCGACGACAAGCCGGCCCGGGCGGTGCGGCGGGAGGATCCGGTCGAGACCGAGGCGGACGGCGTCCGGCTGACGAACCTCGCCAAGCCGTTCTGGCCCGACGAGGGAATCACGAAGGGCGACCTGCTCGACTACTACCGGGCCGTCGCTCCGACGCTCGTGCCGCACCTGCGGGAGCGGCCGTTCACGATGCGGCGCTATCCCGACGGCGCGTACGGCAAGGCGTTCTTCCAGAAGGACGCGCCGAAGCACATGCCGGAGTGGATTCCGCGCTTCCGCGTCGAGGTCTCGACCCGTGGCTCGCCGCGCCGCCGGCGCTGGATCGAGGCGCCGCTCGTGAACGACGAGAGGGCGCTGCTCTGGATGGTGAACATGGGCTGCATCGACCTGAATGCCTGGTACTCGCGCGTCGACCGGCCCGACCGGCCGGACTTCGTCCTCTTCGACCTCGACCCCTCGGCGGACGTCGGCTTCCGCGAGACCGTGCAGGTCGCCCTCCTCGTGAAGGAGGCGCTCGACGCGCTCGGCCTCGTGGGCTTCCCGAAGACGAGCGGCGCCGACGGCATCCACGTCCTCGTGCCGGTCGAGCGTCGCTATACGTACGGACAGACGCGCGAGCTCTGCGCGATCGTCGCGGGCGCGATCGCGCGCACCCACCCGGGGCTTGCGACGACGGAGTGGTCGAAGGCGAAGCGGCGCGGCGTGCTCATCGACGCGAACCAGAACGGAGAGGGCAAGACGATCGCGTCCGTCTACTCCGTGCGGCCGCGGCCGGGGGCTCCGGTCTCGACGCCGCTGCGCTGGGAGGAGGTCGTCGAGTCGCTCGACCCCGGGTCGTTCACCATGGCCGTCGTCCGCGAGCGCATCCGCCGGTACGGCGACCTGTTCGAGGGCGTGCTCACGACGCGCCAGAGGCTCGAGCGCGCGCTCCGCGAGCTCCGCTGACCCCTGCCTGATCCGGACCTGTCTCGGTATCAGTTACCGGGACATGGCCGGAGCGGACAGGTGTCGCGCGCGGGCCGTCACGAGCGACCGCAGGGCATCGACCGAGTCTCCGAGCTCGGCGAGAACGAGGGCGGCGTTCACGAAGGCGAAATCCCGAGTCAATCCGAGTGTCGCGGCGTAGCTGCTCCAGCGCCAGTCCTCGCCGCGGCGGCACATCCCCTCCTTGACCGGATTGAGCACGACGTAGGGATACGTGGCGAGGAGATCGCGGCCATCCTCGATCCTTCGGCTCCCGTACCGCGTGCGGACGAGGTTGCCCGCACGGTCGTGCCGAAGGTTGAAGATCTTGCCGTATCCACGGCTCAGATACTGCATCCCGCGAGGCAGCGAATCGTCGGGTATGCCGAGGATCGCGTGGACGTGAGTCGTCATCTGGCAGAAGGCGAGCACCGTCCAGTCGTGGCGGCCGGCGACGTCCTCGAGAAGGCCGATCCAGGTGGTCCGGTCGCCGGCGTCGAGGAAGTAGGCCCAGTTTCCGGTGGCGTTCACCCAGACGTGGTGGAGGCCGGCGGCGCAGTCACGAGGTGGCGAAGGCACGGCAGTCAGGGTTGCTGAAACGAGAGCGTTCGCCAAGACGCAAAATGGGCCAGGTCCTCGCCGGACCTGTCTCGGTATCAGTTACCGGGACATGTCCTCTACAGTCGTGTCGTGGGCGGGACGGTCCTCTGGGACGTCGACACGCAGGTCGACTTCGTCGAGCCGGGCGGGAAGCTCTACGTCGCCGGCGCCGAGCTGGTCAAGCCTGCGATGCAGCGGGTGGTCGAGGCGGCCCGGGACGCTGCGCTCGTCCATGTCGCCTCGGCCGACGACCACGAGCTGACCGATCCGGAGATCTCGGAGGAGCCCGACCTCGAGAGCACCTGGCCGCCCCACTGCCTGCGCGGGACGCGCGGAGCCGAGAAGGTCGCCGAGACGAAGCAGCTCGACCCGTTGCCGCTCCCGCAGGTGCCGCTCCCGCACGCCGTGCTCCGCCGCCTGCTCGAGGGCCGGCGAGAGATCCTGATCCCCAAGAAGCACTACGACCCGTTCACGAACCCGAACGCCGAGCCGCTGCTCGACGCGCTCGATCCGGAGGAGATCCTGCTCTTCGGAGTCGCGACCGACATCTGCGACGATGTCGCCGTGCGGGCGCTGCTCCGCCGCGGCCGCCGCATCGCCTTCGTGGAGGACGCGTCCCGCGGGCTCGACGAGGCGAGGACGGCCGCCTGCACGGCCGCGTGGCGGGAGGCAGGCGTTCGCTTCACGACGGCCGACGAGGTCGCCGCTTCCCTCGGCTAAGGGACTCCGCTCACGCTGCCGATGAGACGGTAGATGGTCGGCCACTGGCTCCATGACGCGGCGAACGCTGCCCTGACCTGGCTGCCGCTCGCCTTCTTCCTGATGATCGTCCTCGTCGCGTGGCTGCTCTGGCGGACGGTCGGGATGATGCCGAGGGTCAAGCCGGCCAACCTCGCCGAGAAGGCGCGCGTCCAGACGACGTGGGCCGACGTCGCGGGCGTCGAGGAGGTGCGTGCGGAGCTGCTGGAGGTCGTCGAGTTCCTCCGTGACCCGCAGCGGTTCGAGCGGCTCGGTGCCAAGACGCCGAAGGGGCTGCTGCTCTTCGGCCCGCCCGGCACCGGCAAGACGCTGCTCGCCAAAGCGGTCGCCCACGAGTCGGGTGCGAACTTCTACTCGGCGAGCGCTTCGTCGTTCGTCGAGATGTTCGCCGGCCTCGGGGCCGCCCGGATCCGCAAGCTCTTCCAGCAGGCGCGCAAGGATGCACCGGCGATCGTCTTCATCGACGAGCTCGACGCCGTCGGCGCGCAGCGCACCGGCCACGGCTTCAACCGCGAGCAGGACCAGACGCTGAACCAGCTCCTCGTCGAGCTCGACGGCTTCGAGGGAGCGGAGCAGGTCGTCGTGATGGGAGCCTCGAACCGGATCCAGGATCTCGACCCCGCGCTGCTCCGCCCGGGGCGCTTCGACCGGCAGATGCTCGTGTCGCCGCCCGACCTCGCCGGCCGCGAGGCGATCCTGAAGGTCCACACGCGCACCAAGCCCCTCGCCTCCGTCGTCGACCTCGGCGTCGTCGCCCGCCAGACCTCCGGCCTCACCGGCGCCGAGCTCGCGAACATCTGCAACGAGGCCGCGATCAACGCGGGCCGCCGGGACGACAATGAAATCTCGCCGTCCGACTTCGACTTCGCGCTCGAGCGCGTCGTCGCCGGCTTGCAGCAGCGGCGCGTCCTGACGGAGAAGGAGCGGCGCATCCTCGCCTACCACGAGGGTGGACACGCCCTCATGTCGCACCTCATGGGCTCGGTGATGGAGCTGCAGAAGGTGACGATCGTCTCGCGCGGGAACGCGCTCGGCTACGCGTTCTACGTGCCCGAGGAGGACCGCTATCTCCACACGAAGGAGGAGCTCGTCGACCGGATGGTCGTGGCTCTCGCGGGTCGCGCCGCCGAGGAGGTCGTCTTCGGGCGCGTCACGAACGGTGCGGCCGACGATCTCGAGAAGGTGACCGAGACCGCTCGCTCGATGGTCTTCGAGTGGGGTATGGCGGAATCGGTGGCGTCCCGGACGATGCGCGCCGACAACTACGCCCTCTCCGAGGCGACGAAGCGGGTGCGCGACGACGAGCAGGCTCGGCTGACCGACGGCGCCTATCAGGAGGCGCTGCGGCTGCTCCGCAAGCACCGGGTTTCGCTCGATCGCATCGCTGCGGCGCTGCTCGAGAAGGAGACTCTCGTGCGGGACGAGCTGCTCGTGCTCGTCGACGACATCGAGCCGGAGTCCCGAGCCGCCGAGAGCGTCGGCGTGCCACAGGTCGTCGCGGCTCGCCCCCGCAGCTCAGACGTCTAGCCGGTGAACTGCGAGATGTCGATTGCGCCGCTCGGCGCGGTGATCGAGACGTTCGCGTTCCAGTCGCCGAACGCGATCGTGCCCTTGTCGCTGCCCGTGCCGACGAGCGCGATCGGGTACGGCGTGCCGGTTGCGGCGACGTAGAGCGTCCCCTTCTTCGTCTTGGAGTAGATCGCGACTGCCTTCTGTCCCTCGTACGTCGTCTCGCCCTTGTTCTCGAGCGTCCCGCCGGAAGAGACGACCTGGTTGAACAGCTGGTCGATGCTCGTGAAGGCGGTGAGCGACTCGAGCTGGCTCGACGTTGCGGAGCCGACGAGCCACTTGCCGTGCAGGAGCTGTATCGCCGCTGCGCTGCTCGCGCCGGCGAACTCCTTGTAGAAGGCGTCGCTCGCCTTGATGTAGACCTTGGCGCCGACGACCACGAGGGACACGCTCGCGCCGCCCAGGCTCATCGACCCCTTGGCGCCCTTGCCGCCGGCGAGCGTGACGTCGACCGCGATCTCCTGGCCGCTGGAGGTGATCTTCCCGGAGAGGCGGACGGACGTCGCGTCCGCGGCCGCCGTCTTGGCGTCCGTGAGTACCTGGGCCGCCGGTTTCGAGGCTTCGCCGTTCGACTGCGCCGACGACGTGCTGCCGCCTCCGCCGCTGCCGCCGCAACCGGCGAGCAACGCGGCCGAGATCACGAGCAAGAGGACCGAGAGCCGCGTCATCGCGCGCCGCAGTCTTTCACATACGATCGCCGCATGGAGACGCTGCGATCCATCCACCACGTGGGACTCGCGGTCGAGGATCTCGACGCTGCGCTCGAGACGTACGGGAGGCTGTTCGGCGCCCGCCTGGAGGAGCGCTCGCGGGTCGAGGAGCAGGGCGTCGAGGCGGCGTCGATCCGCCTGGGCGAGGGCCGCCTCGAGCTGCTGGGCGCGCTCGACGAGGACACTCCCGTCGGCCGTTTCCTCGCCAGGCAGGGGCCGGGCATGCACCACGTCGCCTACGAGGTCGGAGACATCGGGGCCGCGCTCGCGCATCTGGCGGAGGCCGGAGCAGAGCTGATCGACTCTGCGCCGCGGCGCGGTATGTTCGGCCTCGAGGTGGCGTTCATCCATCCCGACTCGGTGCACGGAGTCCTCTCGGAGGTGGTGTCCATTGGCTGAAGAGCGGGTGAGGATCGAGATCGGCTTCGTCGGCGGGCAGGTCGTCGGCGCCTTCGTCGAGCCGGCGTCCGCGGATGCTCTCGAGGGCGCGCTCGACGGCGAGCGGGAACGTGCCGTCGTGCTGCAGACGGAGGACGGCCCCCTCCACGTGGCCGTCTCGCACGTGGCGTACTACAGGCGCATCGTTCGGGCCGGCAAGGTCGGCTTCGGCTAGACGGCGCGGTTGCCGCGTTA
>CAZRTE010000038.1:0-23537 GCA_964602945.1 uncultured Gaiellales bacterium
TAGCTTGCGGGCGTGCACGAGCCGGCACGATGGCGCCGCCCCGCGGCGGCCCGCGGATGAGCCGCGTCGTCGGCTGGGACGAGCTGCCGCGTCCCGTCCGCGAGCTCGAGCACACGTGGATCGGGCTCGCCGACGGCACCCGCCTCGCGGCCCGGATCTGGTTGCCGCGCGACGCCGAGGCGGATCCGGTGCCGGCGATCCTCGAGTACCTCCCCTACCGGAAGCACGACGGCACCGTCGCGCGCGACGCCGTCCGCCAGCCGTACGTCGCCGGGCACGGCTACGCGACCGTCCGCGTCGACCTGCGCGGCAGCGGCGAGTCGGACGGGATCCTCGAGGACGAGTACACGCGGCAGGAGTGGGAGGACGCGGTCGAGGTGATCGCCTGGCTCGCCGCCCAGCCGTGGTGCTCGGGCGCCGTCGGCATGACCGGCATCTCGTGGGGCGGCTTCAACGCCCTGCAGGTGGCGGCCCTCCGCCCCCCGGCCCTGCAGGCGATCGTGACCCTCTGCTCGACGGACGACCGCTACGCCGACGACGTCCACTACCGCGGCGGCTGCGTCCTCGCGACCGACATGCTCCACTGGGCCTCCTCGATGCTGACCTGGAACGCGCGCCCGCCCGACCCGGCGCTGCTGCCGGACACCTGGCGCGAGGTCTGGCTCGACCGGCTGGAACGGACGCCTCCGTACATCGAGCACTGGCTCTCGCACCAGCGGCGCGACGGCTACTGGAAGCACGGGTCGGTGTGCGAGGACTACGCGGCGATCGAGGTGCCCGTCTATGCGGTCGGCGGTTGGGCGGACGGGTACACGAACGCCGTCTTCCGGCTCCTTGCCGGCCTCTCCGTGCCGCGCAAGGGGCTCGTCGGGCCGTGGGCGCACGCCTTCCCCGACGACGCGGCGCCCGGGCCGAGCATCGGCTGGCTGCAGGAGTGCGTGCGCTGGTGGGACCACTGGCTGAAGGGCCGCGACACCGGGATCATGGACGAGCCGATGCTGCGCGCGTACGTGCTCGAGTCGGTCGAGCCGCGGCCGAGCTACGAGGTCCGACCGGGCCGGTGGGCCGGCGAGGAGGCCTGGCCGCCGCCGAGGATCGAGCGGCGCACGATCCCGCTCGAGACGTCCACCCCGCTCGTCCATCGACCCGTGCAGACGCTCGGCACGGAGGCGGGGGTCTGGTGCGCCGAGGGGCAGTCCGCCGACCTCGCCGGCGACCAGCGCCGCGACGACGCGCTGTCGGCGTGCTTCGACCTCGAGCCGCTTGCGGAGGAGACAGTGCTGCTCGGCTTCCCCGCGGTCGAGCTCGAGCTCGAGGCCGACCGGCCGCAGGCGCTCGTCTGCGTCCGCCTCTGCGACGTCTTCCCCGACGGCACCTCGGCCCTCGTCACGCGCGGCCTCCTCAACCTCACGCACCGCGACTCGCACGAGCATCCGGAGCCGCTCGAGCCGGGCCGGCGCTACCGGATCCGGGTCGAGCTCGACTCGATCGCGTACGCCATTCCGGCGGGGCACCTGCTGCGCGTCGCGGTCTCCTCCACCTACTGGCCCTGGGCGTGGCCCTCGCCGGAGCCGGTCACGCTCACGCTTCACGGCGGCACGCTCGAGCTGCCGGTGCGGCCGCCGCGCCCCGAGGACGCGCAGCTGCCGGAGCTCGCGGAGCCCGAGCACACGCCACCGCTCGAGCAGGAGCAGCAGGAGGCCGCGCCGGACGGGCGCACGCTGCGCCGCGAGTACGCGACGGGCCGGCTCGAGCAGCGCTTCGACTACGACGTCGGCGGAACCGTCCGCTTCGTCCCGATCGACCTCGTCTCGGAGGACTCGAACACGAGCGCATACTCGATCACCGACGACGACCCGCTCTCCGCCGAGGTCACCTTCCGCGCGGCGAGCGGCATCGCCCGCGGCGACTGGAGCGGCCGGGCCGAGGCCGAGGCGTCGCTGCGCGCGGACGCGGAGGCGTTCCACGTCACGACCGAGCTGACCGCCTTCGAGTCGGGCCGCGAGGTCTTCCGGCGGCGCTGGGAGCACCGCTTCCCGCGCGACCACGTCTGACGGCGTCAGTCGCCTGCGAGCAGGCAGGCAGCGCGGTGTCCGGCGCCAACGCCGGCCGGCGGCCGGAGCTCCGGGTCGACGGTGCTGCACTCGTCCACGGCCACGGGGCAGCGCGGGTGGAAGCGACAGCCCGACGGCACCGAGATCGGGTTCGGCGTCTCGCCGCGCAGGATCTGTGGCTCCACGCGCCGCCGCGGGTCGCGCCGGGGAACGACCGAGAGGAGCGCCTTCGTGTACGGGTGCCGCGCGTTCTCGATCACCTGCGCCGCCGGCCCCTCCTCCACGATCCGCCCCAGGTACATGACGCAGATCCGGTCGGCGAAGCGCGCAGCCGTCGACAGGTCGTGGGTGATCATGAGGACCGCGAGCCCGCGGTCGCGGAGCTCGTCGAGGAGGGCCAGGATGCCGGCCCGCACCGAGACGTCGAGCATCGAGACCGGCTCGTCCGCCACGAGCAGATCGGGGCCGAGCGCGAGGCTCGCCGCGATCGCGACCCGCTGCCGCTGGCCGCCCGAGAGCTCGTGCGGGTACCGGTCGAGGTACAGCTCCGGCGGCGAGAGCCCCGCCAGCTCGAGCGCCTCGACGACGCGCCGCCGCCGCTCCTCGCGCGTCCCCTCGCGGTGGACGACGAGCGCCTCCGCGACCGTCGCTTCGACCCGGAAGCGCGGGTCGAGCGACTCGTAGGGATCCTGGTAGATGATCTGCATCCGGCGCCGCAGCCGCCGCAGCTCGCGCGGCCCGAGCGCCGTGACGTCGATCCCGTCGAAGCGGACGGTGCCCGCGTCCGGCCGGACGAGCTGCAGGAGTGCCTGCGCGGTCGTCGTCTTGCCGCAGCCGGACTCGCCGACGAGCGCGACCATCTCGCCGCGCGAGACGTCGAACGACACGCCCGAGACCGCGTGCACGTGCTGTTTCGGTCGGCGGACGACGGTCTCCACGATCGCGCGGTGGATCGGATAGCGGACGACGAGCCCCTCCACCTCGAGCAGCGGAGACGCAGCGTCGTGCCCGTTGGTGTTCACACCGCCACCTGCTCCGCCGCGTGGCAGGCGGCGTCGTGCCGGTCGCCGACCCGGCCGAGCGCCGGCCGCTCGGCCGTGCAGCGGTCGAAGGCGACGTCGCAGCGCGGCCGGAAGGGACAGCCGATGACCTGCCGGTCGAGACGCGGCGGCGTCCCCGGGATCGAGATGACGGCGTCCCGCGACTCGAGGTCCGGCGTCGCGGCGAAGAGCAGCCGCGTGTAGGGGTGCCGCGGGTCGTGGTAGAGCGCGTCCATCGGCCCGGTCTCGACGATCTCGCCGGCGTACATCACGGCGGCCGCCGTGCAGGTCTGGGCGACCACCGGCAGATCGTGCGTGACGAGGATCAGCGCGAGCCCGAGGTCGTCGGCGAGCGACACCAGCAGCTCGAGGATCTGCGCCTGCACCATCACGTCGAGCGCCGTCGTCGGCTCGTCCGCGAGCAGGAGCCTCGGCCCGCAGGCGAGTGCCATCGCGATCGCCGCGCGTTGCCGCATCCCTCCCGAGAACTCGTGCGGGTAGTTGTGCAGCCGGGTCGAGGAGATGCCGACGCGCTCGAGCAGCTCCGCCGCCCGCGCCTCCGCCGTCGCTCCCTCCGCGACGCCGTGCAGCTCCATCGGTTCGACGAGCTGGTCGCCGATGCGGCGCACCGGGTTGAACGCGTTCATCGCCCCCTGGAAGACCATCGCGACGCTCTTCCAGCGATGGGGCGCCACCGTTCGCTCACCGCGTGCGAGCACGTCCTCGCCGTCGAGCAGGACTCGTCCCGCGACGGTCGCCGTCGGCGGCAGAAGCCCCATCAGCGCGAGGATCGTCGTCGTCTTGCCGCAGCCCGACTCGCCGACGAGCCCGAGCCGCTCCCCGTCGCCGACCCCGAACGAGACCCCCTGCACCGCATGCAGCTCGCGGTGGTGCGGCAGGTCGAACCAGACGTGGAGGTCTTCGACCTCGAGCAGCTTGCGGCTCACCTCGGCTCCCGGATCGGCACCGGGCGAAGCCGGAAGCGCCGTGTGGAGAGGTGCCCGGAGCGGAGCCGCGGGTTGAACGCGTCCTCCATGGCCTGCCCGACCATCGTGCAGGCGACGACGACGATCACGACGGCGACGCCCGGCGGGACGATCGCCCACCAGGCGTTGTTGAGGATCGCGTCGTCGGTGAAGGCGTTCTGGATCAGCCGCCCCCACGAGACGAGGCTCGGATCGCCGAGGCCGAGGAAGGCGATGAACGTCTCGGCGAAGATCGCGTACGCGACGAAGAGGACGGTGTTCGCGACGAGCAGCGGGGTCACCTGCGGCAGGACGTGGCGGAAGATCAGCCTCGTGTTCCCGGCGCCGAGGGCACGTGCCCGCTGCACGTAGACGCGCTCGCGGACACTCTTCACCTGGGCGCGCAGCAGCCGGGCCGTCGAGGTCCAGTAGATCACGCCGATGATCACGATGATGTTCGTGAGGCTGCGGCCGAACAGCGCGGCGACGACGATCATCAACGGGATGTCCGGGAGCACGAGGACGTAGTCCGTGAGCCGCATCAGCACGATGTCCACCTTGCCGCCGAAGAAGCCGGAGACGATGCCGACGGTCCCACCGATGAGGACGGAGACCGCCGCGCTCGCGAAGCCGACGAGCAGGGACACCCGCGCTCCCATCACGAGCAGCTTCATCATGTCGGCGCCGCCGCCGTCGGTGCCGAGCCAGTGGCTGCCGCTCGGGCGGGCGAAGACCGGTCCGACCTTCGCCTGGACGTCGCCGTGGATGAAGAGCGGCGCGGTGAGCGCCATGAGCACGAAGAAGGTGAGGATGACGAGGCCGACGAGCGACTGGCGGCTCGTGAACACCGGGCTCTCGAGCAGCCGTCGCACCACGCCCGGCCGCCGCGGGAGCTCCTCGACGGCTGCCTCGACCGGTCCCTCGAGGGCGGTCACTCGGTCACCCGCGGATCGAGCTTGTAGTAGAGGAGGTCGGCGACGAGGTTGAAGAAGATGACCGAGAGGGCCAGCAGCAGGAACGCCCCCTGCACGATGGGCCAGTCACGCTGGTCGATCGCCTCCACGATCTCGAGCCCGATCCCGGGATAGGAGAAGACGTACTCGATCGTGATCGCGCCGCCGATGATGAAGCCGAGGGAGAGCGCGACGAGCGTGATCACGGGCAGCATCGCGTTCCGCAGCCCGTGCTTCCACACGGTCGCCCAGTTGGAGAGCCCCTTCGCCCGAGCGGTGAGCACGTAGTCCTCCCCGAGCGTCTCGAGCATCGCGGAGCGCACGATCAGCGTGTAGTCGCCGTAGAGCACGAGCCCGAGCGCCGATGCCGGCAGGACCATGTGCTTCAGCCGGTCCATCACGATCGTCCAGGTCGACGGATCGCCGAGGATGCCGAGCGTCGGCGTCTCGATGCCCGAGGTCGGCAGCCCGATCGCGCCCGCGACGAAGAGGACGATCATCAGCCCGAGCCACTGCGGCGGCATCGCGTAGAAGGCGAGACCGGTCCAGAGGCCGGCCTTGTCGACGAACGTGTTCCGGCGCCAGGCGGAGATCACCCCCGTGGCGACCCCGAGCACGATCGAGAAGAGGGTGCCGAGGGCGACCATCGGCATCGTGTTCTTGAGCGGCGACCAGAGCGCCGACCAGACGGTCTCCTGCGTGCGGAGCGAGCGCCCCATGTCGCCGTGGAAGAGGCTGTCGACGTAGAGCCAGTACTGCTTCAGCTTCGACTGGTCGAGGCCGAGCGTCCTGCGCTCGTACGCCTTGAACTGCGGCGTGCACTGCCGGCACCGGAGCGCCGAGACCGCGTCGCCCGGCACGGTGCGGAAGAGCACGAAGTTGACCGTGATCGCGACGAAGACGGTCGCGACGGCGAAGAAGACGCGCTTGAGGACGAAGTCTGTGCCCCGCACGTGTCAGCGTTCCGTCGCGACCGTCTCCGACCTCAGTGCTACCCGGCCTTCCTCGGGCTCGTGTAGTACGCCTTGGAGTAGGCGCCGAGCTCGATGTGGAAGCCCGTCCACTTCGTCGAATGGGCGTCGATCAGCTGCTCGTTCACGAGCTGCGTGTAGACCATCTGGTCGTAGACCATCTTCTGCATCTTCCAGACGATCTTCCTGCGCTTCGCCGGGTTCACGGTCGTCCCCTGCTCGATGTAGAGCTTGTCGTACTTCTTGTTCGACCAGCCGGTGTCGCTCCAGGAGCACCACTGGCCGGTCGTGACGACCGAGAGCATGAAGTCCGGGTCGACGTAGCCGGCCCAGTCCCACATGGCGATGTCGAACTTGCTGTAGCCCTGGTGCTTCGCGGCGTCGCACTTCGAGTCGGTCTCGAGGGCGTACGTCGCCGTCGAATCGCCGCCGACCTTCTGCGTCACCTTCACGCCCGCGGCCTTGAAGCCCTGCTGGACGATCTGGAACTCGCGGTTGACGTTGAAGTCGGTCGACGTCGGCGTGACGATCTCGTACGACATCGGATGCGCCTTCTGGGCGTACTTGCCGTGGGTCGCCGGCGCGATCCGGATCCCGTTCGGGCCCTTCTTGTAGCCGAGCTTGTTCAGGATCTGGTTGCCCTTCTTGCAGTTGTACTTCAGGGGACCAAGGTGCGGGTTCTCGAGCGACGAGATGTGGCCGACGAGGCTCTCGACGAGCGACGCGTGGCCCTGGAAGACGACGTTGATGATCCGCTTCCGGTTCACGCACATCGAGAGCGCCCGCTTCACGCGCGGGTCGAGCAGCTCGCGGTTCTTCAGCTTCCGCGGGTTGGAGTTCCACGTGATGTTCGTCGTCTCGGAGGCGAGCGTCTTCTGGAGCTGGACGCCGGGCATCTTCGAGACCGCCTTGATCGCCTCGAACGGCACCTGGTCGATCCAGTCGAGGTTCCCCTGCTTCAGGTCCGCGATCATCGAGTCCGCGTTCGTGTAGTACGTGAGCGCGATCGCGTCCGCGTGCGAAGGCGGGCCCCAGAAGTTCGGGTCGGGGATGAAGACCGTCGTGCCCTTCTTCTGGTAGCTCTTGATCGTGTAGGCACCCGCCGTGACGATCGGCATGTGCTGCTCGGGATGGAAGGTCTTCAGGCCCTTCCCGCCCTTCGTGTTCGCGTACTTCGCATACACGTGCTGCGGCAGGACGAAGAACTGCTCGAGCTGTGCGAGCACGTTGCCGACGGGCTTCGCGTAGTGGACGACGAGTGTCGTCGGGTTCGGCGCCGTCGCCTTCTGCACGTGCGCCAGGGCGGGCGCCGCGACCGCGGTCGCCCCGTTCCGGTACTTGACGATGGTGTTGATCGTCCAGGCCGCGTCCTTCGAGGTGAGCGGCTTCCCATCCGACCACTTCGTGCCGGAATGGAGCTTGAACGTCCAGGTCTTGCCGTCCTTCGACGTCTTCCACGACTTCGCCCAGTCGCCCTGGAACCGGTAGCCGTGCTTCCCGTACGTGTACTGGACGAGCTGCGGGTAGATCATGATGAAGGCGTTGTAGGCCTGCGTCTCGATGAAGTTGATCGGGTTGAACGAGTCGATGTAGTTCGTCGTCCCGATCCGCAGGATCCCGCTCCCTCCCGCCTTCGCCTTCGTCGGGCTCGTCGCCCCGGCTCCCGCCGACGTGCCGAGCGTCACCGCAAACGCGGCGACGGCGGCGATCAGCAGGAGACCGCGCCTTCGCCGAGCGATGCTCCTCATGCTGCTTCCTCCTCCTCCGGTTGTCCCTCCACGACCAGACACGGCCGTTCGATCGTGAGCGTCCGCGCGTCCGCGTCGAGCGTCGCCTCGACCCCGAGCGGCAGCGCGGCGAGATGCTTCGCGTGACCGAGCGGCAGCTTGTAGAGCACGGGAACGCCGAGCGGCTCCAGGTAGCGCTCGAGGACGTCCTCGATCGAGCGGGTCTGCGGCCACTCGGGACGCTGCTCCCGCCAGTCGCACTTCTCCATGTCGCCGACGACGACGCCGACGACGCCGTCGAGCTTGCCCGCCTGCTGCAGCTGGAGCAGGTTCCCGTCGATGTACCAGGCCGGGGCGTCGACGTCCTCGAAGAAGAGGATGCAGCCGTCGAAGGAGACCTCCCACGGCGTGCCCATCGTCTGCATCAGCAGCCAGAGGCAGCCGCCGACGAGCGGCGCCGTCACCTTCCCGGGCGCGATCGCGCGGACGTAGGGGTCGTCCGGGTCGCGCGGCACCTCGCCCGTGCCGCCGCCGCGCAGCACCTCGACGAGGCGGTCACGGCTGAAGTCGGTGGACTCCTTGTCGCCCATGCCGGCGAGCCCGTAGCCGTAGATCGTCGCGAGGCCCGCGCGCTGGCGGAGCGCGACGTGGAGGGCGGTGATGTCGGAGTAGCCGACGAAGCCCTTCGGGTGCTCGGCGATCGCGTCGAAGTCGAGGTACGGGATGGTCTGCATCGAGCCGTAGCCGCCCTGGAAGGACTGGACGACGTCGACCTCGGGGTCGAGGAACATCGCCATCAGGTCGGCGGCGCGGTGCTCGGCGTCGCCCGCGACGTAGCCGTCGCGCTCGAAGACGTGCTCGCCGAGCTTGACCCGATACCCCTTCGATTCCCACCATTCGACGCCGCGAAGAACATCGGAGCGGTTGAAGTAGCCACTCGCCGGGGCGGGGACACCGATGGTTCCCTTCTCCGGCAACGAGGCTCCAAAGCACGTCGCGGCCGGAGTCATGCGGAGAGACCATACAAGGTTGGATCGGAAATGCCTAGAAGAATCTCTGCTAACCGGGTCCAAACTCGAGGCCGGCGAGCGTCTCGCGGACGAGCGGGCCGATCGTCCCGAGGTCGTAGCCGCCCTCCTGCACGAGCACGGTGGGCCGGCCGAGGGCGCCGAGGATTCGACCGGCCTCGCGGTAGCCGGCCTCACTCACCCGGAGCGGGCTCTCGGGGTCGCCGGCCGCGGCGTCGACGCCGAGCGAGACGACGAGGCCACGCGCGCCGGCCGCATGCGCCGCAGCCTCTGCGACCGCCGCGAGCCACTCGTCGTCGCCGGCCCCGGGCGCGAGCGGCAGGTTGTGGTTCGCGCCGAGGCCGGCGCCGTCTCCGGTCTCGTCCGCGAACCCGGCGACGTGCGGGAACCAGCCCGCACCGGGGTCGACGTGGACGGAGGCGACGACGACCTCGGCGCGTTCGTAGAACAGCTCCTGGGTGCCGTTGCCGTGGTGGGCGTCGACGTCGACGACCGCGACCGGGTCGCCGACCCGCGCGCGGAGCGCCTCCGCCGCGATCGCCGCGTTGTTGAGGTAGCAGGCGCCGCCGAAGCCGCTGCGGCCGGCGTGGTGGCCGGGCGGGCGGATGCACGCGTAGGCGGCGGCCTCGCCGCCGGCGACGAGATCGACGGCCGTGAGCGCGCAGTCGGCGGCGGCGCGGGCGGCCTCCCAGGTGCCCGGCCCGATCGGGGTCATCGTGTCGTAGGCGAACCAGCCGGCCCGGGCCCAGACCGCGACCGGCTCGCGGCGCGGGCCGGCCCCGCGGCGCATGAAGTTGTAGGGGACGACGCGATTCTGGCCGGGGTCGTCGCGGAGACCGGCACGCTCCCACTCCGCCCACGCGCCGCGCAGCCACTCGACGAGCGCGGCGTCGTGCACGGCGAGGAGCTCCTCGTCGCCGTGCGGCTCGGCGGCGACGAGTGGCGCGCCCGCGGCGACGAGCGTCTCGCGGATCCGCTCGACGCGCGCGGCGACCTCGACGGCGGGCATGCGCACACCCACGAACACCTCGGCGTCGGGGTCGTGGAGGAGGCAGTCGTCGCTCCAGACGACGGGCAGCCGCAGGTCACGCCGCGAGGTCGGCGAGATCCACCTCCTCGTACGGCGTCTCGCAGGGGTTGCCCGGCGCGACCCACATGCGACCGGACTCGAGCTCGCAGACGAGCGAGAAGAGGACGACCGACGCCTGCGCATCGCCCGGCGTCCCGTGCTCGCAGATCGCCTGTGGGCTCGACGCGTGGTCGCGGAGCAGCTCCATCGCCTGCTCGGGGGTCGCCGGAGGACGATCGTGCAGGAGCTCGGCCAGCCGCTCGTAGCGCGCGACGCTCCCCTCGCTCGAGTCGCCGTCGCGCGCGAGCTCCGGATCGAGGTAGTGGTTCGTGTGCGCGCCCGGCCCGAGGAGCGCGCTACGGGTGGCGCTCGTCTCGACGGTGCGTGCCTCGCCGCCGCGCCGGGCGAGGACGTGCGCGTAGCCCCCGGCCCGGCCCGGGACGCCGGCCCGGCCGGCGGCGTCGCCGAGGTCGCGCGCTGCGAGGGCGTGGCGGGAGACGAGCACCCGGGGAATCCCGACCCGGTCGTCCGGCGCGGAGAGCGAGTCGATGCCCTGCGCGACGCCGTGGGAGTTCATCCCGACGGCCGGCAGGCAGCAGGCCACCGTCGGCGAGGCGAGGCGGGTGCCGTCCTCGCAGGCCTCGACGACCACCGCGAGATTCCCGGCGTCGCCGGCGAGCCACTGCTCGTTGTGCGCGAGGATCGTCGCGTCGCCGGCGAGCGCCGTGAAGGTCGAGCAGCGCTCGAACGCCGGCTCCATCTCCTCGAAGGCGTTCACGAGCCAGAGCTCGTCGGGCGAGACCTCCGCGCCGGCCGCCATCCCCTCGACCAGGTCGACGTACTCGGGCAGCGCGGCGGCCGCAGCGCGGTACGGGGCGACGAGACGTCCGGCAGCCTCGGGAGCGACGAGCTCGCGGTAGAAGGCGAGGCTGCGCACGATCGCCTCGCCGAGCTCCCGGCCGATCGTCCGCCCTCGCTCGGCGGCTGGGCCCTCTGCCCGCACGACATGCAGCACGACGCGATCCTACGTAGGATCCGCCGCGACCGAGGGAGCAGCGATGACCACGCGGCTGACCTACACGACCGGGACGAGCGCCGAGATCGACCAGGCGTTCGAGGACGCCCTCACCGCCGTGCGCGCCTCCGGGGCCGCGCCGCTGCCGCACCGCGTCGGCGGCGGCGGCGACGAGCGCGGCGCCCCGGTCGAGCGTGAGGACCCGGCCCGCTCGGACCGCGTCGTCAGCCGCGCGCACGAGGGAACGGAGGTCGTCGGCGACGCGCTCGCCCACGCCCGCAGGGCGGCGCCCGGGTGGCGGCGGCTGCCGTACGGGGAGCGGTGCTCGCTCCTCCGTGACGCTGCGCGGCTGATCGGCGAGCGGCGGATCGAGATCGCAGCGGCGATGAGCATGGAGATCGGCAAGGTGCGCACGGAGGCGATCGCCGAGGTCGAGGAGGCCGTCGACCTGATCGAGACGTACTGCGGCCAGATGGAGGCGAACGGCGGCTTCGTCCACGAGCTCGGGCAGCTCGTGCCCGACGAGCGGAACCGCAGCGTCCTGCGGCCGTACGGCGTCTTCGGCGTGATCGC
The DNA here is from genome assembly GCA_964602945.1 of uncultured Gaiellales bacterium. GTDB lineage: Bacteria > Actinomycetota > Thermoleophilia > Gaiellales > Gaiellaceae > Palsa-739. Next base: position 11,396 of record CAZRTE010000038.1, read on the forward strand.
CCCGTTCAACTTCCCCGTCGCCCTCGCCGCGGGCATGAGCTCGGCGGCGCTCGTCGCCGGCAACGCCGTCGTGCTCAAGCCGTCGGACGAGGCGCTCCGCTGCGGCGACGCGCTCGCCCGCTGCTACCTCGACGCCGGGCTGCCCGACGGCGTGTTCGCGCTTGTCCAGGGCGGCGCCGAGACGGGTGCCGCGCTCGCGGCGGGTGACGTGGACGGGATCGCGTTCACCGGCTCGGCCGAGGTCGGGCGCGCGCTCGGCCGCAGGCTCGCCGAGGGCCCCTACCCGCGCCCGGTGCTCGCGGAGATGGGCGGCAAGAACCCCGCGATCGTGACGGCGCACGCCGATCTCGACAAGGCTGCGGAGGGCATCGCGCGCGCCGCCTTCGGCTTCTCCGGCCAGAAGTGCAGCGCCTGCTCGCGCGCCATCGTCGCGGCGGAGGTGCACGACGAGCTCGTGGGGCGGCTCGCGCAGATCGCGGCGGACTACCGCGTCGGCGACCCCTCGGACCGGACGGCGCAGACGGGGCCGGTGGCGACCGCGGCCGCCGTCGAGCGCTTCGAGCGCGCCGTCGAGGAGGCGCGCCGGGACGGCGAGGTCGCGGGCGGCGGCGACGTGCTCGGCGGCGGCGGGTACTTCGTCGCGCCGACGGTCGTCGCCGGGCTCCCACCGGATCACCGGCTCACGCGCGACGAGCTGTTCCTCCCGTTCCTCACGGTGACGCGCGTGCGGGACCTCGACGAGGCGCTCTCGGAGGCGAACGCGGTGCCGTACGGGCTCACGGCGGGTGTTTTCTCGGAGGATGCATCCGAGCTCGAGCGGTTCCTCGACGAGATCGAGGCCGGCGTCGTCTACGTCAACCGCCGCGCGGGCGCGACGACGGGAGCCTGGCCCGGGATCCAGTCGTTCCCGGGCTGGAAGTCGAGCGGGCTCTCCGGCAAGGGCGGCCTCGGCCCGTACTACGTGCAGCAGTTCATGCGCGAGCAGAGCCGCACGGTCGTCTCCTCGTGACGTTGCCGCGCCGGGAACGTGGAGGACGTCCAGCGAAGGGGCACTACTAGACGTACGCCGCGACGCTCTTGGCGATGAGGAAGGCGGAGACGCCGACCACGAGCACCGCGAACGCCTGCGCGAGCCGGTAGGGCTGCGCGCGCCCGCCCAGGCGCGAGCCTGCGACCGCGCCCGCGACCGCCGCGACCGTGAACGACGCCGCGATGCCCCAGTCGATCCGGCCGCTGCTCAGATGGGCGGCGAGGGCGCCGCTCGACGTGATCGCGATCGCGACGAGCGACGTGCCGACGGCGGCCGTCAGCGGGATCGCGAGCAGCAGCGTCAGCGCGGGCACGATCGCGAAGCCGCCACCGACACCGAAGAACCCGGTCAACAGGCCGGTGCCGAGGCCGGCGGGGGCGATGCGCAGCCAGAGGTTGCGGCCGCGCGGCTCGATCTCGGGCCGGCTCGGCTCTCCGCGCCCGCGCAGCATCGCCGCGGCGGCGACGAGCAGGAGGAGGGCGAAGGCGAAGAGGATCGTCCGCGAGCCGACCGCGCGATTGAGCGCGGTGCCCCCGAACGCTCCGACGACGCCGGCGGCCCCGAAGGCGAGCGCCGTGCGCCAGCGCACGCGGCCTGCGTAGGCGTGATCGAGGGAGCCGAGGAGCGCGGTCATGCCGACGATCAGCAGCGACTCGGTCGTCGCCACCTTGACCGGCTCTCCGAGCACGTAGACGAGAACGGGCAGCGCGAGGATCGAGCCGCCACCGCCGACGAGGCCGAGCGAGAGCCCGATGACGACACCGAACGGGAGCGCCAGCAGCGCCGTCTGCACGCGACTACACCTGCGCGCTCAGCGCGGAGAGCCGTTTGCGCAGACCGGCGCAGACGAGATCGCAGAGCTCGCCCAGCGTCGGCTCGGCGATGCGGTAGAAGATCGTCGTCCCCTGCCTGCGCCTCGCCACGAGCCCCTCCCGCTCGAGCTGGTGCAGGTGCTTCGAGGTGTTCGAGATTCCGACGCCGGCCCGCTCGGCCAGCTCGCCGACGGGTAGCTCCTCGGCGGCATCGAGCTCGTTGAGCAGGCGGAGGCGCGTCGGGTCGGACAGCAGCCGGAATCGCTCCGCCGCCTGCTCGAGCAACTTGTCGGGAACTGGCACGTCCCCCATGCTAGGGCTATTTTCCTTGTTGGTCAAATAGAAAGAGAGTCGCATCACCTGAACCGAGGACGGCGAACGACCGCGCAAGATCCCTGGGTCGCGGGCTGTTCGCCGGGCCTGCTCCGGACGATGAACCTGATCATGGCGCGGCGACCGAGGACTCCGGCGGCAACGCGTCGAGGGCTGGAGCTCGTCCATCGGCACTGCGCCAGCCTCGACCTCGACACGCCTCGCGCCCGGGAGCGGCTGGAGCGCAAGCTGGGCGCGGCCCACGCACAGTTTCTCGTCGAGGCGCTCTGCGCGCGGCCCGCGATGCGGCACGACCCGAGCTTCGGCTTCGCCGCCTGATCCGCGTCGAGCTGTGTGCCTCGCGCTCTACAGGTGCCTCGGAATGCTCTGCGCGAAGCGGAAGACGTCGTGGGGGTCGTGCTTCCGCTTCACCGAGACGAGCCGGCGTAGGTTGGAGCCGTAGTACGCGTGCTGCCACGTCCGGAGCTCGGGGTCGATGTAGTTCTGGTACGCGAAGCCCGAGACGGAAGAGCGCATCGCCGCGTAGAGGTTCCGGATCCAGGTCAGGTTGCCGGCGCCGTGGCCCGTCCAGCTCGAGAAGTACTGGATCGAGAAGAGCGCGTCGCGGTGGACGAAGGCGGTGGCCCCGGGGTGGACACGGTTGATCGTGCCGCCGTACGCGTCGAGAACCAGGTCGGCGCTGCCGAGCGAGGCATCGGCCTGGTTCGCCTCGAGCCCCGCCAGCAGCGTCGCGATCGCCGCGTCCGGGAGCGGCCGGTCGACGTAGTCGGACTTCCCCTTGAACGCCTGCCGGTGGCGGGCATGGCACTGGCCGAGCGGATGGCAGCCGGCCCAGCGCTCGACCGCGTCCATGTACGCCAGCGTCCCGACCTCGACGTGCGTGGGCGCTCCCGTCGACGCGAGGGGCGCGATCAGCGACTGCAGGTCGGCCTCGCTGCCGAAGAACTGGCCGCCGGAGCCGATCGCGGGCTGCGTGCCCGCCCCCTTCGGCGCGGTCGTCCCGAGGAAGAGATCGGAGAACAGCGCGTCGGGGGCGTGAGGCGCGAAGTCCTGCCAGGCCTTGACCGCCTCGGCCGCGTCCGACCACGGCCAGGTCACGCGGTAGTAGGCGACGTTCCCGACCGCATGCGTGCGGAAGCGGAAGCTCGTCACGATCCCGTAGTTGCCTCCGCCGCCGCCACGGCAGGCCCAGAAGAGGTCGGAGTGCTCGTGCGGCCCGCACTCCAGGCGCTTGCCGCTCGCCGTCACGAGCGAGAGGCCGACGAGGTTGTCGCAGGTGAGGCCGAGCTTGCGGCTCGCATAGCCGACGCCGCCTCCGAGCGTGAGCCCGGCGATCCCCACGGTCGGGCACGAGCCGGCGGGGATCGTGCGGCCGTGGCGGTCGAGGGCGGCGTAGACGTCGATCAGCCGCGCGCCCGCCCCGACGGTCGCCTTGCCGTGGTGGAGGTGGACGTGCTTCAGCCGCGACACGTCCACGACGACCCCGCCGTTCCTCGTCGAGTAGCCGCCGTACGAGTGGCCGCCGCAGCGCGGCACGACCCGGATCCCGTGCTTCCGCGCCCAGCGCAGGGTCTTCTCGACGTCCTCCGCCGAGCCGCAGTAGACGATCGCCCGCGGGTGCACGCCGTCGAAGCGCCTGTTGAACGACACCCTGTCGGTCGCGTACAGACGGCTCGACGGGGTCACGATCGAGCCCTCGAGCTCGCGCGCGAGCCGGCGGAACGGCCCGCTCGCGGCAGCGGAGCCAAAGCCCGACAGCACGCCGAGCGTCCCGGCGCCGAGCGCCAGACCCCCTGCCCTCTCGAGGAACTCCCGCCGGTGGATCGCTCGACTCTACGTCGAAGTCGACGACCGCACCACTCCCGGGACGGCGGGCTACGGTTGCGACCAGCCGCTGTGAACGCCACACTTGTCTCCATGAACGACGGGCAGGACACGCGGACGCGGTACGAGCAGGCCCTCGAAGAGGTCGAGGAGATCAAGCGGGAGCTCCGCGAGCGCGCGCAGCACGTGGCTGCCCGCGAGCAGGAGCTCGAGCAGCTGCGTCTCGAGCTCGCCGGCCGCAGCTCCCGGGGCCGGCGGGGCGGCGAGTCCGCCGACGTGGCCCAGGCGCTCGCCGAGGCCGAGAAGCGCGAGCGCGAAGCGGCGCAGGAGCTGGCACTCGCACGGGCGGAGCGCGACCGGCTGGACGAGCGCGAGCGGGCGATCCGGAAGGTGGAGCGCGAGCTGGCCGGTCTGCGGGTGCGGCTCGAGCAGGAGCGGGCGCGCCTCGGCGGCGTCGAGAGCTCCACCGAGCCCGAGCCTGCCGGCGAGCCGCCGGCGCCGACGCCGCTGCCGCAGCCGCAGCCCGAGCCCGATCTCGAGCCCGCCGCGAGCGCCACGCAGCGCCGGAACCGGCCGCGCTAGGCCGCGCACCGGCCGGCGGCGGTACTCGCTGGTATCGTCGGCGATTGCCCGTCGCCGCGCAGAGAGGCGCCCGAGTCGGCGGGCGCTTCGTCATGTCCGCATACGTGAACTCTGTCGACCCGCCCGATCTCGGCCTGCTGCCGACCTTCCGCAGGCTGCTCGGAATCTGGCGGACGCAGTGGAAGATGGGTGTCTTCGGCCTCTCCTGCTCCTTCCTCTACACCCTTGTCTCGACCGCCATCCCGGTGCTGATCCAGCGGGCGATCGACCGCGCGATCGTCCATCACACGCAGCGCCTCTGGCCCTACCTCGCGATCATCGCCGGGCTCGCCGCGCTCCGCTTCGTGATCAACTTCAACCGGCGCTACGCCACGGCCCGGATCGGCGTCCGGATCGAGGCGCGCATGCGCGAGCTCCTCTACCAGGCGTACCTGCGCTATCCCCGCGCCTTCTACGACCGGCACGCGACCGGCCAGGTGCTCTCGCGCGCGACGAACGACCTCTACCCGATCCGCTACTTCATCGGCTGGGGGCTCGTGCAGGGGATGCAGAGCCTGATGATGATCGTCGCGGCCGGCATCGTCCTCGTCCTCGTCGACGCGCGGCTCGCCCTCTACACCGCGGTCGCGATGCCGCCGATCACGGTGCTCGCGCTGCGCTTCGCGCGCCGGGTCTCACCGATCTCGCGCCAGGTGCAGGAGCGGAAGGGCGACGTGACCGAGGCGGCGGACGAGGCCGTCGTCGGGATCGAGATGGTGCAGGCGTTCGGCCGCGAAGACGACGTCCGCGGGCGCTTCGGCGACAAGGCCGAGGGCGTGCGCTCGACCGTCCTGCGCCAGGCCGGCGTCGAGTCCCGTCACCTGCCGGGCCTCTACTACCTGCCTGCTCTCTCGATCGCCGCCGTCGTCTTCTTCGGCGGCAAGGAGGTGATCGGCGGCAACCTCTCGATCGGCCAGTTCGTCCTCTTCGAGACCCTCCTGCTCCAGCTCGTCTGGCCGCTCGAGGCGCTCGGCTGGATCACGAACCTCGCCCAGCGCGCGCTCGCCTCGGCGGGGCGCAGCTTCGCCTGGCTCGAGGGGATCGAGCCCCTGCCCGAGCCGAAGCAGCCCAGGCACCTGCCGGGAGGCGAGCTCGAGGTCCGCTTCGAGCGCGTGAGCTTCGCCTACGGAGGCGAGGTCGAGGTCCTGCGCAACCTCGACCTCGTCGTCGAGCCCGGCGAGATCGTCGCCGTCTGCGGCACGACCGGCTCGGGCAAGACGTCGCTCCTCAACCTCCTGCCCCGCTTCTACGACCCGACGGGCGGACGCGTCCTCGTCGGCGGAGTCGAGGCGCGGGACGTCCCCCTCGCGGAGCTGCGGGCGTCCGTCGCGCTCGTCACGCAGCGTCCGATCCTCTTCTCGGTGCCGCTGCGCGAGAACCTCACCGCAGGGCGCGAGGATGCGGACTGGGAGGAGGTGCTCGCGGCCTGCGAGGCGGCCGGTGTCGACATGTTCGGGCCGTCGCTGCCCGACGGCTACGACACCCTGATCGGCGAGCGCGGCGTCAACCTCTCGGGCGGCCAGCGGCAGCGGGTCGCCCTCGCGCGCGCCCTCGTCACCGGCGCACGCGTCGTCGTCCTCGACGACCCGCTCTCGCAGGTCGATCAGTTCGGCGAGCGGCGGCTCGTCAAGCGGCTGCGGCCGGCGCTCGCAGGCCGGACCGTGCTCGTCGCGACCCAGCGGCTCTCGACCGTCGAGATCGCCGACCGCGCCGTGGTGCTCGCGGACGGCGGGATCGTCGAGTCGGGAACGCCGGCCGAGCTCCTCCGCGCCGGCGGGCCCTTCGCGACGCTGTTCGGGGACGAGGTGATCGCGGCGTGAGGCGGCTGACGAGGTACCTCGAGGGCCGCAGGCTGATGGTCTCGCTCATGCTCCTCGTCGGCGCCGGCAACGCGGCCGCGCAGACCGGAGGCTGGCTCCTCGTCCGCAACGCGATCGACAAGGGCATCGTCGCGCGCGACGAGCACCACCTGGCGATCGTGGTCGCGATCTACCTCGGCGTCGCCGGGGCGGGCTGGATTCTGCAGGCGATCCTGATCCGCGGCCTCGCGACGATCGGCCAGGCGATCGTGATCGGGCTCCGGCGCGACCTCTTCGACCACCTCACCGGCCTCTCGCTCCGCTACTTCTCGCAGCAGAAGGCCGGCTGGATCATCGCCCGTCTCACGAGCGACGTCGACGCCGTCTCGGACACGCTCTCGCAGGGGATGCCGACGCTCGTCTCGAATGTCATCCTCCTGCCGACGGCCGTCGCCGCGCTCCTGATCGCCGACTGGCGCCTCGGGCTCGTCTCGTTCGCGGTGCTGCCTCCCGCGCTCGTGCTGTCACGCTGGTTCCAGCGGGTCGCGCACGCGGCGAACGTCGAGCAGCGCAACCGCATCGCGGCCGTGACGGCCCAGATCGCGGAGTCGGTGGCGGGCATGGCGGTCGTGCAGGCGTTCAACCGGGAGCGGCGCTTCCAGGCCGAGTTCGACGAGCTCAACGACGCGAACCGGCTCCAGGCGACGTACGTGCAGAAGATCTTCTCGGTCTTCTTCCCGTCGATCGAGTTCCTCGGCGTGCTCGCGACGGCCATCGTCCTCTACTTCGGCTCGCACTTCTACGCGCACGACACGCTCACGATCGGCACGCTGATCACGGCCGTCTACCTCCTTCAGCTCGTGTTCCAGCCGCTGCAGGAGCTGTCGGATGTGTATGGCCAGCTGCAGGCGGCCGGCGCGGCGATGGTGAAGATCGCGAGCATCCTCGACGAGGAGCCGGAGATCCGCGACCGCCCAGGCGCGGAGCCGCTGCCCCGGCTCGACGGGGATCTCGACCTCGACTCCATCGTCTTCGCCTACGGCGAGGAGCCCGTGCTGCGCGGGATCTCCTTCCGCGTGCCGCAGGGCGGTTGCTTCGCCCTCGTCGGCGAGTCGGGCCACGGCAAGTCGACCCTCGCGCGGCTGATCGGGCGCCACTACGACCCCGACGAGGGCACCGTGCGCGTCGACGGTCTCGACCTCCGCGACGTCCAGCTCCGCTCGTACCGGCGCCAGCTCGGCGTCGTGCTCCAGGATCCGTTCCTGTTCAGCGGCACGATCGCCTCGAACATCCGGTTCGCGAAGCCGGACGCGACGGACGAGGAGGTGGCGGCGACGGCGGCGGCGGTCGGCGCCGACCGCGTCGCAGCGCGCCTCTCGGGCGGCCTCGAGCACGAGGTGCGGGAAGGCGGAGCCGGGCTGTCGGCAGGCGAGCGGCAGCTGATCTCGATCGCCCGCGCCCTGCTCGCCGACCCGCGCATCCTCGTTCTCGACGAGGCGACGTCGAACATCGACCGGCCGACCGAGGTGCTGATCGAGCGGGCCCTCGACCGGCTCCTGCGCGGCCGGACGTCGATCATCATCGCCCACCGCCTCTCGACCGTGCGCCGGGCGGACGAGATCCTCGTCGTCGAGCACGGGCGCATCGTCCAGCGCGGCACCGAACAGGAGCTGCTCGCGGTCGACGGTCCCTTCCGCCGCCTCGCGCACACGCTCGAGGGCGGCGAGCCCGAGCTCGCCGAGGCGGGCTAGGGCAGCTCGCGCTCCTCGAGAATCCGCAGCACGACCTCGACGACGTCCGGGTCGAACTGCGTCCCCGCTCCCTCCGCGAGCCGGCGTACGGCTTCCCGGTGGCCGAGGGAGCGCCGGTACGGGCGGGCACTCGTCATCGCGTGGTACGCGTCGCAGACGAAGATGATGCGTGCCTCGAGCGGGATCTCCTCGCCGGCGAGACCGTCCGGGTAGCCCGATCCGTCCCAGCGCTCGTGGCAGGCGCGGACGATCGGCCGCACCGGCTGGAGCCGGTCGATCGGCGCGATGATCCGTTCGCCGAGCTCGGGATGCGTCTGGACGATCCTCCGTTCCTTTGCGGTCAGCCGGCCCGGCTTCGTGAGCACGTCGTTCGGGATGCCGATCTTGCCGATGTCGTGCAGCAGAGCGCCGAGCTCGAGACGGTGCAGCGCCCGCTCGTCGAGCTCGAGCTCACGACCGACCGCGAGCGAGAGGTCGGTGATCCAGCGCGCGTGCGTCGACGTGTACTCGTCGTTCGCCTCGAGCGCGTTCGCGAGGGCCGCGACCGCCGAGACGAACGTCCGCTCGAGCCCTTCGTAGCTCGAGGCGTTGGAGATCGCGAGCTGCGCCTGGCGGGCGAGTCCTCCGAGGAGCCGCAGCTCACGGTCGCCGGACCCGTCTCCGCGGACGAGAGCGACGAGGCAGCCGGCGCGCCCGGCGGCGACGAACGGCGCAACGGCGTAGCGACCGCCCGGCATGGAGGTGGCGCCGACGAGCTCTGCGTAGGCGGCGGGCTCGACGATGTACGGCTCGCGCTCGACGTCGAGCGCTGCAGGGAGGAACGCGTACTCCCGCAGGGCCGCCGACCGCGCGAGGCTGTGGCCGTGCTCGGCACGCAGGCGCAGCAGCCCGTCCTGCTCGAGCCAGAAGGACGTGTGGGGGCTGCCGAGGATCTCGGCCGAGAGCGCGGCCACCCGTTCGACGATGCTCTCGAGGTCGACGAGGGTCGCGAGCTCGCGCCCGAACTCGAGCAGAGCCGTGGCGCTCTCGGCCTCGCGCCGGGCCGACTCGTAGAGGCCGGCGTTCTCGACCGCGACGGCTGCATGGGCGGCGAGCACCTCGAGCAGGCGGACGTCGTCCTCGTCGAACTGGTCCAGGCCGAGCTTCGAGACGACGATCACGCCCACGACCCGGCTGCCGTAGCGGAGCGGGACCGCGAGCAGCGACTCCTCGATCGGCTCCGTTCCCTCCATCTGGCGTCCGAACTCGCAGTTGGCGGCGTCCCCTACGACGAGCGACTCTCCGAGCTCTGCGCAGTGGCCCGTCACTCCCTCGCCGATCCGAACCCGGAGCAGGTCGAGCGACAGCGACTCGACGTTGGTCGGCAGCTCCCCGACGAACGCGACGGGCACGAGGTCCTGGTCCTCGGAGACGAAGACGCGGCAGTTGTAGTAGTCGACGAGAGAACGAAGCTCGGTCGCGATCGCGTTGCCGATCTCGCGCACGTCGTTGAGCCTGTTCAGCTTCCCCGTCAGGCTCTGCAGCATCTTCAGGTGCGCGATCGAGCGCGCGTCGCCACGCTCGCGACCTGCCCCGTCCGGACGCCTCGTCTCGTCGTCCGCATAGAGCACGACCCGGTCCTTGCCGTGCGCCTTGGCGGTCATCATCGCCGCCTCGGCGCAGGCGGCGAGCTCGCGCGGGTTCATCGCGTGCTCGGGGCCGAGCGCGACCCCGATGGAGATCGTCATGCGCCCCAGCGCCGGGAAGGCGACGTCGGCGACCCGCCCCTGGATCCTCTCCGCGACCCGCACCGCGTCCGGGCCGGTGCAGCCCATCATCACCACCGCGAACTCCTCCCCGCCGAGCCGGCAGACCACGTCCTCCGGCCGCACGCTCGCGCGCAGCGCGTCCGCGAGGAAGCGGAGGAGCTCGTCGCCGACGGCATGACCGTGCACATCGTTGACGTGCTTGAAGTCGTCGATGTCGAGCATGACCACCGCCAGCGGGACGTGCGTGCGGCTCGCCTCGTGCAAGGCGTCGAGGAGGCGCTCGTAGAAGACGCTGTGGTTGAAGACGCCCGTGAGCGAGTCGGTGCGCGCCTGATGCTCGAGGCGAGCCCGGATCTCGGCGTTGTCGAGGGCGAGCGCCGCGGCGTCGCCGAAACGCTTCGCCACCTCGAACTCCTTGTCGGTGAACGCGACGTGCTCGCCTTCGCGGTAGACGTTGAGCGCGCCCTTGATGCCGTTGCGCGCGATCAGAGGGATGCAGATGAGCGCTTCGGGGTCCAGCGGCGTGCCCGGGACCGTTCGCACCCTGGGGTCGAGATGCGCGTGGTTCGCGAGCACCGGTTCCCGGTTCCGCGCCGCCCAGCCGGTGATCCCCTCCGAGAAGCCGATCGTCGTGCTCAGGATCTCGTCGGCGTACTCGTCGCGTACGAGAACCGGCCTGAGCTTCTGCTCCGTCTCGTCCGCCTCGAAGATCGTCAGCGTGTCGTGCGGGATCAGGTCGCCGACCGCGTCCGCAATGCGGACGAGGAGCGCGTCGAGGCTCTGCTCGGCGAGGAGCTCGTGAAAGACGTCCGCGAGCCGGCGGTAGGACTCGACGAGGCTCGGAACGGCGATCGTGTCTGGTTCGACAAGGCGGAGATTGCTTGCTCGGACGACCAACCTGGGCCTCCTAGACCCGGGGGCACGGCACGGCCGACCGGGGGAGGCCAACCGCAGGGATGCAGGAAGAATCGGTAGTAAGCGCGGAGCTCGCATCCCTCATCCGGGTGTGGAGTACCCCGTTGGGGCGCGCGGAGCAGGGCGAGATTCCTCAGGCGAGCCTGGATCGGTAGGCCCGCGCGAAGCTGTGAGCGAGATCCACCGGCACTCTCAGGTGCGCCCCGTGCTCGGGATGGCCGTCGGGATGCAGTGCGAACAGGTGTGCCGGGTGCAGACGGTAGATGCGCCACGGCGAGGCCTCGTCGGTGCGATCGCGGGAGCGTGGCCTCGGCGTCTTGCGTCCCGCGTCGCGCCACGAGATCCACCGCTGCAGGCTCGGCAGCTCGGCTTCCAGCTCGGACTGATGGAACTCTTCGACCGGCCCTTCGCCGTAGAGTGCGGTCGGCTGGCCCTCGCGGGGAACGTACGTACAGTCATAGATCGCCAGCGCTGCCCGCGGATTCGCCCGCACGTTCTGCGAGTGGCGCGTATCGCTCGGAGAGAACCAGTAGAACTGCAGCTCCTCGTCGCAGGCGAACTCCACCGGCGAAACCCACGGCACGCCGTCATCGTCCGCGGTCGCGAGGGTCAGGAAGCTGCTCTCGAAGATGAGACGCGTGACGTCATCGATCAGGTCATCCATTCCACCACCTCGCCGACACCCGAAGCCGGTGCCCGAGCAGGTCGAGTATCTCCAACATGGCCTGCACGAGCGTTCCGGACTTCCCTCGAGCGCCGGCGTTCGGGATGTCACCCGAAGACGTTGAACCTGGGGTCCGCAACGAGTAGCGTCAGCGAGCTATCAACGCCGTCGGGACGGAGGAAACTCGTGAGCGCCGAAGAGAAGAGGTACGAAGGGCAGTGCTACTGCGGAGCCGTCAAGTTCGTCGTGACGGGCGATGCCGCGGGCGCCGGCTACTGCCACTGCAAGAACTGCCGGAGCTGGTCGGCCAGCCCGGTCAACGCGTTCACGCTCTGGCCGGCGGAGGCAGTGCAGATCACCGAAGGAGAGGACCTGATCGGCGAGTACAACGCCAACGAGCAGAGCTACCGCCAGTGGTGCACGGTTTGCGGAGGCCATCTGCTGACGCGCCACCCGCCGTGGGGCCTGATCGACGTCTACGCCGCGACGATCCCGTCGTTCCCCTTCGAGGCGGGCGTGCATGTGAACTACGCCTCGTCCGTGCTGCCGATGAAGGACGGCCTGCCAAAACTCAGGGACTTTCCGGCAGAGCTTGGGGGTTCGGGCGAATCGGTCTCCGAGTGAGACGAGCTCTCACCTGCGCGA
>CAZRTE010000039.1:0-10470 GCA_964602945.1 uncultured Gaiellales bacterium
CGCCGCAGCTCCCGTTCGAGCCGCTCGTGACGTCGTGCAGCTGGCCGGCCTGCGACGCCTCACGCTGGGCTTCGGCGGCTCGATGGCGGTCGACTGGGCCTTCACCGTCGCGCTCGGCGTCTTCGCCTACCGTCACGGCGGAACCGATGCGGTCGGGATCGCGGGGCTCGTCCGCCTGCTGCCGACTGCGGTCTTGACGCCGTTCACCTCGGCCCTGGCCGACCGGCACCGGCGCGAGCGCGTCCTGACGGCGGTGGGCGCGATCTCGACCAGTGCGCTCGCGCTCGCCGCCGCCGCCGCGTGGCTCGGCGGCGGGCTGGTCGCCGTCCTCGCCGTCGCCGCCGTGCAGACGATTGCGGCGACGCTGTTCCGGCCGGTGTCGCTCACGCTGATGCCGTCGCTCGCGGAGACGCCCGCCCAGGTGATCGCCGGGAACTCGGCCTTCGCGATCGTCGAGGGCCTCGGCACCTTCGTCGGCCCTGTCGGTGCCGGCGTGCTCGTCGCCGTCGCCAGCCCCGCCGCGGTGTTCGCGGCCTGCGCCGCGGTCTACGCCGCCGTGACGGCGACGACCGCGTCGATCCGCGTCGAGGGCAGGATCGAGACGGGCCCGGCGCCCGCCTCGATCCGGACCGGCCTCCTGGCCGGCTTCCTGGAGCTGCGGCAGCGGGAGCTGCGGCTCGTGATCGGCCTCCTCGTCGCCCAGAGCGCGATTCGGGGGGCGCTCAACGTGCTCATCGTCGTGGCGGTGTTCGGCCTCCTGCACTCGTCCTCCGCGTGGGTCGGGTTCCTGTCCGCGGCCGTCGGGGCCGGCGGCATCGTGGGCGGCGCGGCGGCCGCGTCGTTCGCCGGCCGGCGGCTGGCGGCGCCGCTCGCGGTGGGCCTCCTCCTCTGGGGCTTCCCGATCGCCCTCGTCGCGGCGGCGCCCTACCGGATCGCCGCCCTCCTCCTTCTCGCCGCGGTCGGCGCCGGCAACGCCGTGGAGGACGTCTCGGGGCTGACGCTCGTGCAGCGGCTGGTGAGCGACGACGTGCTCGGCCGCGTCCAGGGAGTTCTGTTCGGCCTCGCCACCGCGAGCGCCGGCATCGGCTCGATCGTCGCGCCGGGGCTCGTCGACAGCCTCGGGAGCAACGCCGCGTTCTATGCGACCGGCGCCGTCATGCCGCTCCTCGTGGCCGCCTCGTGGCTGGGCTTGCGGCGCGCGGACGAGCGCGCCGCCGCTCCGGTCCGGGAGCTCGCGCGGCTCCAGCGGATCCCCATGTTCGCGCCGCTGCCGGTGACGGCGAAGGAGCACGTCGCCGCGCGGCTCGTCCCGCTCGAGCTGCCGGCGGGAGCGGAGATCATCGCCCAGGGCGGGTCCGGAGACCGCTTCTACGTGATCGACGACGGCCGGGTCGAGGTCACGCACGACGGCAGGCACATCGCCTTCCTCGGCGCCGACGGCTACTTCGGGGAGATCGCGCTCCTCCGCGACACCCCGCGCACCGCCGCGGTCACGGTGCTCGAGGACACGAGGGTGTACGTCCTCGAGCGCGAGGACTTCCTCGCCGCGGTGACCGGCCATCCACGGGCTCCAGCGGCCGGCGAGGAGGTCGTCGCCGAGCGGCTCGCGTCCTACGAGCTGGAGTAGTCACGGGCGCCAGTCCCATCGTGGTACGAAAGTCCGGTACCGTATCGGGCGAAACGATTCCCGCTGGCGCGAGAGGAGGTGAGGACACCATCACTCGCCGGTACACGAGGCTGACGACCCCGTACGTCCGCGAGAACGACGCCCTGCGCCCGGCCGGCTGGGACGAGGCGCTCGACCGCGCCGCCGCCGGCTTCCGCAAGGCGATGGACGACGGAGCCGGGATCGGCCTCTTCAGCTGCTCGAAGGCGACGAACGAGCTGAACTACGCGACACAGAAGCTCTCCCGCGTCGCCTTCGCCTCGAACAACATCGACAGCTGCAACCGAACCTGACACGCCCCGAGCGTCGTCGGTCTGGCGACGGTGTTGGGTGCAGGCGGGGGAACGAGCTCCTACGAGGAGGTGCGTGAGGCTGCGGACCTGATCATCCTCTGGGGCTCGAACGCGCGCGAGGCGCATCCGATCTGGTTCCACCACGCTCTCAAGGCGGTGCACCGCGGCGCGAAGCTGATGGTCGTCGACCCGCGGCGCACCTCGTCGGCGCAGTGGGCCGACCTGTGGCTCGGGCTCGACGTCGGCACCGACATCGCCCTCGCGAACGCCGTCGGCCGCGAGATCATCCACGCCGGGCTCGTCGACGAGGAGTTCATCGGCCGCGCGACCGAGGGCTTCGAGGCGTACCGCGAGTCGGTCGAGCCGTGGACGCTCGAGGAGGCGGAACGGGTGACGGGTGTCCCCGCCGAGGCGATCCGCGAGCTCGCGCACTCCTACGCGACCGCCGAGCGCGCGCAGCTGTGCTGGACGCTCGGGATCACCGAGCACCACAACGGCGCCGACAACGTCTTCGCGCTCATCAACCTCGCGCTGCTGACCGGGCACGTCGGCCGCTACGGCTCGGGCCTGCAGCCGCTGCGCGGTCAGAACAACGTCCAGGGCGGCGGCGACATGGGTGCCCTGCCGAACAAGCTCCCCGGCTTCGCCGACGTGGAGAACCCCGACGACCGCGCGCGCTTCGAGGCGGTGTGGAAGGCGCCGATCCCGCCGCAGAACGGGCTGCACATCTCGGGCATGTTCGAGGCGATGAAGAAGGGCGAGCTGCGCGCCCTCTACGTCGTCGGCGAGAACCCGGCCCAGTCGGAGGCGGACCAGACGCAGATGACGAAGGCGCTCGCCGGCCTCGACCACCTCGTCGTGCAGGACATCTTCCTCACGAAGACGGCCGAGCTCGCCGACGTCGTCCTGCCGGCCTCGGCGACCTGGTGCGAGGCCGAGGGGACCGTCACCTCGAGCGAGCGGCGGATCCAGCGCGTCCGCAAGGCGCTCGACCCGCCCGGCGAGGCCCGCGACGACATCGAGATCGTCTACGAGCTCGGCCGGCGGATGGGCCACGACCTCGGCAGCCCGAAGGCGGAGGACGTCTGGAACGAGCTGCGCTCGCTCTCGGCGGCGCACCGCGGCATGAGCTACGCGCGCCTCGAGGAGCTCGGCGGGATCCAGTGGCCCTGCTACGACGAGGAGCATCCGGGCGAGCAGTTCCTCCACGCGCGGCTCTGGGAGCCGGTCGTCGAGAAGCGCGCACCGTTCACGCCGGTCGAGCACGACCCGCCGGTCGACCTGCTCGACGACGACTACCCCGTGCGGCTGACGACCGGCCGGCGACTCGAGTCGTACAACACCGGCGTCCAGTCCGGGAGCATCGCCTCGCCGCTCCACCGCAACGGCTCGGCGCTCCGGCTCTCGCCCGAGGACGGCGCCCTCTACGGCATCGCGGACGGCGGCCGCGCGCGAGTCGTCTCCCGGCGCGGCATGGTCGAGGCAGGGGTCGTGTACGACACGACGCTCCGGCCCGGCCTCGCCTTCATGAACCTCCACTTCCAGGACGAGGTGGCGACGAACGTGCTCACGATCGACGCGGTCGACCCGAAGTCCGGCACGGCCGAGTTCAAGGCGACGGCGATCCGGGTCGAGGCGATCTGATGGACCTCCGCCTGCTCGCCGCCGAGCCGAGCGACGCCGAGCGCGAGGCGATCGACGCCGCGATCGGCGGCCTGCCGTCGGGCAACGGCCGCGTCGTGCGCGGCGACCGGCAGCGACGCCACCTGCTCCTGCCGGCGCTCCGGGCGGCGCAGCGGCGCGTCGGCTGGGTGAGCGAGAGCGCGCTCGGCTACGCCTGCCGGCGGCTCGACGTGCCTCCGGCGGACGCGTACGGCGTCGCGAGCTTCTACGCGATGCTCGCGCTCGAGGAGCGGCCGGCCGAGCAGCTCCACGTCTGCACCGATCTCGCCTGCTCCCTCGCCGGCGCCGAGGTGCCCGAGGGCGCGATCCCGAGCCCCTGCCTCGGCCTCTGCGAGCGGGCGCCCGCCTCGCTGCGCACGGTGGCGGGGCCGGAGCCGCGCGAGCTGCAGCTGCCGGAGGAGGAGCCGCCGCTGCCGCAGGCCGGCGGAGGGGGGCTGCGCCTGCTCCAGCGGATCGCGGACGGACTCGACCCGGCCTCGATCGACGACTACCGCGCCCACGGCGGCTTCGCGGCGCTCGCGCGGGCGCGCGAGCTCGGGGCCGAGGCCGTGCGCCGCGCCGTCACCGACTCGAAGCTGCTCGGCCGCGGCGGTGCGGCCTTCCCGACCGGCGTGAAGTGGGACGCGGTGGCCGCCCAGCCGGTCACGCCGCACTACCTCGTCTGCAACGCCGACGAGTCGGAGCCGGGCACGTTCAAGGACCGCGTGCTCATGGAGCGCGACCCGTTCGCGCTCGTCGAGGCGATGGCGATCGCGGCCTTCGCGACCGGCTGCGAGCGCAGCTTCGTCTACGTCCGGGCGGAGTACCCGCTCGCGCACGAGCGGCTCCAGCACGCGATCGACGCGTCGCGCGACGAGCTCGGCGGCTTCGAGATCGAGCTGCGGATCGGCGCCGGCGCGTACGTGTGCGGCGAGGAGACGGCTCTCTTCCAGTCGATCGAGGGCTACCGGGGCGAGCCGCGCAACAAGCCGCCGTTCCCGACCGAGGTCGGGCTCTTCGGCAAGCCGACCGTCGTGAACAACGTCGAGACGCTCGTCAACGTCCCGGCGGTCCTGCTCGGCGACGCGCGCGAGACGCGGCTCTTCTGCGTCTCGGGGAACGTCGAGCGGCCCGGCCTCTACGAGCTCGAGCTCGGGACGCCGCTGTCCGAGCTGCTCGAGCAGGCGGGGGCCGAGCCGGTGAAGACGGTGCTGCTCGGCGGGGCGGCCGGGTCGTTCCTGCGCCCCGACCAGCTCGACCTGCCGCTGTCCTTCGAGGGCGCGCGGGAGGCGGGCGTGACGCTCGGCTCGGGCGTCGTGCTCGTCTACGGGGAGGAGGCCGATCTCGCGGCGGCCGTGCTGCGGATCGCCGAGTTCTTCCGCGACGAGTCGTGCGGCCAGTGCGTGCCCTGCCGCGTCGGCACCGTCCGCCAGGAGGAGGCGCTGCACCGCCTCGCCTCCGGGCAGGTGCTCGGGAACGAGCGCGAGACGCTCGCCGACCTCGCGGAGGTGATGCGCGACGCGTCGATCTGCGGGCTCGGCCAGACCGCCGCGAACGCCGTCCAGTCGGCGCTGCTGAACCTCGACGTGCTGGTGCCCGCCTCATGAGCGTGACCCCGGTCGCGGCACCGAAGAAGGTCGTCGAGCTCACCGTCGACGGCAAGGCGGTGCGCGTCACCGAGGGGGCGACGATCCTCGACGCGTGCAAGCGTGCCGGGGTCGAGACGCCGACGCTCTGCTACGGCGACACGCTGACTCCGGTCAACGTCTGCCGGGTCTGCGTCGTCGAGCTCGAGGGCTCGCGGACGCTCGTGCCGTCGTGCTCGCGCCAGGTCGAGGAGGGCATGGTCGTCCACACCGACTCGCCGCGCGTGCGCACGAGCCGGCGGCTCGTGATGGAGCTCCTCGGCTCCTCGGTCGACCTCTCGCTCGCCCCCGACGCGCAGCGCTACCTCGCCGACTACGAGGCCGACCCCGGGCGC
The DNA here is from genome assembly GCA_964602945.1 of uncultured Gaiellales bacterium. Classification (GTDB taxonomy): domain Bacteria; phylum Actinomycetota; class Thermoleophilia; order Gaiellales; family Gaiellaceae; genus Palsa-739. The sequence goes on from CAZRTE010000039.1 coordinate 5,603, forward strand.
TTCGGCCCCGATGCGGCGACGGTTGCGCAGGAGGTGAAGATCGACAACGACCTCTACGTCCGCGACTACTCGAAGTGCATCCTCTGCTACCGCTGCGTCGAGGCGTGCGGGGAGGATCACCAGAACACCTTCGCGATCCACGTCGCCGGCCGCGGCTTCGATGCGCACATCGCGACCGAGCACGAGGTCGAGCTCCCCGACTCCGCCTGCGTCTACTGCGGCAACTGCATCGCCGTCTGCCCGACCGGCGCGCTGATGTCGAAGCGCGAGTACGACCTGCGCGAGGCGGGGGAGTGGGACGAGTCGCGCCAGACCGAGGTGCGGACGGTCTGCGCCTACTGCGGCGTCGGCTGCAACCTCGAGCTCCACGTCCAGGACGGCGAGATCGTCAAGGTCACGTCGCCCGACGACCACGACGTCACGCGCGGCAACCTCTGCGTCAAGGGCCGCTTCGGCTTCCAGTTCGTCCAGGAGCGCGCCGAGTAGCGCCGGGCGAGCAGCGCGCCGGCTACCGCGCCCGCGCCGCGCCCGACGTCTCGTCCAGCGCGTCGAGCGCCTGCATGTCGGCGGCGCTGAGCTCGAAGTCGAAGATCCGCGCGTTCGAGCGGATCCGCTCCTCGCGGCTCGACTTCGGGATGACGACGGCGTCGTGCTGGAGGGCCCAGCGGAGCATGACCTGGGCCGGCGTCCGGTCGAGCCGCTCGGCGATCCCGGCGAGCGTCGGATGGTCGAGCCCGCGGCCCCGGTTGAGCGGGCTGTAGGCCTCGAACGTGATCCCCTGCCCGCGGCAGTGGTCGAGCAGCCGCCGGCGGAAGCGGAACGGGCTGAACTGGACCTGGTTCACCGCCGGCCTGTGCGACGCGCTCCCGAGCAGGGCGTCGAGCCTGCCGATGCCGAAGTTGCTCACGCCGATCTCCCGGGTGAGACCGCGCTCGTGCAGCCGCTCGAGGGCTCGCCAGCTCCGCCGGTTCAGGAGCGGCACCGGCCAGTGGATGAGGTACAGGTCGACGTAGTCGAGCCCGAGCCGGGCGAGGCTCCGCGTGAGCTGGCGCTCCACGTCGAGCTTCAGGGGGAGGAGCTTGGTCGTCACGAAGACCTGCTCGCGGGGCAGCCCGCTCCGCCCGAGCGCGGCCCCGACGCTCCGCTCGTTGCGGTACATCGACGCCGTGTCGATGTGGCGGTAGCCGGCGTCGAGCGCCCATTCCACCGCCTGCTCCGTCTCACGGCCCTCCGCCATCTGCCAGACGCCGAGCCCGAGCAGCGGCATCTCGACCGACGGCGCGAGCGCTCGCTTCGGTGTGCCAGCTTCAGCCGCCATCCGCGATCAGCAGGCTAGTCGCGCCTGGAGCCGGCGCCAAGCGGCCGGTCCCGAGCGTTATCGTTTGTTTGATGACAAGCAAATATCAGGACGACGCGGCGCGGCTCCGGCTCGTGGTGGCACGGATCGCCCGGCACCTGCGCGCCGTGGACGACTCGTCGCTCTCGCCGACGCAGGCCTCGCTGCTCTCCACGGTCGTCCGTGGCGGCAGCATCGGGCTCTCGGCTCTGTCGGAGATCGAGGGCGTCGACGCGCCGACTCTCTCGCGGGTGGTCTCCCGGCTCGAGCAGCGAGGCCTCTTCCGGCGCCTGGCCGACCCGGACGACGGGCGGGCCGTGATCGTGGAGGCGACGGCGGCCGGAAGGAAGCTGCAGCAGCGGCTGCGGGCCGCGCGCGCCGACGCGCTGCAGGTCCGGCTCGGCGAGCTCGACGGAGCCGGACGGCGCAGCCTGCACGAGGCGCTGCCGGTGCTCGAGTCGATCGCGGACGCTCTCAAGCGGCAGAAGGCGCGCCCGTGACCCGGCTGCTCGGCGTCGGCCGCCAGACCTTCAGCTCGCTCGCGAACCTCAACTTCCGCCGCTACTTCATCGGCCAGTCGATCTCGCGAATCGGCACCTGGATGCAGATGATCGCGCAGGGGTGGCTCGTGCTGGAGCTGACCCACTCGAGCGTCCTGCTCGGGCTCGTCGTCGCGCTCCAGGCGCTGCCCGTGCTGCTGCTCGGCCCCTACGGCGGCGTCGTCGCCGACCGGGTCGACAAGCGGCGGCTGATGATCGCCCTGCAGACGGTGATGGGCCTGCAGGCGCTCGTCCTCGGCCTCCTCACGGTCACGGGCGCCGTCCGCTTCTGGGAGGTCGCGCTGCTCGCCGCCGTGCTGGGGCTGAACAACGCCTTCGAGACTCCGTCGCGGCAGGCGTTCATGCTCGAGCTCGTCGGCCCCGAGCGGCTGCGAAACGCCGTCACGCTCAACGCGGTGACGGTGAACGTCGCCCGCACGGTGGGCCCGGCTGCGGCAGGGCTGATCGTCGTCGCGGCCGGCGAAGGCATCTGCTTCCTCATCAACGCGGCCAGCTTCGTCGCAGTCGTCTTCTCGCTGCTCGTCCTCGACACGACGCAGATCACGCCGAGCCCACCCGCCGGGCGCCGCCGCGGCCAGCTGCGCGAGGGCCTCGCGTACGTGCGCCGCACGCCCGAGCTGGCGCTGCCGTTGCTCCTGATGGCGATCATCGGGACGCTCACCTACGAGTTCTCCGTCTCGCTGCCCGTGCTGGCGCGGCGCTCGCTCGAGGGAGGCGCCACCGCCTACGGCTACATGACCGCGGCGATGGGAGCGGGAGCCGTCGTGGGCGGGCTCTTCGTGGCCGCGAAGGGACGGACCGGCCTGCGGCCGCTCTCGGCCGCGGCCGCCTGCTTCGGGATCTTCGTCTGCGGAGCCGCGCTCGCGCCGAGCCTCGCCTTCGAGCTCGGTGCGCTCGCCCTCGTCGGCGCTGCGAGCGTCTCGTTCGTCTCGGTGGCGAACTCCACCCTCCAGCTCAACTCCGAGCCCACGATGCGCGGTCGCGTGATGGGGCTCTGGCTCGTCGCCTTCCAGGGCTCGACCCCGATCGGCGGACCGCTGATCGGCTGGATCATCGCCCGCTCCGACGCCCGGGTCGGGCTCCTGGTCGGCGCGGCTGCGGCCCTGCTCGCCGCCGCCGTCGGCGCGAGCGCGTTGCGCCGGCTCGGCCCGGGAGCGCTCGAGAGCCTGCCCGGGGCGGGTCGAGGGTCGGGCCGGGAAGCCGCGGCCGGGGCTCGCACGTGAGCGAGCAAGCCGGCCGCAGCTCCTGCTGACGCGGCTCGCGGTCAGTCCCGGCGCGGAGAAGGCGCCGGACCCCGGCCTCGGCGCCAGAGCGCGGCGGCGACGGCTGCCGCGACGATCCCGGCGATCGTCAGCTCGAAGAAGCCGACGACGAGACCGGCGGCGACGGCGCTTGCCGCCGTAAGCGCGAGGAAGAGCGTCGGCCTGGTCATCGTCTCGCCGACCTGTGGGTGACGACGGCGTACATTCGATCCTCCTCCTGCCGGCTCACGCGCTCGCCGCGGCGCCGCCCGAGCGGCGCTTCTACGCGCTCGCGGCGGGCGAGGTGGACGTCGTCCGCGGCGGGACGCACGTGGCCCGGCTCGGGCGCGGCGAGGGCGTCGGCGAGATGGCGCTTCTCCGTCCGGCCCCGCGCTCGGCCACCGTGGTCGCAGTCTCGGACGTGCTCGCCTACGCCCTCGGCCGCGAGGACTTCCTCGTCGCGGTGACCGGCCACGCGCCGACCGTCGGGGCTGCGGACTGGGTGGTCGACTCCCGCCTCTCGCGGCTGCACGAGCTCGGGCTCCTGGCGGACAGCGCCGAGGACTACTAGAGACGAGCAGCGCGGTCGGCGGCGCTCACTCGGGCGAGCGGCACTGGGCGGAGTCCCGGCCGGTGATCGTCGCGAGCAGCGCCCCGGGGCTCTCGATCGCCTGCATCGTGAACGACCCGGCGCGACGGGCATGGAGCAGCGTCGTCCTCCCCCTGCCCCGGCTGAGACAGAGCGAGCCCTGCTCGACCCGCCAGTACGGGTTGTAGGCGACCCGCAGCACGTAGACGCCGGGCCGGGCGACGCGGCCGGCGATGCGGCTCGGGCCGACGAGCGTCACGGAAGCGGGTGCGGGGCCCGTGAGGAGCGGCGTCGCGTGCGGCAGCTCGTAGATCGTGGCGTGGCTGTCGCTCCAGACCTCCTGCAGACCGGAGCGCCCGGAGCGGAGCAGCGCCGCCTCCTCGCCGCCGTAGGCCGTCTCGTCGGGCAGGTGCGGCAGGACGACGTAGCGCACGGCCCGCGCGCGCAGCCACGTCCGGTACCGGGCCGGGGTCAGCCCCGGCTCGTAGAGAAGCCGGTTGTCGGCGATGTCGAGCTGGACGTACCAGCCGCGGGCCAGCGGCACGCCGGCCCGGGGGAGGAAGTAGTCCTCCCAGTGGTTGGCGGTCTCGGCGACCTCGACGCGGAAGCCGGACGTCTCGTGGTGGTGGAGGAAGCCGATCACCGGCTGCCAGAACGAGAGCGTCGATCCGGCGGCAGACGTGCGATAGGGGATCATCGCTGTGTACGGGAGCACGTTCGAGGCGAGCGCGATCACGCACGCGGTCACGGCGAGCCGCCGCGGCCGCCAGTCGGCGAGGGAGGCGGCGACGACCATGAGCGGAAAGACGAAGACCGAGGCGCGGAGGATGTTGCGTCCCACCGGCGACGGCACGGCCTCGAAGGCGATGCTCGCGGCCGCCCAGACGAGAAAGATGCTCGCCAGGGGCCAGCCGGCACGGCCGCGGAGCGAGAGCCAGACGCCGAGGCCGGCGACGACGAGGCCGGCCAGCATCTTCCAGAGCCCGTAGGGGAAGACGAGCGCAGGCGTCGGCAGCAGCACGAGCAGGCCGAGCTGCAGCCCGCCGGCTCCGAGTACGACGAGCCCGAGCGCGAGTGTCGTCCACGTGACGCGGCGCCGGCGGAGCGCGAGCGCGAGCAGGGTGAGCGCGAGGAAGAGGAAG
>CAZRTE010000039.1:10480-23181 GCA_964602945.1 uncultured Gaiellales bacterium
GATAGACTTCACAAGCTAGAAGATGCTACTGGCCGGGCTGAAGCCGAGCGTCAGCAGCGTCGCCGGCACTGCGAGCCAGAGCAGGCGCCGCTGGAGCGCCCACAGGGTCGCCAGCAGCATCGCCACGCCGAGGTCGAACGGGTAGGCGGCCGTGAACACCTGGCCGGCGAGCAGGACGGCGAAGGCGCGCGCCGGCCAGGGGCGGACCGTCGGCCACTCGCGGGCGAGCACGGAGGCGAACAGCGAGGCCGCGAGCACGACGCCGGCGAGCGCGAGCGCGGTGTTCCCGACGAGCGCGGCGAGCGGGTAGTAGAGCAGGCTGTACGAGGTGAGCGGGTAGTCGCCCGCGAACCAGAGGTTGTCCCAGACGAGGAAGCCGTGCCGGACGAGCGCCGTCCGGTACAGATGGGCGGCCAGGTCGCCGCCGGCGGGACCGAACTGGAGCACGAGCCAGGCGGCGGCCGCCGCCAGCACGCCGCAGACGGCGGCGTTGCGCAGCTGCCGGCCCGATCCCGACCGCCATCCCGCGAGCACGAGTGCCGCGCTGCTCATCACCTCGATCTTTCCTGTTTCCGCCCGGTCTCCGGCGAACTTCCTCCGTCTCCGCGCGGCATTGCGGCATCCTCGATGCCGTGAGCACGTCGGCCACGGATAGGCGCACGCTCCCGCGCGCGCTGCTCGCGGCGGCGTCGATCGCTGTCGTCGGCGTCGTCTTCGCGCTGGCGCTCCCCTCGATCGCCCGCTACGGCGCCGTCTGGCAGGAGCTCCGGTCGCTGACGCCGCTCTGGATCGGCGGCCTGCTGGCGGCCGTGCTGCTCAACGCCCTGACGAGCGCCCTGCCGTGGCGGGTGATGCTCCCGCAGCTCGGCACCGTCTGGGCTCTGCGGATCACGCAGGCCTCGACGGCTCTGATCACCGTGCTGCCCGGCGGCGCGCCGACCGGGATGGCCGTGTCGTTCGCGATGCTGCGCAGCCGCCGGATCGACCGCGAGGCGGCGGGGCTGACGGTGGCGCTGACCGGCATCTGGAGCCAGCTCTCGACCTTCCTGTTCCCCGTCTTCGCGCTCGCGGCGATCGCGGCCGGCGGCGAGCTGCCTCGCACCGTCGTCTGGACGGCGGTCGCCGGACTCGTGCTCGTCGCAGTCGCGGTCGTCGTGCTCGCCGCCGCGCTCGCGGGGCGCAGGCGGGCGCTCCTGGTCGGCGCCGCCGTGCGGGCGGTGACGGCGACGGTGCTCCGCGTCGTGCGCAGGCCGCCGCCCGCCTGGAGCCGCACGAGCATCCTCCGCCTGCGCCGGGCGACGCTGCGCGCCTTGAGGGAGCACGGTCTCGCGCTCACGCTGGCGACGCTCGCCAACCAGCTGACCGGCTTCCTCGTCCTCGATCTCTGCCTCCGCGCGCTCGGGATCACGACCGGGGAGGTCTCGGTCGCGGAGAGCTTCACCGCGTGGTCGCTGGCGCGGCTGATCGAGTCGCTGCCGCTGACGCCCGGCGGGCTGGGGCTCGTCGAGATCGGCCTCACCGGAACGCTGATCGCCTTCGGCGCGCCGCACGCGCCGCTCGTCGCGGCCGTCCTCCTCTACCGCGCCCTCGTCGTCGTCCCCACTCTCGCGCTCGGAGGGCTCGCCGGCCTCACGTGGCGGCTTCGCTGGCCCGGCTGAGCGCCGTGTCCGGCGCGGCTACCCGGCCAGCCGCTTCGGCCTGACGCGCGGGTAGCCGGCCGGCAGGAGGAAGGTCCCCTTCGTCGTCCGGTAGAGGACCTGCCAGTGGTAGTAGCCGTAGAAGGCGCGCCCGTCCCGCCGTATCTCCCGCGCGTAGGAGTCGACCGCGACGACGTACGAGTGGCTCGGGTTGTAGCGGAGCAGCGCCCTGGCGATGTGCGTGCGGCCGCCGTTGGCGGCGAGGAAGCGGGCGGCGGCCATGATCGAGTCGTGCTGGCTGTCGATGCTGCCGTGCCCGTACTCGGCCCAGGTGGCGGGCATGAACTGCATCGGGCCCCTGGCGCCCGCCGGACTGACGCCGCGGATCCGGCCCATGCGCGTCTCGACGAGCTCGATGGCCGCCAGGTACTGCCAGGCGAGCCGGTAGCGCGCGGCCGCGTGCCGGAAGTACCCGAGGAGCACGCGGGGCCGGGGCGGCGTCACGATGCGCCAGCGGGGGAAGCGGCGCTGCGGCGTCACGAGCCGCGCGAGCGCGTCGGCGGCGCGCAGGGCCGCGGTCGCCGCCTGACGTGCCCCGGGCGCCGACAGCCGCGCCAGCGTGGCGCGGCGCAGCCGCGGGTGCACGGTCAGGTCCCTGAACGCGAGCTGCTGGGCTCGTCCCGCCCGCTTCAGGCTGCTTGCCGACGAGGACCGGTCGTCGATGACCGCCTGCGCGCGATCCACCTCGGCTGCGAGCAAGGCCGGGGTGCCGGAGGAGCGGCCGGCCGCCGTCACGCCCTTCGTGGTCGCTGCCGCACCCGTCCCGCAGCCGGACGCGGCCGCCGCCGCCGTCAGCAGCAGCACGAGAACCGTGACCGAGCGAGACCACCCTCCACGGGAACCGAGGCGCTCGAGCGTGCGCACGCCCCGACAGGGTAGAGGGGCGGCGGCGGCGCTCCCGGCCGAGTAGGGTCGGCCGATGCTCGCCGAGCGGTTCGAGAGTGCGCTCTGGGAGACGGCCTCGCTGCTGCTCGCGGCCCGAGGAGAGGCGGTGCTCGTCGATCCGGGCGTGTCCGCGGCGGAGGTCGCGCGCATCGCGGCGCGGGCCGGCGAGCTCGGCGTGCGGGTCACGCACGTGCTCGCCACGCACGCGGACTGGGACCACGTCTGCGGCATCGCCGCCTTCCCCGACGCGGCCGCGACGACGAGCGAGGCGACCGCGGCGCAGCTTCGCGCGCGCGGCGAGGAGGCGGCGGTGGCCGAGAGGGCCGCTGCAAGCGGGGTCGAGATCGCCGGCGCGCCGCGCGTCGACCGCACCTTCCCCGCCGGCGCCGCGGTGCAGGCGGGCCCGTTCCTGCTCGAGACCCTCGCGCTGCCCGGCCACACCGCCGACGGCACCGCGTTCCGCTGCCGGGAGCTCGACCTGCTCGCAGTCGGGGACCACCTCTCCGTGCGCGAGTTCCCCTTCGCGGCGTCGACGGCGGCCTACCGCGGCACGCTCGCGGCGCTCGTGGACCTCCTGCGCCGCGACCCGCCCGGACGTGTCGTGCCCGGACACGGGCCGGAGCTGACCGCCGCCGCCGCGCTCGCGATCGCCGAGGCCGACCTCGCCTACCTGTGGGAGCTCCACGACGCGGTCGCGGGCTGCGCGACGCGCGAGGAGGCACGGGCGGCCGGCCTCGCCGTCGAGGTGCCGCGCCCGGCGGGGGACGACCTCGCGCAGGCGAGGGTCGAGAACGTCGAGGCCGCGCTCGCCGAGCGGTTCGGGTAGGCCGCCCAGGCGGCCGGGCCGGCACGAGCCTCCCCGACTCTCGTAGCCTGGGCCGGGTGCCCTCTCCGTCCGCACTACCCCGGGGATCGTTCTCGCGTCGTCGGGTGGCGTGAGTCGTCGTGCGGTTCGCCGAGGGGCTCTCGCTCTCGTTCGCCGCTGCGATCGCGATCAACTGGGCGTACTCGCGCCAGCACGCCGCGGTGTCGGGGATGCCCACGCTCTCGCTGCGCCGGCCGCTGCACGTGGTCTCGTCGCTCCTGCGCAACCGTGTCTGGTTCGTGAGCTTCGGCACCGAGTCGGTGGGCTGGCTCTTCTATCTCGCCGCCCTGCGTCTCGCCCCGCTCTCGCTCGTGCAGGGTGTCGGCGCCTCCGGCATCGCGGCCCTGGCGCTCTTCAGCGCCAACGGGCGTCCGTCCCGCCTCACGCGACGCGAGCGGGTCGCCGTCCTCGCGGGCGTGCTCGGGCTGCTGCTGCTCGCACTGTCGCTCCTCGACACGACGCAGGCGGACATCGTGCCGCCGCCGGCCGCCGTCGCGGTCTGGCTCGGAGCCGCCCTCGCCGGAGCGCTCGTGCTCGCCGGCACCCGGGTGCGGATCGCGCGGGCGCCTGCGCTCGGGCTCGCGGCGGGACTGCTCTTCGCCGGCGGCGACATCTGCTCGAAGCTCGTCGTGTTCGGGCACCTGTGGCTGCTCGCGTTCGCGCCGCTGCTCGCTCTCTACACGCTGGGCACGGTCTTCCTGCAGCAGGGCTTCCAGTACGGCAACGCGCTGACGACGGCCGGACTGGCGACGCTCGCCACCAACGCCGTCCCGATCGTCTCCGGCTTCGCCCTCTTCGACGAGGAGGTGCCGAACGCCGCGGCCGGCATCCTGCAGATGATCGGCTTCTCGACGCTCGTCGCCAGCGCGATCCTCCTCGCGCGGCGTGACGACCTGACCTGAGGAGGCCGACCCGCAGGCCCCGGTTCATGGGCCGTTCATCGAGCACTGCTCGACTTGCCGCATGAGCGAAGCCCCCGGGGTCAGACAGCGGGTTGCGGCTCGAGACGCCCTCGCGGCGAGGGCGCGCCGGATCACGGGCGCCGCGCTGACGGTGTCGGCGGTGCTCAGCGGCGTCTTCGCCGGAATCGCGGCCGCTTCCGCGCCGGGGCACAAGCTGCAGCCCGGCACGACCGCGCAGCGGACACCGTCGCGGAGCACGGCGGCGAGGCGTACGAGCACGGCGATCCCGTCGCTCCCGCCGCCTCCCGGCCCCGGCAACCTCAGCGCCGCACCTTCGCCGTCCCCGACCCCTGCGCCGGCTCCCGCGCCGACGCAGGCGCCCCCGGTCGTCGTCTCCGGAGGCTCGTGATCGCGACCGCACGGCTCCGCGCGCTCGGGACCGGGGCCGTCCTCTGCGTCACCGATCCCGCCGCACTTCCGCGTGCCCGCCGCGAGCTCGTCCGCGAGCTGCGCGAGGTCGACCTGCTCGCGAGCCGCTTCCGGGAGGACTCCGAGCTGACGGCTCTGAATCGCCGCACGGGCGAGCCCGTCCCCGTCTCCCGGCGCCTCTTCGACGCCGTTGCGCTCGCGCTCGACGTCGCGCGCCGCACCGGTGGCCTCGTCGACCCCACCGTCGGCCGCGCGCTGCGCCTCGCCGGCTACGACCGCACCTTCACGGCCGTCCGTGCCCGCGACGACGGCTTCCTCGCCGTCTCGCACCGCTCGCCCGGGTGGGGCAGCGTCCGGCTCGATCCGGAGCGCCTCGAGATCCGCCTGCCCGCCGGCGTCGAGCTCGATCTCGGCGCGACCGCGAAGGCCGCGGCCGCGGACGCCGTGGCCGCTGCGGCGCACCGGGCCACCGGTACCGGGGTGCTCGTCTCGCTCGGCGGCGACGTCGCCGCCGCGGGCCAGGCCCCCGCGGGCGGCTGGCCGGTCCGCATCGCCGACGAGCACGACGCACCGCTCGCCTCCGCCGGGCCGGTCGTCGCGCTGGCCGGCGGCGGCCTCGCCACCTCCGGAGTAGCCGCGCGCCGCTGGCGCGTGCGCGGCGGCGAGCGCCACCACATCGTCGACCCGCGCACGGGGACCTCGGCGCGCACGCCGTGGCGCACCGTCACCGCGACCGGCGCGACCTGCGTCGACGCCAACGCGGCGAGCACGGCGGCCGTCGTCCTCGGCGCCGACGCACCCGCCTGGCTCGCGTTCCGCGGGCTCTCCGCCCGGCTCGTCCGCCGCGACGGCTCCGTCCTCCTCGTCGGCGACTGGCCCTGCACCGAGGCGGATGCCGCATGATCGCGTCCACCGGGCCGACGACGCTCTGGTACCTCTCCCGCGGCACGGGCGTCGTCTCGCTCCTGCTCCTCACCGCCGCCGTCGTGCTCGGCGTCGCCGGCCCGCTCCGCGCGCGGCCGCGGGTCCTCCTCGCGAGCCTCCACCGCACCGTCCCGCTGCTCGCCATCGCCTTCGTCGTCGCGCACGTGCTGACGACGGTCGCGGACGGCTACGCGCCGATCGGCGTGAAGGACCTGATCCTGCCGTTCCTCTCCCCGTACCGCCCGATCTGGCTCGGGCTCGGCACGGTCGCCTTCGACCTCCTGCTCGCGCTCGTCGCGACGAGCCTGCTGCGCGCGCGGATCGGCCTGCGCGGCTGGCGCGCCGTGCACTGGCTCGCCTACCTGTCGTGGCCGGTCGCGCTCGCGCACGGGCTCGGCACGGGCACGGACGCGAAGTCCGGCTGGCTGCTCGCCCTCAGCGCGATCTGCACGGTCGCAGTCGCCGCCGCCGTCGTGCTGCGCGTGCTGCAGACCCCGGCACTCGCGGGCGGGCGCCGGCTCGCGGCGCTCGGAGCGGTGCCGGTGGTCGTGCTCGTCCTCCTCGTCTGGGCGCAGACCGGACCGCTGCAGCACGGCTGGGCGCGCCGGGCCGGCACCCCGGTCTCGCTGATCGCGTCGGCCGCGCGCACCGCGTCGGCGACGCCGGGCAAGGTCTCCACGCCGGCGCGGCAGGTCGTCCCGGCGACGCCGCTGCCCTACACCGCGACCCTCTCCGGCTCGCTCGTCCAGTCGCCGCCGAACTCCTCCGGGATCGCGACGGTCCAGATCGACGCGCGCACGTCCGGCCCGGTCGCGGGCAGGCTGCGGGCCACGCTCTACGGCGTCCCGCTCGAGGGCGGCGGCCTCTCGATGGAGAGCAGCGACGTCGCCTACGCCACGGCCGGCGCCCTGGCCGCCTACCGCGGGCCGGTCGTCGCGCTCGAGGGCACGCACATCACCGCGGTCGTCCGCGACGCGGCGGGCAAGCACCTGCGCCTCGACCTCGACCTGCGGATCGACCCCTCCTCCGGCTCGGTGGACGGGACGCTGCGCGTGCACGACTCCGGCGGAGGGCCGGCCGCGTGAGCGTCGCCCGCCTTCTGCGCGGGTTGCACGCGGACGGGCGGCCGGTGCCGCTCGACGAGCACCTGCACCTGCACGGGCCGCTGCCGGGACGGCTGGCCCGCGCCTCGCTGCTCGACGCCGTCGAGGAAAGCGGGCTGTGCGGCCGCGGCGGCGCCGCCTTCCCGACGGCGCTGAAGCTGCGCGCGGTGGCGGGCCGTCGCGGACGGAAGGTCGTGCTCGCGAACGGCGTCGAGGGCGAGCCTGCGAGCGGCAAGGACAAGGTGCTCCTCCGCCATGTGCCGCACCTCGTCCTCGACGGCGTGGAGGTCGCCGCAGCAGCGGTCGGTGCGGACGAGGCGGTCGTCGCCGTCTCCCGGGCTGCGAGCGGAGAGCTCGCGGTGCTCCAGCAGGCGCTCGGCGAGCGCGGCCGCTCGAGCCGGGTGGAGATCGAGGTCGTGGCCGTGCCGGATCGGTTCGTCGCCGGCGAGGAGACGGCGCTCGTCAACGCCGTCTCCGGTGGCCCGCCGCGGCCGACGGCAACCCCGCCGCGGCCCTTCGAGCGCGGGATCGGCGGCAGGCCGACGCTCGTCCAGAACGTCGAGACGCTCGCGCAACTCGCGCTGATCGCCCGCCGCGGCCCCGCCTGGTTCCGCGAGGTCGGCACGCGCCGCGAGCCGGGCAGCGCGCTCGTCACCCTCTCCGGGGCGGTCGGGCTGCCCGGGGTGTACGAGGTGCCGCTCGGCACGCCGCTCCGCGAGCTCGTCGCGGAGGCGGGCGGGGCGACGCAGCCGCCGCGCGCCGTGCTCGTGGGCGGGTACTTCGGCTCCTGGCTCGACGCCGGCACCGCCTTCGACTCCGCCGTCGGCGAGGCCTCCCTCGGGGCGGCGGGAGCCATGCTCGGCGCCGGAGCGATCGTCGTCCTGCCGGAGGGCTCGTGCGCGCTCGCCGAGGTCGCACGCGTGAGCCGCTTCCTCGCCGACGAGAGTGCCGGCCAGTGCGGCCCGTGCGTCCACGGGCTCGACGCGATCGCGGGCGCGACGGCCTCGCTGTTGCAGGTGGAGGGCTTCGACGCCGACCTCCGCATCCGCCGCTGGCTCGAGCAGGTGCACGGCCGCGGTGGTTGTCGGCACCCGGACGGCGCGGCCCGGTTCATCGGCAGCGCGCTCGACGTGTTCGCCGACGAGGTCGCGCTGCACATGCGCGGCGGGCGCTGCTCGGGGCGCGACCTGTGGCTGTTGCCGGTGCAGCAGCGGCGCGAGCGGAGAGCCGCATGAGCGCCGCGCTGCGCGTGAACCCGATCGCCTGCGACGGCCACGGCCTCTGCGCCGAGCTCTTCCCGGAGCGCGTCTCCCTCGACGACTGGGGCTACCCGCTGGTCGACGGCGCGCCGATCCCGCGCTCCCTCGAGCAGCACGCGCGGCGGGCGATCGACGCGTGCCCCGTGCTCGCGCTGCGGCTCGAGCAGCTCGCGCGGCGCGACTGACGCGCGCGGCCGGCTCCCGCACGCACGACATGGGGTGCTGCACCGATGGTCGGGCGTCGTCCGGGTCGTGAGGCTTCCGTTTGCGCGAAGCGCTCAGGTCGCCGTGCGCCGAGAAGGAGGTTCTCCGATGCAGGCAACGATTCCGTCCGCGGCAGCGTCCTACCCGGTCCGCGTCGAGGGCAGGCTCGAGGAGCCGCTCAACCGCTGGCTCTGGCTCGTCAAGTGGCTGCTCGCGATCCCGCACTTCGTGGTGCTCGTCTTCCTCTGGATCGCCTTCCTCGTGCTGAGCGTGGTCGCATTCTTCGCGATCCTGTTCACCGGTCGCTACCCGCGCGGGATCTTCGACTTCAACGTCGGCGTGCTCCGCTGGACATGGCGCGTCGGCTTCTACACGTACAGCGCGCTCGGCACCGACCGCTACCCGCCGTTCACGCTCGCGGCGGTCTCCGACTATCCGGCGACGCTGGAGGTCGACTATCCGGAGCGGCTCTCGCGCGGGCTCGTGCTCGTCAAGTGGTGGCTGCTCGCGATCCCGCACTATCTCGTCGTCGGCTTCTTCGCCGGCAGCGGTACGAGCGGGGGCGGCGGCCTCGTCGCGCTGCTCGTCGTGATCGCCGCCGTCGTCGTGCTCTTCCGCGGCGGCTACCCGCGGGGGATCTTCGACCTCGTCATGGGGATGAACCGCTGGGGCCTGCGCGTCGTCGGCTACGCGGCGCTGCTGACCGACCGCTATCCGCCGTTCCGGCTCGACCTGGGCGGCGCCGAGCCCGAGAACGCGCCGCCGGCGGACGAGCCCCTTGCTCCCGCCGGGGCGGCGTCGTGAAGGTCTGCGTCGTCGGCGCCTCCGGCAAGCTGGGCCGCTACCTGATCGGGCACGCGCTCGACCGTGGCCACGACGTCGTCGGCGTCTGCCGCGAGCAGAGCGTCGGCAAGCTCGACGACCTTGCCGGCCGGATCACGGTCGTCCCCGGCGCGACGGACGATCCCGGGGTGATCGCGCGTGCGGTGGACGGCTGTGGCGGTGTCCTCACCGTGCTCGTCCCGCGCGGTGTGCACGGGTACTCGACCGGGACGGCGCAGGCAGTCCTCGACCATGCGCCTCCCGGCGCGCGGCTCGTCTTCTCCTGCGGCTGGCACATCAGCCGGGACGGCAAGGACGTCTACCCCTGGAAGCTGCGCACCGTCGTCAAGGTCTTCGGCCCGCTCGCCCGGCTCGCCCGCTTCGCCGACCTCGACGACCAGGTCGAGGCCTGCCGCCGCATCTTTGCCAGCAACACTCTCTGGACGGTCGTCCGCGGCAGCGACCTCGAAGAAGGCACGAGCCAGGGGCTGCCCCTCTGGAGCCGCCACGTCGGCGACCCGGTTCTCGCCAGCAACCGCACGCGACGCACGGACTTCGCGCTCTTCATGGTCGACGCGCTCGCGAACGACGAGCTCGTCCACGAGGCGCCGGCGATCGTCGGCCGCGAGACGCCGTCCGCGCTCGCGCACGCCGGCACCTCGTAGCGCGTGCCGAGGCTCTAGTCGCCGGCGGCAGACTGCGGCCGGCGGGCTCGCCGCGGCGTGCGGGGCACGTAGTCGCCCCGGCCGGGCTGCGGATCGACCGGCTCTCCGTCCCTGGCGACGACGCGGCCTCGTGCGAGGGTCAGTACGGGCCAGCCGGTGACCTCGAGCTCCGCGTACGGGCTGTGGTCGGAGCGCGAGTGCAGGCTCGACGCGGTGAGCGTCCGCGTCGCGGCGGGATCGAAGACGACGAGATCCGCGTCGAGGCCCGGCCGGAGCGAGCCCTTGCGGTGGTCGAGGCCGAAGCGCCGCGCCGGGGCGCCGGCGATCGCGTCGACCCAGCGCTCGAGGCCGATCTGCCCGTTCCGCACGCCCTGGTAGAGGAGGCCGACGCGGGTCTCGAGTCCGGGCAGGCCGCCGGGAATGCGGGTGAAGTCGTGCCAGCGGCCGGCCGCGGGGTCGGTGCCGTGGCGCCGGTCTGCCCGGGTGAAGGGGCAGTGGTCGGTCGAGACGACCTCGAGCTCGCCGGAGGCGACCGCCCCCCAGAGCGCCTCCCGGTCCGTCGCCCCGCGCAGCGGCGGCTGGCAGACGAAGTCCTGCGCGTCGTCCGAGCCGTCGGTCAGGCGGCTCGCATCGAGGAAGAGGTAGTGGGGGCAGCTCTCGGCGTGCACCTCGGCGCCCGCCGCGCGCGCGGCTCGCACGGCTTCGAGGCCCTCGGCGCTGGAGAGGTGGACGACGTAGAGGGAGGCGTCCGCGGCGCGCGCCAGCTCCGCCGCCCGCCGGATCGCGGCCGCCTCCACCGTGGCGGGGCGGACGTCCGGGATCGCCTCCGGCCCGACGCGCCCCGCCGCGAGGGCGTCCGCGGTGAGCTGCTCGATCGTCGCGCCGTCCTCCGCGTGCACGCAGACCTGGACGCCGGTCGCGCGGGCTGCCGCCAGCGCCCGCCCGAGCGTCTCGTCGTCGACCATCAGCCGGTCGGGATACGCGAGGTAGAGCTTCACGCTCGTCACGCCCCGTGCCGCGAACGCCTCGAAGCGCCTGCGGGCTGCAGCGGCCTCCTCCGGGACGTCCGTCACCGTCAGGTGGAAGCCGTAGTCGACGACCGCGTGCCCGTCGGCGCGCCCGTGCCACGTGGCGAGCGCCTCCTCCCACGGCTCCCGGCCGGCTCCCGCGAAGTCGACGATGCACGTGGTGCCGCCGCAGGCGGCGGCGATCGTGCCGGACTCGAAGTCGTCGGCCGACGTGACCGCGCCGACCGGGAGGCCGAGGTGCGTGTGGACGTCGATTGCGCCGGGGATGACGTAGGCCCCGGACGCGTCGACGACCTCCGGGTCGGAGGCGGTGAGGTCGCTGCCCACCTCGGCGACGAGCTCGCCGGCCACGAGCACGTCGGCGCGGCGGGCGCCGTTCTCGTCGATCACCATGCCGCCGCGGACGAGCACGACGCAAACGGTGACGAATGCGGCGCGGGTCGCCATCGGTGGCGTGCTCGATCCGGGCTGCGGAGAAGCCGCGCGCCTCGTCCGAGCCGCCGGCGCCGGCGGCGGTACTCTCCGTGCCGACCCCACGCGTGCTCCGTGGTTTCAGCCGATGCCGCGGCTCACGCGAGACCGGCACGATCTCATCGTGGTTCGTTCCAAGCTCTTCCGCAACGCGCTCGTCGTCACGATGGACGACGAGGGCCACGAGCTCGACCCGGGTTGGCTGCTCGTGCGCGACGGCCTGATCGAGGCCGTCGGCCGGGACGCGCCGCCTGCCGCGGAGGTGGACGAGAGCGTCGACCTCGACGGAGCGCTCGTCACTCCGGGGCTCGTCAACACCCATCACCACCTCTACCAGACGCTCACGCGGGCGCGGGCCCAGGAGGCGACGCTGTTCGAGTGGCTGACCGAGCTCTACCCGGTCTGGGCCGGGATCGACGCCGAGGCGGAGTACGCGGCGGCCCGGACGGGTCTCGCCGAGCTCGCGCTCTCGGGCTGCTCGACCGTCTTCGACCACCACTACGTCTTCCCGCGCGGACGCGAAGGCCTGATCGAGGCCGAGGTGCAGGCTGCGCGCGAGCTCGGCGTGCGCATCGTCGCCTCGCGCGGCTCGATGGACCTCGGCGAGTCCGACGGAGGCCTGCCGCCCGACTCGCTCGTGGAGTCGATCGACGCGATCCTCGCCGACACGGAGCGCCTCGCGGGCCTGCAGGACGGCGAGCGGGTGCAGATCGCGGTCGCGCCCTGCTCCCCGTTCTCGGTGACGGGGGATCTGCTGCGCGAGTCGGCGGAGCTCGCGCGCGCTCTCGGGTTGCGGCTGCACACCCATCTGGCCGAGACTGCGGACGAGGTGGAGTACTGCCGCACGCAATACGGCTGCCGGCCCGCCGAGTACCTCGACTCGCTGGGCTGGCTCGCCGACGACGTCTGGTGCGCGCACTGCATCCACCTGGCGGATGCCGACGTCGCCCGCTTCGCAGCGAGCGGAACGGGCGTGGCGCACTGCCCCGTCTCGAATGCACGCCTCGGCTCCGGGATCGCGCCGGTGCGCGACCTCCTCGACGCGGGGGTGCACGTCGGGCTCGGCGTCGACGGCTCCGCCTCGAACGAGCGCGGCGACCTCGGCTTCGAGGTCAAGCAGGCGCTGCTGGCGGCGCGGCTGCGCGGCGGCCCGAAGGCGCTGACGGCCCGGGAGGCGCTCCAGCTCGCCACACGGGAAGGCGCGGCTGTCCTCGGCCGGGACGACCTCGGCTCGCTCGAGCCCGGGAAGCGCGCCGACTTCGCGGTCTGGCGCACCGACGGCCTCGAGTTCGGCGGCGCGGACGATCCCGTCTTCGAGCTCGTGCTCGCGGGGCCGCAGCGGGTCGACCGGCTCGTCGTCGGCGGCGAGGACGTCGTCCGGGCCGGATCGCTCGTCCGCGCGGACGAGGCGGAGATCGCCCGCGAGCAGCGGCGGCAGGCGGCGAGG